>CANJRL010000013.1 GCA_947476675.1 Phycisphaerales bacterium
ATGCGCAGCGCATCGTCGCGCGTGCGCACGCCCCCGGAGGCCTTGACCTTCAGCGGGCCGGCGTGGCGTTTGAGCAACCGGACGGCGCCCTCGGTCGCGCCCCCCGCGGGGTGGAAGCCGGTCGAGGTCTTCACGAAGTCGCACCCGGCCTCGCGGGACGCGCGGCATCCGGCGTCGATCATGGATTCCCAGAGGTTCGCGGCGGCGACCGAGTCGGAGGCGTGGCGGGTGTCGGCGTGGGCCTTGAGAGCCGCGGTCTCGAGGATCACTTTGACGACGATCGAAGGCGAGACGGCGCGGACGGCGCGGGTGGTGATCAGGAGGTCGTCGCGGAGCGCGTCCGCCCCCGCCCCGGCGTGGTCGGCGCGGAGCAGGTGCGGCAGGAAGGCGACGACGTCGACCTCTTCGGCGCCCCCGGAAGCGGCTTTGCAGCACTGCGTCGCCTCGATCGCCATGGCCATCGGGATGGTCGCGCCCAGGGGGAACCCGGCGACGGCGCAGGCGCGCACGGCGTGCGCTGCGCCGGCGGCGCGGGCGGCGTCGATGGCGTGGCGGACGCGCAGCGCGAAGCGGCCGTTGACGCAGACCGCGGCGAAGCCGTGCTCGACAGCCTCGCGCACAAGAAGGTCGACGTCGGCGTCGGTGGTCTCGGGTTTGAGCGCGGTGTGATCGATGATGGAGGCGATGGGTGTGGGCATGGGCGGTTCATGGCTCAACGAGGCGGATCTCGGGGGGCTTGACGCCGGGCGTCGGGCCGGGGGGAACCGGATCGGGCCGGAGTTCGTCGGGGCGGAGGGGGCGATTCCCGCGGGCGATGCGGGCGAGCCGCCACGGTTCCGACCGCCTGTCGTCGAGCGGGCGCTCGAGGATGAAGGTCCACGCGGAGGGGGCGCCCCTGCGGATCGTTTGGGCGTGGACAAGCATGATCTCGGCCTGGGGCCGCGCCGGGTCGGCGGCGCGGCGTGGTTTCTCGAGCGAGGCGGACTCGAAGCCGACGATGTCGGGGTAGAGCATCCGCAGGCGAACCCCGGCGGGGAAGTCGGGGTCGGCGGCGGGCATGGCGATGTAGAGCCCGGCGGCGGTGGAGGTCGCCTCCGCCGCGAGCGCTTCGAGGAGGAAGGCCGCGAGGCTGTCGGGATCGCGATCGTGCCGGCGGAGGGCGAGGGGCAGGCTGCCGATGAAGCCGTCGGACCTCCATTCGGAGGAGGAGGGGTCGAAGACGAGATTGGTGGTGAGGATGTAGAGGGCGGCGTCGCGGCCCACCGCGGTGAACACGGCGTGCTTGCGCGTCGCGGCGGCGTCGGGGTCGAACACAACGCGGCCCTCGGGGTCGATCGTGCCCGGGCGAAGGTCGGAGGAGAGGGTGCGCGAGCCGGCGATCGAGAGCGACTGGCTGAGCCGCCGGAGCAGCGCGGCGGGCGTCACGCGCCGCTGGAACTCCTCCGTGCTGTAGGCGAGGGCGCGCTCGACGGCCAGGAGGCGCCGGGCCGCGAGGGCGCGGCGTGCGACGCTGTCGGGGCTCGATCGGTCGACGGAGCGTTCGAGTCGCCGGAAGGCTTCGCGCCGCCACTCGGGCGGCGGGGGCGGTGGGGCGGCGCGGACGATGTCGCCGGGTCTGACGGGGGGAGGCGGGGCGAGCAGGAAATAGGCGGACGCCGCGAGCAACCCGAGGAGCAGGCTGCCGGCGAGGAGCCAGCGCTCGCCGCGGCGTTCCATCATGCGGAGAGTCTAGAGCGGCGGGGCGGCCCGCGCGAGCGCGGCGGCGATCAGGAGGCGGATCCGACCAGGTGGGCGTTGGTGGGGAATCGCTGCATGGCGCCGAGGAGCTGCTCGATCTGGACCGGCGGGGGCGTGTTGAGCAGGCGGCGGCGGAGGGCGGTGACGGTGTCGAGTTCGGCCTTGGGCATGAGCAGGTGCTCCTTGCGCGTGCCCGAGGCGGCGAGGTTGATGGCGGGGAAGAGCCGCCGCTCGGCGATCTTGCGGTCGAGGATCAGTTCCATGTTCCCGGTGCCCTTGAACTCCTCGAAGATGATCTGGTCGGCGGCGGAGCCGGTGTCGACCAGGCAGGTGGCGAGGATGGTGAGCGAGCCCGCTTCCTCGGTGTTGCGGGCGGCGCCGAAGAGTTGCTTGGGGATTTCGAGGGCCTTGGAGTCGAGGCCTCCGGTCATGGTGCGGCCCGAGGAGGCGTGTCGCCGCGAGGCGTTGAAGGCGCGTCCCATGCGGGTGATGGAGTCGAGGAGGACGACGACGTGCTTGCCGGCCTCGGTCATGCGCTTGGCCCGCTCGACCACCCACTGCGCCAGGGCGATGTGCTTCTCGGTGTCGTGGTCGTTGGAGGAGGCGAAGACCTGCGCGGGGACGTTGCGGCGGAAGTCGGTGACCTCCTCGGGGCGCTCGTCGATGAGCAGGGCGAGGACCTCGACGCCCGGGACGTAGCCGGGCGTGCCGGGCACGCCGACGCCGGCGGCGGGGTGGTTGATGGAAAGGGCCTTGGCGATGTCCATCAGCAGCGTGGTCTTGCCGGCCTTGGGGGGCGACACGATGAGGGCGCGCTGGCCGCGGCCGATGGGGCAGAAGAGGTCGATGAGGCGGCAGGAGGGCGGGCAGCCGCGGTATTCGAGCTGGAGGCGGGGCTGCGGATCGATCGAGGTGAGTTCGTCGAAGGGCTTGACCTGGAGGAAGCGGTCCGGGGGGAGGCCTTCGATGGAGAGGAATTCCTCCACGACGGGGCGGACGTTGCGCGGGCCCGGGTTGGGGCCGCGGCGGCGCCGGCGCGACTTGCGGTCGCCGACCTCGACGGTGACCTCGAGCCCGTTGCGCAAGTGGTAGCGCTCTCCGAGTTCGAGGGGGACGAAGGGGTCGGTGTCGGCATGCTGGACGGTCATGCCGTTGAGTTGGCGGACGCGGCCCTCGGCGCGCGAGGGCCACTCCAGTATCCCGGTCAGTGTGCTCATGTTGTCGTCGAAAAGACGAGCGAGGGCGAGAGGCGCAGGGCGTCGCGAGGAGCGACGGCCGCGGGGTTCGCGGCCGGAAGACCCGTGTGACTTTCGCCAACCCTCCTGCAGAGGTATTCAAGCATGGGCGGGCCGTTGAGTCAAGGGGGAAGGCTTCGGATGGGGGCGCGCGTGATCGGACGCTGCGCGCGGAAATGATCAAGCCCCGGGCGATTGGCGTGCGCGCCGGGGCGGCTTGCCGATAGGATGGGCGGATGATCGGCGTCCCTCGGGAGAGGGTCGCGCCGTCGGCGTCCGGACCGTGGCGACAGGGGCCGAGCCCTCCTCGCCGCCGAGCCGCGATGGGCCGGCGTTGAGCGCATGGAGATCTACAAAGGCATCCCTGTCTCCGGCGGCGTGGCGATCGGGAAGGTCTTTGTCTTCGACGATGCGGGTCTGCGCGTGCCGCGGCGGACGGTGCCCGAGAGCCGGGTCGAGTTCGAGAAGTCGAGGCTGGACGGGGCGCTGGCGTCGTCGGTGGGCGAGCTGGAGCGGCTGCGGCAGCGGGCCGAGCGGGAGCTGGGCGACGAGGCGGCGAAGATCTTCGCCTTCCACCAAGGCATGCTGCACGATCGCTCGCTGACCGAGCCGATGCGCCGGCGGATCGAGGCGGAGAAGGTGACGGCGGAGTACGCGGTGGCGGTGGAGTTCGCCCGGCTGGCCGAGACGTTCGCGCGACTCGGGGATCACTCCTTCGCGACCAAGGTGGACGACGTGCGCGATCTGGAGCGCCACGTGCTCCAGGCCCTGACCGGGGAGCACAAGTCGGCGCTCTCGAGGCTGGAGGAGCCGGCGGTGGTGGTGGCGCACGAGCTCACCCCGAGCCAGGCGGCGGCGTTCCACCCCGGCACGGTGCTGGGGGTCGCGACCGACACCGGGGGCCGCACGAGCCACACGGCGATCGTGGCCCAGGCGCTGGGCATCCCGGCGGTGCTGGGCGTGGGGCAACTGGCGGAGTTCGCCAGCGACGGCGAGACGGTGATCGTGGACGGCGACCGCGGCGTGGTGGTGCTGAACCCGGACGAGGAGACGCTGGAGAGCTACCGCGCGTACACCCTGCGCATGCGGGCCTTCAGCGCCACGCTGGGCGAGATGGCCTCGCTCCCCGCCGTCACCACCGACGGCACGGAGGTGTGCCTGCTCGGGAACATCGAGTTCGCGACCGAGGCGTCGGCGGTGACCAAGCTGGGGGGCGCCGGGGTCGGTCTGTTCCGGACCGAGTTCCTGTGGCTGACGATGGACCACGAGCCGACCGAGGAGGAGCAGTACGAGGCCTACGCGGAGACGGTGAACCGGCTGGGGGGCCGTCCCTGCACGTTCCGGACCTTCGACCTCGGCGCTGACAAGCACACGCAGAGCGCGCGGATCGAGCCGGAGCGGAACCCGTTCCTGGGGCTGCGCTCGATCCGGTACTGCCTGCAGAACATCCCGATGTTCCGGCGGCAACTGCGGGCGATCATGCGGGCCGGGGCGCACGGGCCGATCAAGGTGATGTTCCCGCTGGTGACCACGCTGATGGAGCTGCGCCAGGCGAAGATGGTGCTCAACGACGTGATGGAGGACCTGGCGGAGGAGGGCGTGTCGTTCGACCGCGAGACGCCGGTGGGGATCATGGTGGAGTCGCCCTCGGCGGCGGTGATGGCCTCGACCTTCGCGCGGGAGTGCGATTTTTTCTCGATCGGCACCAACGACCTGGTGCAGTACGTGCTGGCGGTGGACCGGACCAACGAGACGGTGGCGAGCCTGTACACGCCGTGCCACCCGGCGGTGCTGCGGCTGATGAAGGACGTTGTTCGGGCGGCGCGTCGCCAGGGGATCGAGGTGTCGGTGTGCGGAGAGATGGCCGGGGAGGTGGAATACACCATGTTGCTTCTGGGGATGGGTCTGCGTAACCTGAGCGTGTCGCCCGCGGCGATCTCGCGCATCAAGCGCGTGATCCGCGGGGTCGATATGGAGGCTTGCGAGCGTCTCGCCCGGAAGGTCGGGTCGTTCGATTCCGAAAGGCAGGTCGCGGCGTGCCTCCGCGATGCTGCCTGGAAAATCATCCCCGAGGCGTTCGGCGGGCGTTCCGCCGATGACCCGGCGTAAGCGCCGGAACGACTCGGGCGTACGAATCACCCCGGCCGCCCGCGCGATTGCGGGCCGACGCCGGGCAAGCGACCGAGGCCCGCGCTGCCCTCCGTCTCCCGGCGTTCGCCGGTTGAGCGGGGCGGGGCGAGGCAAACGGGGCGCGGGAGAGAGGGCGAAGGCCCGCCCTCCCGGCGCTTCGGGGCTCTCGGAGACTGTCCGGACCCTGGGCTTCTCGCGTTCGCGCCTCCGGGCGCGCGGCGCGGAGGGGCCCCGGGCTCGGTGCGCCCGGCGGCGGTCCGCGAGACATCGAGGCGGCCAGGAGACGAGCGCCCCCGTCGGGGCGCCGCCGGACAGGTGCGTCGGGCATCGGCACAACCTCATCGATCGCGGGCGGGGCCCGCGGGGGATGGGGGTGCGTGCCGCGGGGCCGGCGCAGCGAACAACCAGAGGAATTCATGACGGCAACGAATCGGATGCTCATCAACTACGTGCCCGGCGTCGAATGCCGGGTCGCGGTCGTCCGCGAGGGGCGGCTCGAGGAGCTGCACGCCGAGCGCATGGACGCGGCGAGCCACGTGGGCAACATCTATGTCGGTCGGGTGACCAACGTCGAGCCGGCGATCCAGGCCGCGTTCGTCGACTTCGGGCTCGAGGCGAACGGCTTCCTGCACATCACCGACGTGCACCCCAAGTACTTCCCTGGGGAGGAGGACGACGCGACCGAGCGGGTGGGTCGGAAGACGCCGCGGAGCGAGAGGCCGCCGATCCAGGCGTGCGTGAAGCGGGGGCAGGAAGTGATCGTGCAGGTGCTGAAGGAGGGGATCGGGACGAAGGGCCCGACGCTGACGAGTTACCTGTCGATCCCCGGGCGGTTCCTGGTGATGATGCCGCAGATGGACAAGGTGGGGGTGTCGCGTCGGGTGGAGGACGAGGAGCAGCGGCGCGAGATGCGGGAGATCCTGGATCAGCTGGATCTGCCGGAGGGCTTCGGGTTCATCCTGCGCACGGCGGGGATGGACCAGACCAAGGCCGAACTCAAGCGGGACCTGGCCTACCTGCAGCGGCTGTGGAAGGACATGCAGCGGCGGATGGCGTCGGGGAGCAAGCCGCGGCTGCTGTACGCCGAGAGCGACCTGCTGGTGCGCTGCCTGCGCGACGTGCTGACGGCGGACACCGAGGAGGTTGTGGTGGACGAGACGGCGGCGCTGCGTCGCGCCGCGTCGTTCCTGAAGATCGTCGCGCCGCGGACCGGGCCGAGGCTGCTGCGGTACGCCGACGCGTGCCCGATCTTCCACCGCTTCGGGATCGAGGGGCAGATCCGCATGGTGGGCCAGCGCGAGACGCCGCTGCCCTCGGGCGGGTCGCTGGTGATCGACGAGACCGAGGCGATGGTGGCGATCGACGTGAACAGCGGGAAGATGCGCGACAACCGGGACGCGGAGACCACCGCGTTCAAGACCAACATGGAGGCGGCGGACGAGATCGCGCGGCAGTTGCGGCTTCGCGACCTGGGCGGCGTGGTGATGAACGACTTCATCGACATGCGGTCCAAGAAGCACCAGCGCGAGCTCATGGAGCGCTTCGAGGGCAACCTGAAGCGCGACCGTGCCCACACCAAGGCGCTCCCGCCCTCGGCGTTCGGGGTGGTCGAGATGACCCGCCAGCGGATGCGGGGCTCGTACCGCACGACGCACACCGCCGAGTGCCCCCACTGCCGGGGCCTGGGGCGCATCCCCCGGCCCTCGCACACCCTGGCCGACGGGATGCGCGAACTCGCGTGGCTGCTTCACTTCGAGAAGGTGATGAAGGTCGAGGTCGTGCTCCCGCCGCGCCTCGCGGGGGAACTGCTCTCGAACGGGCGCCAGCGGCTCACGCGCATGGAGCGTCAGACGGGCAAGCACGTCGAGGTCCGCGTGAGCGAGACCGCGCCGCTGGACCGCGTGAACTTCTACGCGTACGACGCGCAGGGCGCGGACATCGATCTCGAGAGGCTGGTGACCCCGAGGCCGCCGGAGGATCTCGAGGTCTGGCACGCCCCCTCGGGAGAGGCGGCGGATTGGGCCCTGGACCCGGGCGAAGAAGCCCACGGCATCGTGCGTCACGAGGCGGAGATCGAGGCGGAGGCGTCGCGGCTTGCGGAGGAGGCGGCGAGCGCCGACCTCCCCCTTGAGGAGACCGGAGAGGCCGAGCCCGAGGAGGCGGAATGGGGCGCCTTGGACACGCCGGCCAAGCGGGGCCGACGCCGCCGAGGCAGGGGCGGCCAGGCGGCGCCGATCGCGCAGCCGGCGCGGCCGATACAGCCGAAGCAACAGCCGGCCGCGCTGCCGCAAGGCGAGGATCAGCCGGCCGGAGGGAAGCGCCGGCGTCGTCGGCGCCGCCGCGGTCGCGGGGGCGCGGTCGAGGGACAGCCGATGGCGCCGGGCGGCACACCCGGGCCGAATCGGGCCGAATCGTGGGACATCGAACCGCTTCCGGGCGGAGGCGCGGCGTCGCCTGGGGATGCGCCCTCGCGCGCCGATTCCTGGGATGTGGACCCGGCGCCCGCGGCCCGGAAAGCGCGCCCGCCGCAACCCAGGCCGGCGGCGCCGAGCCGCGCGAGTTCGTGGGATATCGAGCCCGGCGAGATGGTCGCGGCGACCGACGCCGGGTCGGGCCCGGTCCCGGGGCCGGATGACGGGCAGACGGCGGCCGGCGAGGGCGGGGCGAAGCGGCGGCGTCGCCGGCGTCGCCGTCGCGGCGGGCGGGGCGGGGCGGGCGCGGAGGGCGGCCTCCCGCAGGCCGGAGCCGCGCCGGCGACATCGACGAATGAACCCGGGCGGGCGGACTCGTGGGACCTGGAGCCGGCGCAGTTGCCCCCCGTGCCGCCGAGGACCGCGCCGGTCAGCGCTCCGGCGCCGTCGCGCGCGGATTCGTGGGACCTCGAGCCGCCGGCGGCGCAAGCCGCTGCGCAGCGCGCCGCCGCGTCGCCCGCCGCCCGCGTGACTTCGGCGGAGCCCGAGGCGAAGCCGGTGGTGGTTTCGCTCGCGGCGCACGGTCGCGGGGATTCGTGGGACGTCGAGCCGCAGGTCGTGACGCCGGCGGAGACGACGGACGCCGCGCCCGCGGTGGTTGCGGGGGAGATCGCCGGGCTCGCTGCGCCTGTCCGCCCGAAGCGCGGGCCGGGCTCACGAGGAGGCAAGGGGGGCCGCCCGAAGCCTCAGCCGCCGGTGGAGGGCGCGTGACTGGCGCGGGACTCTTGGCGATGATGGGCGGATGACACGATCCGTCGCGACGGAGCCGAGCATGCCGGGAAGGACGCCGCACATCCCGCGGACGCGCAGGCTGATCCTCCTGGGGTGCACCGGCTCGATCGGCCGGCAGACCATCGAGGTGGTGGGGGGGCTGAACGCGCTCAGCGCCGCGGCGGGCATGCCCCCGGCGTTCGAGATTGTGGGCCTTGCCGCGGGGAGCAACGTCAACGCGGCGCTGGCCCAGGCCGAGGCGCTGGGGGTGCGCGACGCGGCGGTGTGCGCCGGCGGGGAGGCGGTGCGCGAGGCGAGGGCGCGGGGGGTGAATCTCCGCGCGGGGGACGACGCCGCCGAGAGGCTCGTGCGCGAGGTGGAGTGCGACGTGGTGCTGGCCGCGGTGGTGGGCGCGGCGGGGCTGCCCGCGACGCTGGCGGCGGTGGAGCGGGGGGTGGACGTGGCGCTGGCGAACAAGGAGACGCTGGTCGCCGCGGGCGCGCTGGTGGTCCCGGCGGCGCAGGGCAGCGGCGCCCGCCTGCTCCCGGTGGACAGCGAGCATTCGGCGATCTGGCAGTGCCTGCCGCCGGCCTGCGTGCCGCCGTGCGCGCTCGGGCCGGAGGTGCGGCGGATCGTGCTCACGGCGTCCGGAGGCCCGTTCCGCACGTGGCCCTTGGCGCGGGTGATGGCGGCGACCGTTGAGGAGGCGCTGAACCACCCGACGTGGAAGATGGGCGCGAAGGTGACGATCGATTCGGCGTCGCTCACGAACAAGGCGCTGGAGGTGATCGAGGCGCACTGGCTCTTCGGGCTCGAAGGGCCGCGGATCGACGCGGTGATCCACCCGCAGTCGATCGTGCACTCCTTTGTCGAGTTCGCCGACGGCAGCGTGCTGGCCCAGATGGGCGCGCCGGACATGCGCACGCCGATCCAGTACGCGCTCACCTTTCCGGAGAGGCCCGCCGGCGTGTCGCCGAAACTGGACATCCTGGCGATGAGCCGGCTGGACTTTGAGCCGGTCGACGCTGCGAGGTTCCCGGCGTTGGGGCTTGCGCAGGAGGTCATCGCGATGGGGGGCACGGCCGGCGCGGTGTTCAACGCGGCGAACGAGGCCGCGGTGGCGGCGTTCCTGGAGCGGCGCATCCCCTTCGGCCAGGTGTCGCGTCTCGCGGAGGCGGCGCTGCGCTCGCCCGGCGGCGTGGGGTCGTGGCCGGTGCGCTCGCTGGCCGACGTGATTGCCGCGGACGCCGCGGCGCGGCGGTTCGTGGCCCTGAGTCTGGGGTAACCCCGAGCGACCGGGTCGCGAGGATCGCAGGGGTCCAGCGCTCTTCATCATTCCTTGACGCCCCCTCCGCCGAGTTCGGACTCGGGGGTCTGTAGCCTTGCAAGGCCGAGCGCCCACGGACGTTCCGATGCGGCCGGCGAGTGGGCGTACCGGTGGCAGAGGAGCGAGACACATGATGACGATGCGTATGCGGATCGCGGGCGCGGCCGCGGCTCTGTGCGTGAGCGCTGGCGCGATGGCGGCCTTCCCCCAGGGCGTTTCTTCGGGCGACGTGACCACCGCCGGCGCGGTGCTGTGGGCCCGCACGACGGTGGCGGGCACGGTGCGCTTCGAGTGGTCGACCGACCCGGCCTTCGGCACGATCGCGGGCTTCGCGGATGTCGCGGTGACGGACACCACGGTCCCCGCCAAGACGACGGTCACGGGGCTGGCGGCGGGCGTGCAGCACTACTTCCGCGCCACCGAGCAGGTGGCCGGCGGCGCGACGGCGGGCGGTCGGTTCAAGACCCTGGCCCCGGCCGGCGAGCGTCGGGGGCTGCGCTTCGGCGTCTCCGGCGACTGGCGCGGGGAGCTCTCGCCCTACCCGGCGGTGTCGAACGCTCCGGCGCGGGGGCTGGATTTCTTCGTCAAGTTCGGCGACACCATCTACGCCGACTTCCCGTCGCCCGCGGTTCCGGCCGCGCAGTGCATGACCGTGCAGGACTTCCGAGCCAAGCACGCCGAGGTCTACAGCCAGCGATTCGGCCTGAACGCGTGGGCCGACATCCAAGCCGCCACGCCGATCTACTCCATGATTGATGATCACGAAGTCGCGGACAACTTCGCGGGCGGGGCCCCGATCGCCTCCGACCCCCGCTTCAGCGGCACGGGCCGGATCAGCGAGTCGGCGCTCTACGCGAACGGGCTGCAGGCATTCCACGAATACAACGCGATCGAGAGCCTGACCTGGAGCGGAACGGGCGACCCTCGCGTCGACGGCAAGCCGATGCTGTACCGCTCGCGCCGGTACGGCCTCGATGCCGCGATGCACATGGTCGACGCGCGCACCTTCCGCGACCAGGAACTGACGGACGTCTCGAACCCGCTGGACCCGAATCAGGTGCTCGGGTTCCTCATCGCCGCCTTCAACCCGGCCCGAACGATGCTCGGGGCGGCGCAGGTGGCGAGGCTGAAGGCCGATCTGCTCGCGGCGAAGAACGACGGCGTCACCTGGCAGTTCGTGCTCGTTCCCGAGCCGGTGCAGAACCTGGGCGTGCTCGCGGCCGCGGACCGCTTCGAGGGCTACGCCGCCGAGCGCACGGACCTGTTCCGATTCATCCGTGACAACGACATCCGCAACGTGGTGTTCGTCGCCGCGGACATCCACGGCACGCTCATCAACAACCTCACGTACCAGAACGGCCCCGGCCAGCCGCAGGTTCCCCTGAGGGCCTTCGAGGTCACGACGAACGCGGTGGCGTTCGACGCGCCGTTCGGCCCGACCGTCGCCGGGCTGGCGGCGCTCCTGAACATCCCGGGTTCGCTGCCTCTCGCCACGTACCTCGCACTCCCGCCGGCGCAGCAGGAGGCGTACATCGCCGGGCTCAGCAACTCGCAGATCAACGCCCTCGGGTACGACCCTCTCGGGCTGCAGAACAGCCCGGTGCGGGCGACGCTCCTCGCGGGCACGTACACCGACACGAACACCTACGGCTGGTGCGAGTTCAACATCGACCAGTCAAGCCGCGAGCTGACGGTCACCTGCTGGGGCGTGCCGTTCTACAACGAGACGGCGCTGCTCGCGAACCCGGCGGCGATCGTCGGGCTGACGCCGCAGGTCATCACGCAGTTCAAGGTTACCCCGGTCCCGCTCGCCAACTGCCCCGGCGATGCCAACGGCGACGGCAAGGTGGACGCGGTCGACCTCAACCTCATCCTGTCCCAGTTCGGCCAGACCGGCCCCGCCCTCACCGGCGACACGGACCTGAACAACAGGGTCAACTTCGCCGATCTCAACGCGGCGCTGACGCGCTACGGCGTTGTCTGCCCCTAACGCCCGGCCGAGCCCTCCCTGAAACTCCAGCGCCCGTCTTCCCACCAACGCGGGAGATGGGCGTTTTTCATCGCCCCTCGAGTACCCCCCCTTGGGGGGGTCGGAGGTTGTGCCGTGCTCGAAGTCGTGCTCGCGGTGATCGGTGTGGCGGCGGGCGCCGGGGTCACGCTGGCGGTGACGCGCCTGATGGCGTCCAGGGCGCCGGAGACGGTGGCGATCACCGGCATCGCCGAGCGCCTGCGCACCGCGGGGAAACTGGTCGGGCTCGAGGTCAGCGCCAAGGAGATCGCGACCAGCACCAAGGGCTGGGACTGGATGCCGCCGATCCTGCTCTCCCCGGCGCGGCTGGCGATGATCTTCCACTTCGAGCAGCAGTACTACGTCGACCTCTCCCGGCTCGGGCCGGCGGACCTCGAGGCGGTACCCAGTGGCCGGCTGACCCCGGACGTGCCGCGCAAACGGCTGCGGCTGCCGGCGGTGGAGAGTTCTCTGCGGCTTAACGACCTGGAGCCGTACGACATCCAGGCCGGTCGGGTGCTCGGGCTCGTCGACGTGATCCCCATGGGCGCGGCGCGGCAGAAGGGGCTGATGCGCAGCGCCCAGGACGAGGCTTCGCGGCTGTTCCGCAACAACGACGAGCGCTATCGGGCGGCGGCCCGGGCCAGCATCGAGCGGCAACTGCGCTCGCTCATGGCGATGGCTGGGGTCGAGATCGAGGTGGTGTGGAAGGAGGTCCCGGCGGACGCGTCGCCCCGCCTGCCCGCCGCCCCGGCGCCCGCCTCCGCCGAGGTCTAGGCGAGCCGCACCTCGTCGCGCCTCGGGCACGAGAGCAGGTGGTCATTGACCATGCCCACCGCCTGCATGAACGCGTAGCAGATGGTCGGGCCGACGAAGGTGAAGCCTCGCGTCTTGAGATCCTTCGACATCGCCCGGGCCTCATCGGTCTCGGTGGGGACCTCGGCCACCGAGCGGAAGCGGTTGACCTTGGGCGCGCCGCCCACGAAGCGCCAGAGGCACGCGTCGAGGGAGCCGAACTCGCTCATGGCGGCGAGGGCGGCCTTGGCATTGGTTCTGGCGGCGTAGACCTTTAGGCGGTTGCGCACGATGCCGGCCTGCTCGTCGGCGAGGATGCGCTCGAGGGCCGTGTCGGTCATCCGGGCCACGCGGGAGATCTCGAAGCCGTGGAAGACCTCGCGGTAGCGCGGGCGCTTGGCGAGGATGGTGTCCCACGAAAGCCCGGCCTGGGCCCCTTCGAGGATGAGGAACTCGAAGAGCAGGCGGTCGTCGTGGACGGGGACGCCCCACTCCTCGTCGTGGTACGCGATCGACAGGTCGTTCCTCGCCCAAGGGCATCGCGGCATGGCCAAGAACCTACCGGGGGGCGTGCCCAGTCTCTGCCGGCGGCCCGAGGCGACCGATCAGATCCGATCAACGACCGAGGGCCGGTCTCGGTGACCGGCCCGTCGTCGGAAAAAGCGGGCGAAGGGACTTGAACCCTCGACCCTCACGTTGGCAACGTGATGCTCTACCACTGAGCTACGCCCGCGTTGTCGCCCACCATCGGCACAACAATCCTGCCTCTGCCGGGTCGGGGAGGGTAGAGCCGCCCAAACGGCGTGTCAACGCCGCGAATCGCTGGTTTTCGGCGTCGGTTCGGGGTTGAGAGGCGTCCCGCCGCCGGTGTGAAGGGCTGTTCTCGGGCATTGCGCGGCGGGAATGAGAGGCGCCAATCGAGCCGATGACAGATCCATGAGCAGCATCGACTCCGTGCCGGCGGTGAACTCGGCTCTGGTGCAGGACAGAGTGGGGATCGCGGTGGCGCGGAAGATCCTGGATGTCGCGCAGGAGCAGGGCGCGGCCTCGATCGCGCTGATCCAGAGCGCCGCCAAGATCGCGCAGCGGGTCGGCTCGGCGGCGGCCGATGGCGGCCGGGCGACGGGCATCGACCTGCTCGCCTGATACTCGACAGCCTCGTTGGCGCGTCGCGGGCCCGCTCGGAGGGCAAGGGCTGATGCTGCGCGCGCCCGAGCGCGCCCCGCGGAGACTGGGCATGCCACCCTGGTCTGGGGCTCCTGCCGATCCGGCAGGGTTTCGGTCATTCCGGGTGGAGAGCCGGGCCCAGCCGCCTGTTCGTGCGGCGGGTCGTTGGCGCGCCGGTTGCACTCTGCCGAGGGAACGGAGGTTTCTCGATGCGCATGGACCGGTTCACTACGATGGCTCAGCAGGCGCTCGCCGACGCGCAGTCTCTGGCGCTCGAGCGGCAGCACGCCGAGGTGCTGCCCCTGCACCTGCTGCACGCCCTGTTGGCCGATGCGCAGGGCGTGGCCGCGTCCGTCCTTCGGAAGGCCGGGCTCGAGCCTTCGCGCACGCTGCCGGTGGTTGATGCCGAACTCAAGCGGTTGCCGGTGGTGACCGGGGCATCGCCTCAGGCCGGGCGGCGGCTGCTGGAGGTGCTCGCGACCGCGGACAGACTCTCGAAGGAGATGAACGATTCGTACATCTCCGGCGAGCACCTGCTCGCGGCTGCCGCCGACCACCCCAGCGAGGCCAAGGAGGCGCTGACGGCGCTGGGGATGGACTCGAAGAAGGTCCGCGGGGCGATCAGGTCGCTGCGCGAGGCGAGCGGCGTGCGCAACGTGACCGATCCATCGTCCGACGCGGGGTACGAGGCGCTGAAGAAGTACGCCATCGACCTGACCCAGCGGGCGCAGCAGGGCAAACTCGACCCGGTCATCGGCCGCGACGAGGAGATCCGGCGCTGCATGCAGGTGCTGAGCCGGCGGACGAAGAACAACCCGGTGCTGATCGGCGAGCCGGGGGTGGGCAAGACGGCGATCGTCGAGGGCCTGGCCCTGCGGATCGTCAACGGCGATTGCCCGTCGGGGATGCGCGATGCGCGGATCGTGGCCCTGGACGTGGGCCAGTTGCTGGCGGGGGCCAAGTACCGCGGGGAGTTCGAGGAGCGGCTCAAGGCGGTCCTGCGCGAGGTGACCGCCGCGGCGGGGCGGATCATCCTGTTCATCGATGAGCTGCACACGATCGTCGGGGCCGGGCAGGCGGAGGGCGCGGTGAGCGCCGGGAACCTGCTCAAGCCGGCGCTGGCGCGGGGGGAGCTGCGCTGCATCGGCGCGACCACGCTGGATGAATACCGCAAGCACATCGAGAAGGACGCGGCGTTCGAGCGGCGCTTCCAGCCGGTGTACGTCAGCCAGCCCAGCGTCGAGGACACCATCGCGATCCTGCGCGGGCTCAAGCCGCGCTACGAGGCGCACCACGGCGTGCGGATCATGGACTCCGCCCTGATCGCCGCGGCAACGCTCAGCGCCCGCTACATCACCGAGCGCTTCCTGCCCGACAAGGCCATCGACCTGGTCGACGAGTCGGCGTCGAGGCTGCGCATCGAGAACGACTCGATGCCCAGCGAGCTCGACGAGCTCCGGCGGCGGATCATGCACCTGGAGATCGAGAAGAACGCCCTGAAGATGGAGTCGGACGCCGCCGGGGCCTCGGCGGTCGGCGAGGCGGCGCGGCGGCAACTGGCGCAGACCGAGCAGGAACTCGCGGAGGTGAACGAGAAGAACCGGGCCCTGACGGCGCGGTGGCAGGAGGAGAAGGCCCTGCTCGACCAGGTCAAGGGGGCCAAGGAAGAGGCCGACCGCAAGCGCGTGGAACTGGAGCAGGCCCAGCGCCGGGGCGACCTCGAGACCGCGGCCCGCATCCAGTACGGCGACCTGCGCGACCTGGCCAAGCGCCTGGAGCAGGCCGAGCGCACGCTGGAGGAGCGGCGGGCCCGGGGCGAGATGATGGTCAAGGAGGAGGTCGACGCCGAGTCGATCGCCGAGGTGGTCGGCCGCTGGACGGGCATCCCGGTCTCGCGGCTGGTCGAGGGCGAGCGCGAGAAGCTCGTGCGGCTGGAGGAGGAACTGGGCAAGCGGGTCATCGGGCAGGCAGATGCCGTGCGCGCCGTGTCCGACGCGGTGCGCCGCTCCCGCGCCGGGCTGTCGGACCAGGCCAGACCCATCGGCTCGTTCCTCTTCCTGGGCCCGACGGGCGTGGGCAAGACCGAACTGTGCAAGGCCCTCGCCGAGTACCTCTTCGACAGCGAGCAGGCCATGGTGCGCGTGGACATGTCGGAATACATGGAGAAGCACGCGGTCGCGCGGCTCATCGGCGCCCCCCCGGGCTACGTCGGCTACGAGGAGGGCGGCGCGCTCACCGAGGCGATCCGGCGCAGGCCCTACGCGGTCATCCTCCTCGACGAGATCGAGAAGGCGCACCCCGACGTCTTCAACATCCTGCTGCAGCTGCTCGACGACGGGCGCCTGACCGACGGGCAGGGGCGCACCGTCGACTTCAAGAACACCATCGTGGTGATGACCAGCAACTTCGGCTCGCAGATGATCCAGGAACTGGCGGCCAAGGGCGCGGAGGACTGGGAGATCGACGCGGCGGTGCGCGACCTGCTCCGGCGCGGGCCGATGGGCGTCATGGCCGACGCCGCCGGCCTCCCCCCGAAGGTCACGGACGCGATGCTCCGCGCCGCCAGCGCCATGGGGGGCAGCGGCTTCCTGCGCCCCGAACTGCTCAACCGCATCGACGAGACCATCGTCTTCCATCAGCTCACCCGCGAGCAGATCGGGGCCATCGTCGACATCCAGTTGGGGCGGCTGCGCCAGCGCCTGGCGCAGCGCGGCATCACGCTGGAGATGACCCCCGAGGCGGTGAGGGCCATCGCCGAGGAGGGCTTCGACCCGACCTTCGGCGCCCGGCCCCTGAAGCGCGTGATCCAGCAGCGCATCGAGAACGCCATGGCGACGCGCCTGCTCACCGGCGAGATCGGCGACGGCGACCACGTGGTCGTGCGGTTCGTCGGGATGTCGTTCACCTTCGAGGTCGCCGGCAAGGCCAGGGTCGCGGAGGCCAAGCCCCGCGCCGGGGAGGCGGTCGGCCGATAACGGCGTTTGGGAGCGTCGTCATTCGGCCGGAGTCGTCGGGTGCGCTGAGATGCGCACCGGGCTTGGCGGTTCTTTAGCGCGATTCTCGGGCCCTTGCGCTTGCACTCGGCCTCGGGGCGCGGCATTCTTCGGCAGAGGAATGTCTCGGCGTCCCCCCTCACGCCGCAGCCAGGGAGTAGAGAAGTGTCACCCGTCCGTCTTGCCGCAATCGGTGTCGCTTTCGCGACCGCCGCTCAGGCCCACGCGTCGATGGTGCTCGTTCCGACCGGGCGCGAGCCCGCCGCCGGCGGGCCGGCATGGATCGGTGCTCCGGAGCGCCGGGCGCTGACGGCCCCCGCGGTCGAGCGTGCGCCCGCCGATGGCCGGGCTTCGGCGGCTGTCGCCCCGATCACGGACATCGACGCGGACCCGGTGCGGGCCGCCATCGCGATGCTCGCGCGGCCCGACGCCCCGCTGCCCCCAACGGTCTTCTCGCGCGTCGCCCCTCCTCACGACGGGTACTTCGCGGCGGCGTCCTCGCTCGGCGCTGGGGACGCGGCGCGGAGCCTCGGACCCGGGAGCGGCGCGAGCATCCTGACGTTGTTTGTGCCGACCCCGGGCGCCGGCGTCCTGCTGCTCGGCGCGGGCGCGCTCGCGGCCCGGCGCCGCCGCTGAGACCGCGGCTCAGGTGATGACGTGCGCCGGCGGCGGCGTGCCGTCGCGGATCTTCTCGCGGCGGGGCTGGACGCTCGGATCGACGCCCGCGCCCGGGGCGCCGGCGATGCTGAAGAGCCACATGTCGTCGTCGACGCGGGCCTGCAGGTGGACCGGGCGGCCCCACATGAGGCGGATGTTGCGCAGCGCCTCCATGGCCTTGGCGATGTCGACCTCGGCGCCGGTCCACTGGTGGGCCAGGTAGAGCTCGCCGCGGTTCAGGTAGTTGGCGTCGGCGACGTAGACGAAGGGCTGTCCGGCGTTGGTGAGGCGCTGGAGCAGCGTCTGCTTGACCTGGCTGAAGTCGCGCGAGGCGACGCGCATCTGCCCGGTCGCCGGGTCGGGCCGGGCGCGGAAGAGGCGGTGGCGGTCGCAGAACTCCTCGGTGAGGAACTCGTCGATGAAGGAGACGTCGTTGTAGACGCGGCGGACCTCGAAGATCTTCTCGCGGCCCTTCATGCTCCTGTCGTCGTGCCGCTCCTGCGCGCCGAGGCCTTCGAGGCGCTCCCACGCCGCGCCGTGGCGCCCGGAGTTCCATCGCTCCTCGATGTCGCGGAAGAGTTCGAGGCCGATCTTGTAGGGGTTGAAGCCCCCCGGGGGGGTGTGCACGACGCCGGAGTGCTTGTCGGCGTAGTCGACGATCTCGGTGGCGTCGGCGAAGTGCAGGGTCATGAGTGTGGCGTGCCAGTACGACGCCCAGCCCTCGTTCATGATCTTGGTCATGGCCTGGGGGGCGAAGTAGTACGCCTCGTCGCGCACGATCGAGAGGATGTCGCGCTGCCAGGTGTCGAGCGGGGCGTGCTGGAGCAGGAAGAGCAGCACGTCGCGCGTTGGGCGGCGGGGCTGGCGGCCCTTCTCCGCCTTCGACCTCGCCTCGTGCTCGCGGCGCTGGGCCTCGATCGCCTCCGGGGGGTTGATGAACTGGTCCATGTAGCCCTTGGCGCGGAACTTGTCGGGGACGAAGGCCTCGTGGCCGCGGCTCGCGCGCTCGTCCTCGGTCGAGGCGCGGCGGTCGGGCGCATCGGGGTCGCGCTTCACGAACATCGAGTGGGGGTCGATGAGGTGCTCGAGGGAGAGGGCCGCGTCGAGGAAGCGCTCGACGGCCTCCGCGCCGTGGGCCTCGACGTGGCGGCGCACGCGGGTCGCGTGGTTGGCCATCTCGTCCATCATCTTGCGGTTCGTGCGCGAGAACCAGGCGTTGTGCTTGAAGAAGTCGGCGTGGCCGTAGACGTGGGCCATGACCAGCTTCTGGTCGACGAGGGCGTTGGACCGCTGGAGGTAGGCGTAGCAGGGGTCGTTGTTGATGACCATCTCGTAGATGCGCCCGAGGCCGTAGGCGTCGCGCTTGCGGCAGGACTCGTACTCCATGCCCCAGCGCCAGTGGGGGTAGCGCACGGGGAAGCCGCCGTAGGCGGCGAGCTGGTTCATGGTGTCGAAGTCGACGACCTCGAAGATGACCTCGAAGAAGTCGAGGCCATAGTCGAGCGCCTTGGCCTTGATGCGGGCCATGTGCTCGCGGAGTTCGGGGGGCAGGTCGGTGGAGGTGCGGAGGGGCATGCGTGGGGTCCCGCCGAAGGGTATCGGCGATTCCCGAGAGTTCTACGCAGAGGGTGGGCGCCTCGTTCTTCTAGCCAGGATTCAGGACACCCGACACACAGGCGATGAACACGATCACCGCCACGGGCATCGACCACCTGCCGATCACGATTGCGATGATGGCGAGCGCCCGGCTGAGAGGACCGAGGGGCGCGATTCGCTTCTTCCTTGTCAGCACCACGACGAGCAGCGGTGGAAGAAGCAGCATGCACATCAGAAGCAGCAGCTCCTCCGGCACATCCGAAGACCGGCAGCCGCGACGGATCGAGTACTCCGTCTTCCATCCGTTCGTCAGGAGATAGCACGCGGTGAAGGCTTGAGGGCAGGCGACCACCGAGGCGTGCGCTCGCAGCCAGCGATGGGCGAAACCCGGCGCCGCGAAGATTTCCACACGCCACCGCCCGCCGCACTCCGGGCACACCGGCTCGGGCAGCCCTGCAAGGTCGTACTTGCAAGCCGGGCAAGCGGGGTGACGCTCTCGCAGGTCCTCCCAGCATGTCGAGGTTGTGTTGTTGGGCGTCGGCATGCGCATCTCAACAGAAACGCGCGCAGAGCATGACGATGCTCGCGAACACGCCCACCAGCATCGACAAACTCACCAGGAACCTCAGCCATCCGGGAAGCGCTCTGGCGCTGACGCGCGGCAGGAACATCACACTCGCGACGCACGGCGCGGCCGCGAGCAGCACGAGAAGACCGATGAACGCCTCGTCCCCCGCCGCGCGCTCGGAGCGTCCTATCACGAACAGACTCTTGAGCGAGTTGCCGATCATGGCGGAACCCGTGAACACGGGCAGCATCGAGGGGATGGCTGACCACTCGCGCGTCGCCGCGTGTGAGACGGCCGACGGCGACAGGATGGCAACCTCCCACCGCCCGCCGCACTCCGGACATACCGGCTCGGGCAGCCCTCCCAGGTCGTACCTGCACGCCGGGCACGCGGGGTGCTGGCCCTTCAATTCGTCCCAGGTCGGGCTCGGCGGCTGCTGCGCGATGGTCCCCGGCGCTTCCATCACGGGACGATTCGGGGCCCGCCCGCCGCCGGTTCCGCGCCGGCGTGATCGCGGATGGATTCGATTAGCATGGCGCTTCTCCCGCCTTCACCGGAGTTCCTCCGCATGCGCACCGTGTTGTTCGCCGTCATCGCCGGGGTTGCGCTCGCCGCGCCGCCGGCCCTCCTTGGCCCCTCCGCGCTCGCGAGGCAGGGGGCGCGGCCCGCCGCGCCCGCGTCGGGCGACCCGGTCTTGCTCGAGGTCGACGCGACCCAGGCGCCGCGGCGTGTGTTCCGCTCGACCATGATCTTCCCGGCCAAGCCGGGGCCGATGGCGCTGACGTACCCGAAATGGATCCCGGGCGAGCACGCGCCGACCGGCCCGATCGCCGACGTGGTCGGCGTGCGCATCAGCGTCGGCGGGAAGCCCATCCCCTGGCGCCGCGACCTCACGGACATGCACGCCTTTGTCTTCGACGTCCCCGCCGGGGCGAAATCGGTGACGGCGTCGATGGAGTACGTCGCTGGTGGGGGCGCCGCGGCGTTCACCGCGGGAGGGCTCGCGTCGAGCAGTCTGGCGGTGGTCGACTGGCACCTGATGCTGCTCGCGCCCAGGGGCGCGGCGGCGGACTCCGTCGTCTACTCCGCCACGCTCAAACTCCCGGCGGGGTGGCAGTTCGGCACGGCGCTCCCCGGCGCTCAGCGCAGCGGCGACGTCGTGGCCTTCGCCCCGGCGCCGCTGCGCACGCTGGTGGATTCGCCGGTGGTCTGCGGCAAGCACTTCCGTCGCTTCGACCTGACCCCCGGCCAGAACCCGCCGCACACCGTCGAGACGGTCGCCGACTCGCCCCAGGCGCTGGAGATGCCGGCGGAGCGTCTCGAAGCGCACAAGCGGATCATCGCCGAGGCGTTGGCGCTGTTCGGCGCGCGGCACTACCGCGGGTACTCCTTCCTGCTGACCCTCTCCGACGCGGTCTCGCACTTCGGGCTCGAGCACCACGAGTCGTCCGATGACCGCGCGCACGAGCGCTCGCTGGTCGACGACGACGCGTTCTTCCTGTACGCCGGGCTCCTCCCGCACGAGTACGTGCATTCCTGGTGCGGCAAGTTCCGCCGCCCGGCCGGACTGGCGACGCCGGACTACGAGACGCCGATGAAGGGCGACATGCTGTGGGTGTACGAGGGTCTGACCACCTACCTGGGCCAGGTCCTTTCCGCGCGGTCGGGCATGCTGACGCCGGAGGAATACCGCGAGGGCCTGGCGGCGACGGCGGCGGCGATGGACAGCCGCTCCGGGCGCGAGTGGCGCAGCCTCCAGGACACCGCCGACGCGGCGCAGATCCTGTACGAGTCGTCCCCCGCGTGGTCCAACTGGCGCCGGGCGACGGACTTCTACCCCGAGATGGAACTGGTCTGGCTCGAGGTCGACACGATGATCCGGGCCCTGAGCGCCAAGGCCGGGGCGCCGCGCACGCTGGACGATTTCTGCCGCTCGTTCTTCGCCGCCGAGCCGGGGAAGCCGAGGGCGGAGAACGACGCCTCGGGGCGCGCGCCGTCCGTGTCGACCTACACCGCGGAGGACGTGTGGGCCGCGCTGGGCGCCGTCGCCGAGTACCCGTGGAAGGACTTCCTCGATGAGCGGCTCACGGCGGTGGGCTCGGCGCGGGGCCCGCTCGACGGCCTGCTGCGCAGCGGCTGGAAGGTCGAGTACACCGAGGAGCCCAACGCCAGGATCAAGGCGGCGGACGGGCGCGACAAGACGTTCACGCTCCTGTATTCGCTCGGCGCGGTCTTCGGCGAAGAGGGCGAGGTGCGCGACGTTGTCGTCGGGGGGCCCGCGGCCCGCGCCGGTCTCGCGCCGGGAATGAAAGTCGTGGCACTGCGCGGCCGCAAGTTCGGCAAGGAGGCCGTCGCCGACGCGCTCGCGCAGGCGAAGGCCGATGGCAAGCCCATCGAGTGCATTGTTGAGAACGCGGAGCGCTACCTCACCATCGGCGTGGAGTACACCGGCGGCGCCCGCTGGCCTCACCTGGTCCGCGACGAGGCCCGGCCGGACATGCTCGGGGAGATCATCAGGCCGAAGACCTGGGACCCGAAGACCCCCGGCGCCGCGGGAAAGGCGCCGAAGAAGCGCTGAGCCCCGGGGTCACCGCGCCGGGTCGTCCCGGTCGGCGCCGGCGAGGCTGATCTTGACCTTGCGCACCGGCGCCTTGCTGCGGCGGATGATCTCCGCCTCGGCGCCCGAGCGGAGGAGGCGGTCGATCTCGAAGCGCGCCGCGCTGTCGGCGGCGATCACGGTCAGCACGCCGCGGGCGAGGCCCTGGAGCGCTGTGCGCGAAGCGAGAGGCTCAGGGACGACGCTCGCCCACGCGTCGGCGACGCCGGCCATGCGGCGCTGCGCGCGACCGAGTTCGGCGCGGGCCTCACGAAACAGCGCGCCGAGGGAGTCCGGCGTGGAGAGGCCGGGGCGGAGGGCGCGCAGGCGATCGAGCCGCGCCCCCGCCGACCGCGCGTCGCTCGGCGCTTCGCCGCTCACGGCTTCTTCTCGACCGGCAGCGAGAACCAGTTGAGCTCGATGTCGTAGGTCATGTCCGTCGCCGGGGGGATGCGCGGCGGGCGGCCCGCCTCGCCGTAGAGCAGCGCGTAGGGGATCACCAGGCGCCGCTTCCCCCCCGCCTGCATGCCGAGGAGTCCGTCGCGCCAGCCGGGCGGAAGGCGGTCGATGAGCAGGTCGGCGGGCGCGCCGCGGTAGTTGGCGCCGTAGACCGCCAGCACCGGGCCCTGGGCGCGGACGGCGGTGGTGTCGCAGATATACCCGTCGGGCGTGCGGGCGATGAAGTCGACGTTCACCGTGGCGCCGGGCGTCACCTCGGGCCCGTCGCCCAGGACGAAGTCCTGCACGACAAGCCCCCCGGGCAAGGTGCGGCTGCGGACCGGCGAGCCCTCGGCCCACGCGAACTTCTCGATGGTCTTGAACTTCGGCTTTTCGGGGATGCGATCCTCGACGCCCCGGGGCGGCTCGGGATCGCGGATCGCCGGCTTGATCTCGGGCGCGGGCTTCTGCGCCGGCCCTTCCGGAGACGCATCCGTCGCGGCCCGGCTCGACGCGTCGGCTGCGGCGCGCTGATCGCTGGCGCACCCGCACGCGAGCGCGGCGGCGAGGGCCATCGCGGCGGGGAGAAGGTCGGATCGTTGGGTCATGCCCACACGGTATCCGCCGGGATCGGCCCCCGGCCAGCGTTCCGAACGCCTTCCTACTCCGGCTTCTCGGCGGGCTTCTCGGCGTCGGCGGCGGGCTCTCGCCGGGGCTGCTCGGGAGGCGCGGGCCTGTCCTGCGCCGGAGGGGGAGCGGGCGCCTCGAGCACCGCGGTCACATCGCCGGCCGAGATGATGATCTTGCCATCGACCGCGACGCACATGCCGGGATCGGCGCCGAGGGCCACGCCGGCCTTGCCGGTGAGCGCGAGCGTCGCGAAGTCGTAGCAGCGGGCGGTGAAGATGGGCGCCGCCCCGACCACCGAGGGGCTGGTGTCGATCGCGAAGATCACGCCGTCGCCGAGCACCGGGGGCAGGATGTCGCCGGCGGTGGCGCGGGCGTCGCGCCCGACGACGGCGCCCGAGCGGTCGAACGCCAGCACGCCGCCGGACCCGATGCAGAATGCCCGGTCGCCGACCGCCCGGAAGGTAAGGCCGGGCTTGTGGGACCGTCCACGCATGTCGAGCGGCTCGGGTCGGAGGCGCCCGTCGTCCTCGGCGTACTGCCAGAACGAGCCGCCGTCGTCGAGCACGATCAGCCTGTCGGGCAGGGCCCAGGAATCTGCCGATTGCCGCGCCGGCCCGGTGGAGATGCGCCATCGCGTCTGGCCCAGGGCCGCGTCGGAGCACACGATGCCGGCGTCCATGCCGGTGTAGACGCGGCCTGCCGGGGAGACGCGCACCCACCGCACCTGGCCCAGCGGCTGGCGCTCGCGGAGCAGGGGCCGGCCGGTGCGGATGTCCACCGCGACGACCACCGGGGGGCCGGCGACGCGGTCGTCGCGGTCGGCCGGGGGCAACTCGCTTCCCCCGATGGCCAGGACGCCGCCGTCGGCCCAGACGTCGTGGACCCGCGGGGCCGAGGCCTCGAGCGTCCAGAGCGTCTTGCCGGTGTCGAGGTCGAACCCGGCGGCGCGGCCCGAGCGCTCGACCAGCGCCAGCGTGCGCTGGTCGAAGACCGCGAGGAGTTCCACGATCGGGCGGGCCCCAGCGGGGGTGAAGACGAGCACGGTCGCGCCGGAAGCGGAGCGCCCCAGGCGCGGATCCAGCCTGTTCGCGTCGGCGCTGAAGAGCGACCGGAAGGGGGGGGTCGTCCACAGGGTCTTCCCGGTGCGCGCGTCGAGCCGCGCCACCGTGCGACCGCCGGCCGGCGACGCCGCGCGGAGCCGCGGGGCGGCCGGCTGGGCCTGCCCGGGCGGCGTCGCCTCGGCGCTGAGGTAGACCGCGTCGCTGTCGACGCGCACGACCTTGGTCCACGCGGAGGAGGGCAGCGTCCACAGCTGCGTGAGGCCGGGGGCGTTCTCCGCGGGGGCGAACATGCTCAGTTCACCAGTGACGTGCTGCATCATCACGTGCGCCGGGGGCGGGCCGGCGAGGTTGGTCGTCACCGGGTCGAAGAGCGACCACCCGGCCAGCACCTGGGGCTGCGCGTCGGCCCGGACCGGGCCGATGCGCGGGCGGCGGAGCAGTGCCGCCAGGTCGCGCTCCAGCGACGCCGCGAGCGCGGCCGGGTCGATGGTCGCGCCCCGGTCGGTCATCGCGAGCGACGGGCGCTGCGCGGTGAGGCGTCGCAGCGCCTGCGCCGCCGCCGCGACCTGCCCCGAGCGCTCGAGCGTGCGCACGAGGCGGCCCGAGAGTTCTCCGATCAGCGCGGCGTCGGTGGTGAGCGAGTCCTCCGCGGCGAGCAGGCCCGCTTCGAGGGCCCGGACGGCCAGCGAGAGCCGGCCGGCCTGCTCGTGGAGGTCGGCGGCGCGGAGCATGGCCTTGGCCGCTGCGGCCGACACCGGGTACCGGGCCGCCAGATCCTCGAAGGACGCCGCGTCCCCGGCCCACTGCCTTGCCCCGGCGTTGGCGCTCGCGCCGCCGGCGAGGATGCGCTGCGCCTCGGCCTCGAAGGCGGCGTACGCCGCCGGGCCGTGGGTCCGCACCGCGGCGCGGAGCCGGCGCGTCGCCTCCAGGTCGGCGCGTCCGGCGACGCCTCGCCGCGACACCGCGGTCTGGGCCAGGGCGTCGTCGGTCAGGATCGCCTGGTACGCCTCGATGGCCTTGCCCGGCCGGTTCCTGCTCTCCGCGAACATGCCCGCCGCGAGCAGCGAGGCCACCCGCTCCTCCGCGTCGGAGGCCAGCGCCGGGAGCCGCTCGATGACCCCGGCGGCGATGGCCTCGGGCAGCGTCGGCATCGCCATGGGCATCGGCGTCTCCGCCCGCCGGGCCGCGGCGAGCAGGTCGCCCTCCGCCGCGTCCACCACGAGCACCGGCTCGACCATGGCCAGCGCGGAGCGGAAGAGCCGCTTTCTCGCGACCTCGGAGCGCGCCTCCTCGGGGGATCTCGCGATGGCCGCGATCGCCCTGTCTGCGGCGGGGAGGATCGCCTCGGGCTTGCCCGCGCGGTGCGCCAGTTCGGCGTACGTCACCGCCGGAGTGGGGTCCGACGAGTCTGCCTCGATCCGGTCCGCCAGCATCTTCTCCGCCACATCCCAGAGCAGGTACGTGTGCACCTGAAGGTCGTCCACAACGATCAGCTGGTCGCGCAGCGGGAGCACGGCGCCGGGGCGGTCGAGCAGCAGTTTCTTGGGGGCCGCGTCCGGGCCGGGCCGCAAGGCGCTCACCACCAGACCGTCGGACACGGGCGCCAGCACGCGGTCGCCCGCGATCACCACCCGGCCTCGGATGTTCGGCTTCGCCGCCACGCGGAGCACGCGCCACGCGATGTCCGGCAGGGGCTCGGCGTCGCCCGCCGGCTTCGCGACCTTGGGCGCCGACTCGGGCAGCGGCAGGACGGCCGCGAAGACCGATTCCTGCCCAACGCCCACGAGGGTGTCGCCAGAGAGCAGGAGATACTCCGGCGTCCCCAGCCGCTGCGCCATCACCTCGCCGCGGATCGTCCCGGCGTCCAGATCGATGGCCAGCACTCTCCTCCGATCGGGCGAGAGCGTGACCAGCGTCTCGTCCGCCGCGTGGACGAGAGGCCCCGCGGATTCCCAGGGCGCAGATTCGCGGTTGCCCAGCGTCTCGGGCTGCACGCGCCGCTCCCACCGCACCCGGCCCGAGACCGTCTCGATCGCCGAGACCACGCCCACGCGGTCGGCGCGGTAGGCCACCCCCTGGAAGATGGCCGTGGTGTCCGGGGCCTCGGTCGGCTGGCCATACGGCGCGACGCCGGCGCTGCCGACGGTGCGCTTCCAGAGCACGCGCCCGGTCGACAGGTCGAGCCCGAGCAACGCGACGCTGTTGAGCCGCCGCTGGTTCGATTGCTTCGACGCCGCCACCACCACCACGCCCTGGTCGATCATCGCAGGCCCGCGCACCCAGGCCTCGGTGAGCGTGGCGTCGAGCGCGGCGATGTCGACGGACCAGAGGTCCGCGCCGGTCGCGGCGTCGACGGCGTGGACGCGGGCGTCGCCCTCCCGCCGGCCCTGGCGCGCCAGGCCCGTGGTGAACACCACGGTCGAGCCGCTGACCGCGACGCTCGCGGTGTCCTGCAGGCCGCTGAACCGCGCCCCGGCTCCCAGGTTGCGGACGTGGTCGTCGCCCATGTCGGCGAAGCGCTTGCGCGACCACCTGGGCGAGAGCGTGAGCCGGTCCCACGCGCTCAGTTCCTCGCCCGTGTTCACGTAGATCGTCTCCCCCGCGACCGTGGGCTCGATGCGGAGCAGCATCGACGCGGGCGAGGGCGGCTCCTTCTGCTCCCCCGGCGTCGCCGGCAGTTGCGCCAGCGGGTCGACCCCGGTCTCCGAACCCGGCTCGGGCGTCGCGACCGACTCCGACCAGAGGGGCTTGGACAGCAGCCCCTCCAGGTCGATCGGCGGGGCCGGGAGCAGCGGCGTCGAGGCGGTGATCATCGCCGGGCCCTCGACGGGCGCCAGCGCGTCTCCCGGCACGTCGGCCCAGGCCGCGGCGGCGGACGCCGCCCGAGGGCTGTTCAGGTACCGCGCGACCTCGAGCGCCAGGGCGGCGAAGCGCTGCTGCCGATCGCCGGCGCGGTCGGGGTGGGCATCGAGTTGCGCGAGCGTCTGCCAAGCGGACCAGAACTGGGCCCGCTCGAGGCGGCGGCGGGCGACGCGGATCGCCGCGTCAAAGCCGGCGGGCGTGAGCAGCATGGTGCGCTCGGTGTCGGCGTCGGCGCCCTGCTCGAGCATGCGCTGGGCGACGGGACCGCTGGTCTCGCGGTAGCGCGCCAGCAGCGCCGGGTTGCCGCGCAGCGTTGCGTGCACCGCCTCGCGCACCGAGCGGTGCAGGTCCTTGTCGCCCGTCCCCGAGGTGGTGACCCGCTCGCCTTCCTCGTCGAGGAGGCGTTGCAGCACGCGCACCGCCTCGGCCAGGTTGCCGCCCGAGGCCAGTTCCCGCGCCCGGACAAGCCCTCCCTCCGCGGCCGGCGAGTCGTCGAGGTACACGGGGTTCGCCGCCTGCGCCGTGGCGGGGCGAGGGCTCGCGCCGAGCAGGGCGACAAACATCCCGGCCGCGAGGAGGAGACCCCTCCCCCGCCCGGTCCGCTCGCCCCGGGGCGCGCCATCGTGTTGCTTGTGCCGACCGGTCACCTGTCGCCCTCCATGTTGTCCGTTCGGGCCGACCCGGGGTCGGTTCCCGCCGCGCCGCGTCCACGGGCAGTTATAGACCCCGGCGGGAGCGCAACGCTGCACGCATCCGGAGCGGCCTTCCCCGCGGATGCTCCATGGAGGGCGTGCTTCACGCGCACGAGCGTCGGCGGCTTGCGCCGCCGGCTGGATTCGCTGCCCGGACATGCCGATGGACCCCTTTCGATGGCATCGGTCGCGTCGGTCATGCCGCTCGGCTCCTCCGCGCCCCGCGAGGGCGCCGAGAGCCCGGACCCGGGCTTCCGCTCCGGCGCCCATGCCCCCCCGCGATGCCCGGCGGAATCGAGATCGCGGCGCCTCGGGGTGCTGATCCCCGCCATCATCATCATGGGCATCGCCGACCTCGCGTGCACGCTCTCCTACATGACCACCGTGGGCATGATCGAACTGAACCCGCTGGCCCGGCTCATCGCGCAAGAGGGCGGCGCGCCCAACCTCGCGGCGTTCAAGGTCTGCACCATCGTCGCGTGCTGCGGGATCCTGTTCCGCCTCCGCCGCACAAGGCAGGCCGAGATCGCGGCGTGGCTCTGCGTGCTGGTGATGGCGGTTCTGATGATCCACTGGATGCGCTACGCCCAGTACGGGCCGCACATCGCCGCCGCCACGCACGCGTTCGACCGCTGCGACGACTTCATCCGCCTGCCGCGCTGACCCGCGCCGCGGGCGATCCCGCCAGCCGCACGGCCAGCGCGAGCGCCGCCTTCATCGAGCGGGGATCGGCCACGCCCTTGCCGGCGATGTCGAAGGCCGTGCCGTGGTCCGGGCTGGTGCGGGGGATCGGCAGGCCGACGGTCAGGTTCACCGCCTCCTCCCAGCCGAGCAGTTTCACGGGGATCAGCCCCTGGTCGTGGTACATCGCGACGACCAGGTCGTAGTTGCCCCTTGCCGCCGCGACGAACACCGTGTCGCCGGGGAGGGGGCCCCTCGCCTCGATCCCCTGCTCCCGCGCCAGACGGATTGCCGGCGCGATCACCCGCTCGTCCTCATCGCCGAGGAGGCCTCGCTCCCCGGCGTGGGGGTTGAGCCCGCACACCGCGACGCGGGGCGTCTCCACGCCCATCGCCCGGCACTCCTCCGCGCCCAGAGCGATGGCGTCGAGAACCCTGCCGATGGTCAGCGCATCGCCCACCGCCATGAGCGGGATGTGCACGGTCGCGAGCACGACGCGGAGTTTGGGCGAGACGAACATCATGGCGTGGCGCCTCGCGCCCAGCCGCGAGGCAAGGAGTTCCGTGTGCCCCGCCCATCGCTTGTGCCCGGCGAGCGCCCACGCCTCCTTGCTGATCGGCGCGGTGACGATCGCCGCGGCCCGCCTCGGATCGCCCTCGGGATGGCGGGTCGAGGCGATCGCCTCGTCCACAAACCGGAACGAGGCCTCGCCTCCGGCCTTGGTGGGGCTGGCGGGCGCAGCGGAACACGCGCCGGCGAACTCCGGGAAGTCCAGCACCACCGCGTCGTGCACGCCACAGGTGTTCGCGATCGGCGAATCGTGGGCCACCCGCCACCAGAACGGCTCGATCCCCAGCAGGTCGGCGGCGGCGAGCATCGCGTCCTGGATGCCGTAGATATGAAAGCGGCCCAGCGACCGCATCGCGGGATCGGCAAGAGCCTTCACAACGACCTCGGGGCCGACCCCCAGGGGATCGCCCATGGTCACCGCGATCGTCGGCCGGGAGGGGTGGGCCATGCCGGCGGAATCGTAGGGAGGGCCGCGAAAAGCCGGACCGCCGCTCCGGAACAAGGGGGGCCACGCCACCGCGGCGGCGGGACGGCCCGCCCAGCCGTGCGCACAATGGCGGACCATGCCCGACCCGGAGCACGACATGCACGCGGGAGCAGCAGCAGCCAGCGTCGCCGACAGCCCGGCCCAGCCGTCGCCGGCGCCGCACCGACGCGTCACGCTCGATGCGCCCTCCGAGACCGAGCGAACGTACGCGACGTTCCAGCACCTGATCGGCGTCGTTGGCCTGCTCGGAGGGGGGCTCCCCGTGCTGGGATGCATCGGCGCGGTGACCCTGTGGCGCATCAAGGCGAGGCAGTCCGAGTTCCTCGATGATCACGGCCGCGAGGCGGTCAACTTCCAGCTCTCGCTCATCCTCTACGGCCTGGTGATGACGCTGCCCTCGATGGGCTTCGTGTGGTTCTTCATCGCCGCGCTCTCGGTCTACGGCTGCGTCCGAGGGGCCATGGCCGCCAACCGGGGAGACTACTACCGCTACCCGGCGTGCCTGCGCCTGATCAGCCACCCGGACGCCTGACGACATCGCCCACGGAGTTGAACCCATGCAGATCGCCGAAGAAGTCCGCGTCAACGATCGCGGCCGCGTTCCGGGGGGCGCCAGCGATGAGGACCGCACCTACGCGACGTTCCTCCATCTCAGCGGCGGGGCGCTCTCGCTCCTCACGCCCGCCCCGGCGTTCCTGGGGCCGCTCATCATGTGGCTCGTGCGCAAGAACATGTCGCCCTTCATCGATGACCACGGGCGCGAGGCCCTCAACTTCTGGATCACGATGATCGTCTACGGCATCGTCATCGCCCTGCTCGGCATCCCCACGCTGACGCTCGCGTGGCTGATCGGCTTTCCCCTGCTCTTCCTGTTCGGCGCCTGCGGCGTGATCCTCGCCTCGCTCGCGGCCAACCGGGGCGAGATCTACCGCTACCCCATGTGCATCCGCTTCATCCCGGGCCCCCGCTGACCCCCGTGGCGGAGCGGCGCGAGATAGACTCTCGCCCGCCGAATGCACCTGCTCGACGCCTCGAATCTCCTCAAACGCTACGGCGACCGCACGGTCGTCGATGGCGTTTCCTTCCGGATCGACAGGAGCGAGATCGTCGGCCTGCTGGGCCGCAACGGCGCCGGCAAGACCACCTCGTTCCGCATGGTCATCGGCATGATCGACGCCGACGGGGGCTCGGTCCGCTTCGACGGGAAGGACGTCACCGGCCTGCCCATGTACCGCCGGGCCCGGCTGGGGATGGGCTACCTCTCCCAGGAACCGAGCGTCTTCTCGCGCCTGACCGTCGAGCAGAACCTGCTCGCGATCCTTGAGATCACCAGCCTCCCCCGCCGCGACCGCCGGCGCCGCTGCCGCGAACTGCTCGAACAGTTCCACCTCACGCACAAGGCCGATCAGCAGGCCCGCACCTGCTCGGGGGGCGAGCGCCGCAAGCTCGAGATCGCCCGCGCCCTGGTCACCAATCCCCGGCTGGTGCTGCTCGACGAGCCGTTCAGCGGCGTCGACCCCCTCGCGGTCGAGGACCTGCAGCAGGAGATCCGGCGCCTCGAGGACATGGGCATCAGCGTGCTCATCACCGACCACAACGTGCAGCAGACGCTGCGCGTGTGCGACCGCGCGTACATCATCAACGAGGGCAGGGTGCTGCGCGAGGGCACGCCGCGAGACCTCATCAACGACCCCATGGTCCGCCAGGCCTACCTGGGCTCGATGTTCCGGGGCGATGAGTTCGACGACGACCGCGCCCGCCTCGGCGCCGACCACAGGCCGGGCACGCCGGCGCAACCCGCCCCCGCCGGCGCTGTAGGGTGACCACCATGGCCCGCCCCTTGCCGATCCCGCGACGCCTTGCCTCCGCCGCCTGCGCGCTCGCGGCCGGCGCCGCCGGCGGGTGCCTCGAGCGCCGCGTGTACATCACCTCCGACCCTCCCGGCGCGCTCGTCACCGTGAACAACCAGCAGGTCGGCCGCACCCCCACGGACTTCGATTTCGAGTGGTACGGCACGTACGACGTGGTCCTCGAACTCGAGGGCCACGAGCCGCTGATCACCACCGGCAAGACCGAGGTTCCGGCCCACGAGATCCCGCCCCTCGACCTGGGCGCCACCCTCCTGCCGATCAAGTTCACCAGCGAGACGCGCTGGCACTACACGCTCACGCCCGTGAAGCCCGACACCGACGGTCTGCTCGAGAGGGCCAGGCAACTCCGCCAGCGCCTGCCCGAACCAGCGCCCGAGCCCGCGCCGGAGCCGGAGCCGGAGCCGGAGCCCGGCGGGTCACGCTGAGGCGCCCCGCGTCCGCGGCGCCGGGGGCGGGACGGGCCTCTCTGCCGCGCGCCACCCGGTCTCCTCCAGAAAAACCCGCCGCAGATCGTCCGCGATCTCACGCGCGGGAGCGCCCTTCGCATACCGCCGCGGCGGGAGGATTTTCAGCATCGACCGGCTCGGGCGCCAGAGGCTGGCCCACGCCGGCTCGACCTGCGGCGCCCCGTCGATCACGATGGGGAGGATCACCGCCCCCGTGCGCGCCGCGAACAGCCCCACCCCGGGCTGGAACGGCAGGATCACCCGAGGCGGGCGCTCGATGAATCCTTCGGGAAACACCCCGATGGCCCGCCCGGCCCGAAGCCGCCGGATCACCTCCCGCGCCGACAGGCCGTCGGCACGCTCGCGGTTGACGGTGATGACATCCCCGATGTCCCACATAGTGCGCAGTTCGGGGAGGGCCATGTCCTCGGCCATCACCCACGACACCAGGAACGGGCACGCCGCCTGCACCAGCACCGGGTCCACCCCCGCGGTGTGGTTCGCCACGATGATCAGGGGCGGGGCGCCCGCGTCGCGCCGGCGCGGGATGTGCTCCGTGCCGCTGACGCGCAACCGGTGCAGCCACCGGGAGTAGCGGCGGCACAGGAAGATCACCAGTGCCTCGTGGGCATCGCGGCTGCCCGACAGCGACAGCAGCCGATCGGCGGCGAACGCGACGCCGATCAGTGCCGCGATGCTCACCGCCAGCGCCAGCGCGATCACGAAGCGATGTTAGCATACGCTAGGGTGAGAGGGGTACTCCCCGGAAGGAGCGATGGTGCGCCGCCGCGGATGACGCGCCGGTCGGGGCCTGCCTCGCTGAGTCGCTACGCTCCGGCGGTTTCGACACCGCGCACGACGCCCTCCCACCGATGGCCGCCGCTCGCCCCCCCTGGGGAAGGAGCGGGGCCGATCAGGCCGCGATCCCGCAGCATGCCCAGACGCGACGACCTCCGCACCATCCTCATCGTCGGCTCCGGCCCGATCGTCATCGGGCAGGGCTGCGAGTTCGACTATTCGGGGGCGCAGGCCTGCAAGGCGCTGCGCGGGGACGGGTACCGCGTGGCGCTGGTCAACAGCAACCCCGCGACGATCATGACCGATCCGGCGTTCAGCGACCGGACCTACATCGAGCCCATCACCCCGGATTCGGTCCGCAAGATCCTCGAGAAGGAGCGCGACCTCGGCACGCCCATCGACGCGATCCTGCCCACGCTGGGGGGCCAGACGGCGCTCAACGTGGCCTGCGCCCTGTGGGACGACGGCACGCTCCAGCGGCTCGGCGTCGAGATGATCGGGGCCAACCGCGAGGTCATCCATCGCGCCGAGGACCGCGACGCGTTCCGGAAGATCTGCGAATCGATCGGCCTGCGCCTGCCCCCGGCCCGGGCCGTCACCGCGCTCGACGACGCCCTCGAGTTCCTGGAGGAGATCGGGCTCCCGGCCATCATCCGCCCCGCCTTCACGCTCGGCGGGGCCGGGGGGGGCATCGCGTACAACCGCGAGGAGTTCGAGGAGATCGTCACCCGGGGCCTCCGCGCCTCGATGATCCAGCAGGTCCAGATCGACAAGAGCGTGCTCGGCTGGAAGGAGTACGAGCTCGAGGTCGTGCGCGACCGCAACGACAACTGCATCATCGTCTGCGGCATCGAGAACATCGACCCCATGGGCGTGCACACCGGCGACTCGATCACCGTCGCGCCCATCATGACGCTGACGGACCGCGAGTACCAGCGGATGCGCGACGCCGCCCTGGCCATCATGCGCGCCGTCGGCGTCGAGACCGGCGGGTCGAACGTGCAGTTCTGCGTCAACCCCGAGGATGGGGAGATGCTGGTGGTCGAGATGAACCCGCGCGTGAGCCGGTCGAGCGCGCTGGCGAGCAAGGCCACCGGGTTCCCGATCGCCAAGGTCGCGGCGAAACTCGCGGTCGGGTACACGCTCGACGAGCTGCGCAACGACGTCACCGGGACGAGCAGCGCCTGCTTCGAGCCGACCATCGACTACGTGGTGACCAAGATGCCGCGGTGGAACTTCGAGAAGTTCCCCGAGGCCGACCAGACGCTGACCACGCAGATGAAGAGCGTGGGCGAGGCCATGGCCATCGGCCGCACGCTCAAGGAGAGCCTGCAGAAGGTCATCCGCTCGATGGAGGTCAAGCGCTTCGGGCTGGGGCTGGACCGCAACGACCAGTGGCTCATGGTCACGAGGGCGAGGAGCGACGCCGAGCGCGAGCGCCTGCGCAACAGCGACGGGGAGCCGATGCAGTGGCCCATCCCCGAGGACAAGCTGGCGCGGAAACTGGCCCGCCCTTCGCAGGGCCGGCTGTACTACATCCGCTACGCGTTCAAGATGGGCTGGAGCATCGAGAGGGTCCGCGCGCTCTCGAGGATCGACCCGTTCTTCCTCGACCAGATCCGCCAGTTGGTGGAGTTCGAGGACACGCTGTGCGCCCACGCGCGGCTCGAAGACCTCCCGGCGGAGACCATGTTCGAGGCCAAGCGGCTGGGCTATTCCGACGCCCAGCTCGCCAACCTCTACCTGGGCAGGATCTCCGCGGAGACAATCCTCGCGGTGAGGGCCCGGCGCGAGGGGGCGGGCGTGCGCCCGGTGTTCAAGCTGGTCGACACCTGCGCGGCGGAGTTCGAGGCCGCCACGCCGTACTTCTATTCGACCTACGAGTCGGGGCGGACCCGCGTGGATGAGCGCGGCGCGTCGGTGGCGGTCGCGCCGGAGGACGAGGTTCGCCAGGGGAGCCGCGAGACGGTGGTGATCCTGGGGGGCGGGCCGAACAGGATCGGGCAGGGCATCGAGTTCGACTATTGCTGCGTCCACGCCGCCTTCGCCGGGAGGGAACTGGGCCTCCAGACGGTGATGATCAACAGCAATCCCGAGACGGTGTCGACCGATTACGACACCTCCGACCTGCTGTTCTTCGAGCCGCTGACGCTCGAGGACGTGCTCAACGTCGTCGAGCGCGTGAACGGCGGGGGGCCCGGCGGCTCGACGGGGGCGGGCGGGCCGGTCCGCGGCGTCGTCGTGCAGTTCGGGGGGCAGACGCCGCTGAACCTCGCCCACGGGCTGGTCTCCGCCGGCGTGCCGCTCATCGGCACCTCGCTGGACTCGATCGACCTCGCCGAGGACCGCAAGCGCTTCGACGCGCTGCTCGAGCGGCTCGGCCTGCGCCGGCCCGAGAGCGGCATCGCCTACGCCCTCGACGAGGCGGTGGAGGTCGCGCGGCGGGTGGGCTACCCGGTGCTGGTGCGGCCCAGTTACGTCCTCGGGGGTCGCGGCATGGAGGTCTGCCCGGACGAGAAGGCCCTGCGCCAGTACGTCCTCCGCGCCGTCGACATCTCCGACTTCGCCGACGCCCCCGTGCTCATCGACCGCTTCCTCGACGACGCCACCGAGGTCGACGTCGATGTGGTCGCGGACTTCGACCCCTCGGGCGGGAAGGCGGGCGGGCGCGCGGTGGTCTGCGGCGTGATGGAGCACACCGAGCAGGCGGGCATCCACTCCGGCGACAGCACCTGCACCATCCCCCCCCTTGGGCTCGCGCCGCGCACGGTCGAGGAGATCAAGACCGTGTGCAGGACGCTGGCCCGCGAATTGAAGGTGCGGGGCCTGATGAACGTGCAGCTGGCGCTCAAGGACGACGAGGTCTACATCCTCGAGGTCAACCCACGGGCATCGCGCACCGCGCCCTTTGTCAGCAAGGCCCGCGGCGTGTCGTGGCCCAGCATCGCGGCCAAGGTGATGCTCGGCCGCTCGCTGGACGACCTGGGCGTCGACGAGGGCGCCGACGCGCCGTACTCCTCGGTCAAGGCCCCGGTCTTCCCGTTCTCGAAGTTCCCGGGCGTCGACGTGGCGCTCGGGCCCGAGATGCGATCGACCGGCGAGGTCATGGGCGTCGATTTCTCGCCCCCCATGGCGTTCGCCAAGGCGATGCTGGGCAGCGGCGTGCGGCTTCCGACGCGGGGCAACGTGTTCCTGAGCGTGCGCGAGAGCGACAAGCCGCGCATCGTCGATGTCGCGCGGGCCCTGCGCTCCATGGGCTTCGGCGTCTACACGACGCGCGGCACGTCGGAGTTCCTGGCCCGCCACTCGGTCAGGACCGAGGCGCTGCAAAAGATCGCCGAGGGCGTCCGCCCCAACGTGCTGGACATGCTGGCCTCCGGCGAGATCCACATGGTCATCAACACCCCGACGCGCACCGGGTGGAACACCGACGAGGGCCGCATCCGCTCCACCGCCGTGCGCCTGGGCGTGCCCATGATCACCACCGCGACGGGCGCGATCGCCGCGGTGCGGGCCATCGAGGCCCTCCGCGCCGGCGAGTGGCAGGTCGCGGCGCTGCAGGACTACGCCGAGGCGGCGGTCGAGGCGTGAGCGGGGCGGCGGCACACCCCTGGCTCGCCTCGCTGGCCGGGCGCTTCGTCGTCTTCGACGGGCCCGACGGGTCGGGCAAGTCCACCCAACTCCGCGTCTTCGGCGCCGCGTGCCGGGACGCCGGGCTCACCGTGCGCGACGCGCCGGACCCCGGGGGGACGCCGGTGGGCGACCGGATCCGGGCCATCCTGCTGGACCCCGCGCACCCCGAGATGTGCGTGCGCACCGAGGCGATGCTCTACATGGCGAGCCGCGCGCAACTCGTGGACGAGGTCATCCGCCCGGCGATCGCCCGGGGCGAACTGGTGCTCGGCGACCGCTTCGTGTCGAGCACGCTGGCGTACCAAGGCACGGCGGGGGGCCTGTCGCAACGCGAGATCCGCGAGGTCGCCTCGGTGGCGTGCGGCGAGGTGCGCCCCGACCTGACGGTCATCTTCGACGCCGACGAGCGCACCGCGGCGCGCAGGCTCAGCCCCCTGCTCGACCGCATGGAGCAGAAGGGGCTCGAGTTCCACCGCCGCGTCCGGGCCGGGTTCCTCGACCAGGCGCGGGACGAGCCGGCGCGCCACGCGGTGGTCGACGCCAACGCCGATCAGGCCGAGGTCACATCGCGGCTCTTCGACGCGGTCAGGGCGTGGGCGGGGGCGAGCCCGCGGCGCTAGTTCTTCGGGGCCGCCCCCGCGGGCGCATCGAGCAGGAACACCGCGCGGCGGAGGGTCACGCGGTCGTTGATCGGCCCGTACTTCCCCGGCTCGACCGCCGCGGCAAACTCCCTGCCCGAGAGCGGCAGGTTGATCTCCACGGAGGGCCGGGACTCGTTGAGCCGCTCGCGCAGCGCCTCCTTGCCGTCGATCGAGATGACCAGGTCGCAGTCGCCCCAGGGGAACGCGGCGCGGGGCATCTCCGCGAGGGCGGCGAAGCGCCTGGCGCCGCCGGGGATTGTCCATGCGATGCGCAGCGGCTCCGGGATCTCGACGTCGTCGGCGTTGAGCGGCGAGATCGCGCCGACGCGGCGGTTGCGCACGCGGTCCAGCATGTCGCGCTCGCCGACAGGCTGCTGGTCCCTGGGGGGGATCTCCGAGAGCGGCACGAGGCGGGAGGCGTCGTACGCGATGGCGACCAGGGCGGGCAGCGCGTACGCCGCGGATTGCCCGCCCGGCAGGCCGACCTGCGCCGCGCCGAGGGCGGGGGACGCGAGGCTGGAAACGCTCACAACCGTTCCGTCCTCGAGCCAGACCATCGGCCCTGCGGGGCGCTTCGGCCGCGCCCCTCCGAGGACCATCCCGGAGATGAGCGCGGTCTGCACCCTGACCGTGTCCGCCCCCACCTTGATCTCCGTGGTCTCGCCGAGGGAGAGCACGAAGCCCGAGAGCCTGTCGCCGTTGAGCAGGAGGATGCGGTCCTCGCCGGAGCCGGGCTCGTCGGCCCTGTCCTGGGCGTGGATGAACGCGACGCCCTCGGCGGACACCGCGGCCCGGCGCACGCTGTCGAGCGGGACCTCGATGTGCCCGAAGCGGGGGTGGCGCCAGACCAGCGTGTCCTTCGCGCCGGTCGCGGAGGCGAGGTCGCCCGGAAGGCGCTCGCCGGTGGTCAGTTCCAGCACACCGGAGTCGGCGGCGCGGGGCGGCGGGGCCCCGGGCTCGACGCTCGCGACCGGCGGCTCGCCGGACAGGGGCAGGGTCTCGGGCACGATCGCCAGCACATCGCCGGCGGCGGCCTCGCGCGAGCGGCCGGATTCGTCGCGGTACACCGGCCGCCGCGAGTCCACGCCGACAAGATCAACGGCGACGGGCTCCAGGTCGCGTCCGAGGAGGAGCCGCCGCGCCGCGGGGCGCGCCGGGGACGCGACGGGCGGGGCGGCAAGGGCCGGCGCCGCGAGCAGGGCGAGGAGCGGGAGCA
>CANJRL010000014.1 GCA_947476675.1 Phycisphaerales bacterium
AGGCCGGTCTGATCGCAGCACGGGCTCGCGGCGTTCTGGTTGAGCGCCACCGACACCAGCGTCGGCTCGCCGAACTCGAAGAGCCAGAACCGCTCCGCGTCGCACCCCACCAGCGCGATTCGCTCTCCCAACTTGTTCACGCTCAGCGAGAAGCGATCGGGCGCGAGGCGCTGCAGGGCGCCATCGCCCTGCTCCCAGCGCTTCTTGCCGTCCTTGTCTCTCCAGCGCAGTTCCACCACGGCCCGCGCCCACAGGCGCTCCAGGCGCGAGGCCCGTTCGTTGTACCGGGACGCCACCTCTTCGTAGGACGGCGCCGGCCGGCTCGCGTCGGCCGGCGCAACGCCGCCGGCCCGCTCCGCGGCGCACCCGCCCAGCGCCGCCGCCGCGCACACGACGGCCAGCACCACCGCGCGCCTCCTCGGCAGCCGCGCCAGCATCAGGCCTCCGCCCGTAGAACGGCGCCCACCTGCTCGGTCGCGGCGGCGAGCATCGCCTCATCCAGCCCGGGGTCTTCGACGCGTACGGTCGCCGACCCGGCCTCCGACCCTCGCGGCCTCACCAAGATGGCGCCCGGCGCCGACCCCTCGAGCACCAGCAGCCTTTTGCGGCAGAGGATCAGCGCCAAGACGTAGCGGAACGCCGCCCGCCCCCGCCCGTCGCCGGCCCCCGCCCCGCTCTCGCCCAACTGGTGAAAGAGGTCGAGGAGGGCGTCGTCGTCGATGAACTGCCTGGGCTTGGCGTTGGGCTCGGGCTGCGCGCCGCGCCAGTGCGCGAAGACGCGCCTCCCGGCCGGGTCGCGCGCCCCGGCGTCCCAAGCCTCCTCGGCGAAGTCGATCCGATCGAGCCCCGCATCGTCCGTGCGCTCGATCAGCGCCACCACCACGCGGTCGCCCGCCGCGAGCGCCCGCCCGCTCGCCGCGCACACCCCCGTGCTCCTTGCTATCTCGTACGGACTGCTCGTCAGCCTGCTCATTGCTCGGAGTGTACGGCCGCAGCGCCGGGGCGACCCGTCACCACGCCTCGAACGCGCGCTGCGATGTTCCCCCCGGCCCGACGCGCACCGTGAGCGAAGCGCCGCACCGGGGACACCGCCCCGCGTACCGGGCCCCGTCGGCCTCTTTGTAGACCCGCCCGTAGGCGTTGCAGCACCGGAACCAGATCGAGAGGAACGGCCGCGCCGCGCGCGCAGCGCCATCCGCCGGCCGCTCCCCGCCGCGCAGCCCGTCGATGTCGACCGTTTCGCGCGAGTCCGCCATCCCCGCACTATCGGCATGCCGGCCGGCCGCGGCTTCACTCGCAGGCCCGCTCCACCCCGGCGGCGAGTTCCCGGGCCTCCGCGACGGTCCGCCCCACGCTTTCCAGCAGACGCGCGCCCTCGCCCGCCGCCACCACGTCCAGGCCCGGGGCGTTGACCACCACGTTCCAGCGAGCCGCACGCGCCGCGCCCTCCGCGAGGGCCGCGGCGCCTGCAAGGTCGCTCCGCAGGTGGCGGTTCGTGATCCCGGGCAATTCCCTCATCAGCCGCAGGAGCGCAGCCGACGCCTCGGCACACCTCGCCGGCGCTTCGGCCGCCGCACGGGTCAGCGGCGCGAGATCGCGGGGCCGGCGCGGGTCGCCCTCGGGAAGCCGCATCACCTCGTTGAGCGCGCCGTAGGCGTGGGCATCTTCCTCCGCGAGCGAGAGAAACTCGGCCCGCGCCGCCTCCAGCGCCGCCGCGACTCGCTCCAGCGCCGGCTGGTGCTCCGACAGGTTCTTCCTGCCCAGCGAGTACGACACCACCATCGACGCCAGCGACGCCGCGAGAGCCCCCCCCACGCACGCCGCCGCCCCTCCCCCGGGCGCCGGGGTCTTCGCCGCGATGCCGGCGAGCAGGTCGCCGAGTGTTGCCGAGGCGAGATGCACGGTCGGATGCTATCAGCGCCGCCGCGCGCTCGAGCCGCCCACCACCGACGCCTCGCCGCTCCGGACCGCGTCGCGCAGCGCCACGCGGTCCGCATCGTCGCGGAGCCCGTCGCACGTCAGGTCGGGCTTCGATGCCGCCGTCTCGAACGCGTACATGTCGCGGACGTCCACGATCCCGTCCCCGTTCACGTCGAAGTTCGGCGGCGTGACCGCGAACGACGAGGGCGAGGCCAGCGCCGGTGTGTCCCCGTTGACGTTCGACGCCGTCACCCGCCAGAAGTACGTCCGGCCCACCTGGAGCAGGCCGTCCGGCATGCGGTACGACGTGCCGGAAAGCAGCGGCACCACCAGCTGGTTCACCACGGTCGTGGCAAACGCCGCGGTGGTCGAGACCTCCACCCGGTACGCCAGGGCCCGATCCGAGGTCTCCCACGTCAGCGTGATCGGAAGGCAGGCCGACGCCCCCGCGGCCGGCCCCACCAGGGCGAAATCCGCCGGCCCCTGCGCGGTGCTGAACTGCCGCGTGGTCGAGGAGGCCCGCACGTCGATCGCGTTGCTGGCGGTGACGCGCCAGAAGTACCGCTTGCCCGGAGCCAGCCCGTCGGCCGCGGTCGCGACGAGTGAAGCCGTCGCCACCGCGCGATTGATGACCCGCACGGAGAACGCCGCGTCCGTCGCCACCTCGACCTGGTATGAGGCCGCGTCCAGGGAGGGCGACCACGAAAACACGATGGGCATCGCCGCGTCGGTCGCGAGGTCCTGGGGAGTGAGCAGGTCGAAGACGCCCGGCGCGCCGAGCCGCGTGAACGCCGAGGCGCTCCCCGACGACGCCCTGGAGCCGGCGCTGTTCACGGCGGTCACCCGCCAGAAGTACGTCGCCCCGTTGGCAAAGAAATGCTCCGGAACGACCAGGAACGCCGTGGTCAGGCCCGTCGCCTGCAGCACCCGCGCCGTGAGCGCCGCGTCGGAGAAGATCTCCACCGTGTAGGTCGCGGCGCCGGAGGAGGCGCCCCAGAGCAGCGAGACCGGCCCGGTGAGGCCCCTCGCGTTCGGCGCCGGTGTCTGGAGCGAGAACTCGCCGGGCGCGGACACACCCGGCCCGGGGGGCTGCGTCGGACCGCCGCCTCCGGGGCCGGGGTTCGGGTTTGGGTTCGGGTTCGGATTGGTCGCCGCCGCGGTCGTGAACGAGCCGGGAGCCGAGGCGTCCAGCGACCCCGCGCTGTTGGCGGCGGTCACCTGCCAGAAGTACGCCGTGCCGGCGGCGAGCGCGCCGCTCGCCGGAGTAAACGATGTCTGGGTGATGTTGCTCTGATCGATCACCGTGGTCGCGAAGGTCGAACTGGTCGACACCCTCAGCCGATACGCGGCGGCGTTGGCCGACGCCTCCCACGCGAACGCGGGGGCCGTCGAAACCCCTGTCGCGCTCAACGCCGGCGCGGTCAGCGCGAACCGGCCAAGCCCCGACGCGGCGGTCCCTCCCCTCCCGCCGCTCCCGGTCACCGTGGTCAGGCCATTGCCGCCGCCAAGCCCGGAGCCTCCCGCCGAGGGCGAGTTCGGCCCGACGAGGCTGTCCAGCGACACGGGGCCTGAAGGAAGGCGAACCCCGGTTGGGCCGACCGGAAGAGCGGCGTACACGCCGGGAGAAACCTGCTGAAACCCGGGAAGCCCCGTGTCAGAAGCCCCGACCTGCGCCGCGGGCGCGCCCATCACGCTCGAGGCGCCGCCGCCCGACCGCGACGCGCCGCGACTCATCCCTGCGGCATTGATCTGCGCAGGAGAGGGCCTGCCCGACGGACTCAGACTCGGCGGCGCCGGGACCACAGGCCTCGGGTTGTTGATCCGGGCGATGGTCCCCGAATCGATCATCTTCGGGCCCGCTCCCGGCTTGTTCCGCGCCGCCTGCACCAGCGCGTCGCGCTCGAGGACGGTCATCGCAGGAGGGCCGGGCCGCCGCTCGTAGTCCCTCGGCTTTTCACGGCCGAGCGCATCGGTCGGCGGCCTCGATTCGGGCGACGCCACAGCCCCCGATCCGCCCGGCGCCGATGGCGGCACATCCGCCCGGCCACCCTCGCCTCGCTCGGCGGTGGCGCTGCACCCCCTCTGCAGGATCCCGAACAGGATCACGCCAAGGATGCAACCGCAGATGATGGCCCAGCCAAGGCGTCCCATATCATCAGCCTCTTCCGGCGTCGGACCCGCCACCGCGGCCGCCCACGCCTGGTTCTCTCGCTCCGGACCCCCGCGACGCGGAAGCCCGGCGAACCATGCATCAGGATACTCCTCAGGCAATACGGCGGGCCTTCCATCCAGTTGCACCGTGCCGCCCCTACCGCCTGGTCAAGCCGGGCAGACCTCCATTTGACAGGCCCGCCCGGTCTCCGGACCGTGAACCCCCCATGACCGCGACCTCAGCCTCCGCCGCCCACCACGCTTCCCCCGGCTCGGACATTCTTCTCCCCGAGGCGCAGATGCACCTGCGCACGCCCAAGGACCCCTGTGTTGGCGTCATCGCCCGCAACGAAATCTGCACGGCGCGGAAGGCCGCCGGGTTCGTCCGGCACATCGAGATCGACGTCGCCGGAACCGAACTCGCCGGCGTGTGTCTCCCCGGGCAGTCGATCGGCGTCATCCCGCCGGGGGTCGACGAACTCGGCAGGCCGCACAAGGTCCGGCTGTACTCGATCTGCTCACCGACCCGGGGCGAGGACGGCAAGGGCGCGGTCGTCGCCACCACCGTCAAGCGCACGATCGACGAGCACTGGGAAACCCATCGCCTTTTCCTCGGCGTCGCCTCCAACTTCCTCTGCGACGCCCAGGTGGGAGAGAAGGTCCCCCTTTCCGGCCCCAACGGCAAGCGCTTCCTGCTCCCGGTCGATCGCAACGCCCACGACTATCTCTTCTTCGCCACCGGCACCGGGATCGCGCCCTTCCGCGGCATGGTCCTTGACCTCCTCGAATCAGGCTGCGCCAGCGGCATCACCTTGGTGATGGGCGCGCCCTATGCCTCCGACCTGCTCTACCACGACCAGTTCCTCCAACTCCAGGAGGCGCACGCCAACTTCCGCTACGTCACCGCCATCAGCCGCGAGCGCCAAGAGGACAGCGCCGGCCCCATGTACGTCCAGGACCGCCTCCCCACCGCGCCGTGCGAGCCCGCGCTCGCGTCGCTCCGATCCGGCCGCGCGCTCGTCTACGTCTGCGGCGTCGCGGGGATGGAGATCGGCATCCTCCAGCAGATCGCCCGCCTGCTCCCCCCCGATGCGCTGGCGCAGTACATCGCCGCCGACAGCGCCGCCATGGCCGACGTCGCGTCGTGGAGCCGCAAGATGCTCCACCACGCCGTCAAGCCCACCCGCAAGGTCTTCCTCGAGGTCTACGCCTGAATGAGCACCGCACCAGCCAATGACCACGCCGGCACGCAGCGCAACTCCGCCGTCCTCATCACCGGCGCGGGGGGCGAGATCGGCCACGGCCTCATCGAGGCCCTGCACCGTGAGGGGCGGCGCGACGTCGTCGCCCTCGACCTCCGCGACATGGACCCGGCGCTCAAGCCGCTCTGCCGCGACACCCTGGTCGGCGACATCACGGACACCTCCCTCCTCGAGCGCATCCTCGCGATGTACGAGGTCGACGCCATCTATCACCTCGCGGCCCTGCTGAGCACGCGCTCGGAGTTCGTGCCCGAGGCGGCCCACCAGGTGAACGTGCAGGGAACGCTGAACCTGCTCAGGCTCGCCGCCGACCAGGCCGCCTCCCACGGTCGCAGCGTCAGGTTCGTGTTCCCCTCGTCGATCGCCATCTACGGGCTGCCCGGCGCGCAGGCGAAGGCCGCCGCCGGCAAGGTCCGCGAGGATCAGTATTGCACGCCCGCCACCATGTACGGCTGCAATAAACTCGCCTGCGAGCACCTGGGCCGCTACTACTCCGAGTTCTACCGGCGCCTCGCCAAGGACCGTCCCCGGGGCGCCGCGGCGCGCATCGACTTCCGCTGCATCCGCTTCCCCGGCATCATCTCCGCGTTCACCCTGCCCTCGGGCGGGACCAGCGACTTCGCGCCCGAGATGATCCACGCCGCCGCCCAGGGCAAGCCCTACGCCTGTTTCGTCCGCCCGGACGCCCGCATCCCCTTCATGACCATGCCCGACGCGGTCGACGCCATGCTCCGCCTCGCCGGCGCGGACGCGGCCCGCCTCTCCACCCGCGTCTACAACGTCGGCGCCTTCGCCCCCAGCGCAGAGGAGATCCGCGGCATCGTGTCGCGGGCCTTCCCGGGCGCGGCCGACCTCATCACCTTCAAGGTCGACGAGGACCGCATGGGCATCGTCGATTCCTGGCCGGCGGATGTCGACGACTCGCTCGCCCGCCGCGAATGGGGGTACGCGCCCAGGCACACGCTCGCGACGGCGTTCAGCGACTACCTGCTGCCCAACATCCGCGCCAGGTACGCGAGGTGAGCCGATGACCGCCTACCTGCCGTAACGCTCCAGCGCCTCGCGGATCACCCTCATCACCGCCTCGGGTCTCGGGACATCGATCCACCACGCCTCGGTGAAGGCGGTCCCGGCGGTGTTGATCCCGATCGTCCCGACGCCGGCCATTCTCTCCAGGGCCGACTTGCGCAGGTCGAGGTGCGTCACGTGCCGCAGCGGCGCCTCGAAGGTCGCACGCCGGATCACGCCGTGGGTCCGCACGATTCTCCGGTCTGTCAGCACGTAGCGCCGGCTCCCCCAGTCGAGCGCCTGCCACGCCACGCGCAGCGCGATCAGCACCGTCGCCGGCCGGATGATGTTCCCGGGATCGAGCGGCGCCTGCGTGATGAGGACCGCCTGCCGCGCGATCAGCACGAGGAACACCACGAGCCCCACCGGCGCGATCGTCCCCAGGGGGATGAACCACAGCGAAGGCCTGATCGAGAGCAGCACCGTCTCCCCGTCCAGCAGGAAACCGGCTCGCGCCGCCGCACGCCCCGCGGCGACCGCCGGCGCCCCCGCCTCCGCGAAGCCTGCCCTCACGCCGCCCCCCCGGGGGCCGCCAGGCTCACGATGTCCGGTAGATTGCGCTCTAATCCATCATAGTCAAGACCGTATCCGACCACGAACACATCCGGAATATCAAAGCCCACGAGGTCCGCCTCCACCTCCGCGGCGCGGCGCTTCTCCTTCCTGAGCAGCACCACGATCCGAAGCGACGCCGGCTCTTCCGCCCTGACGCGGTCGCGCAGCGCGGCCAGCGTGTTCCCCGTGTCCAGGATGTCGTCCACGATCACCACGTGCCGCCCCCGCAGGCCGGGCGGCACGTCGCTCCGGAACTCCAGCCCCCCCGGCGCGGTCGCCGCGCCTCGGTAGGACGAGAGCGTCACCGGCCGGATCGCCAGGCGCACCGGCATCTGCCGGATCAGGTCCGCCGTGAACACCAGCGCCCCGGTCAGCACGGGGATCATCACCGCGTGCTCTCCGCCTCCACCGCCGGGAGCGGGGCCACGGGGGGGGCCGTTCAGCCCGGCCCGCTCGGCCAGGTCGCGCTCGAGAGCCGCCGTGAGCGCCAGCCCGAGGTCGCGAACCCGGGCCGCGATCTCCGTCCGGCTGATCAGCACACCCTCGCGCCGCGGAAGCATCCCGAGAGTCTACCGGCCCGCCCACCCCGGGCCCGGCCCTCGCGCACAATCGGGTACCTTCCCCGCATGCTGACGCTGAATTACGCCAACTGTCTGTCCGACCGGGTCGGCGCCCATGGCCTCGACGCCGGAACCCTCGGGCCGACCTCCGACGCTGCCAAGGACGCCGCCCGATTGACAAAGTCCCTCGCGGGGTCGCGCGGCAAGGGCTGGGAGCGCTGGCGCGACCTGCCCTTCGACCCCGCGCGTTCCGAGCATCTCGACGCCGTCAACGCCGTTGTCCGCAAGAAGCGCGGCAAGTGCGACAACCTCGTCGTCCTCGGCATCGGCGGCTCGGCCCTCGGCAACATCGCCCTCCACGCCTCCCTCAAGCCCGCCACCTACAACCTGCTCTCCCGCAAGAAGCGTGGCGGGCCCCGCCTCTTCGTCGTCGACAACGTCGACCCCGCCTACTTCGGCTCCATCATCCGATTCATCCGCGAGGAAGACCCCGACCTCGAGCGCACCGTCTTCAACGTGGTCTCGAAGTCCGGAGAGACCGCCGAGACCGCCGCCCAGTTCATCACCATCCGCAAGCTCCTCATCGACACCCTCGGCAAGAAGAAGCACGGCAAGCAGATCGTCGCCATCACCGACCCCGCCCACGGCACCATGCGGAAGATCTGCGACGCCGAGGGGTACACCACCCTCCCCGTCCCCGACGGAGTCGGCGGCCGATTCTCCGTCCTCTCCCCGGTCGGCCTCTTCTCCGCCGCCATGTGCGGCATCGACATCGCCGCCCTTCTCGACGGCGCGGCGGCCATGGACCAGCGCTGCCGCTCCGAGAAACTCGCCCAGAACCCCGCCGCCATGCTCGCCACCGTCCTCGTCCGCCTCGGCCGCGAGAAGGGCAAGGTCAACCACGTCATGATGCCGTACTCCAACGGCCTCTATCTCCTCGCCGACTGGTACCGCCAGCTGTGGGCCGAATCCCTCGGCAAGGCGCAGTCGCTCGACGGCAAGACCGTGTACGCCGGCTTCACCCCCATCAAGGCCCTGGGCACCACCGACCAGCACTCCCAGGTGCAGCTGTACCGCGAGGGCCCCAACGACAAGGTTTTCTGCCTCGTCTCGGTGGATGAGTGGGGCAAGCACGACGTCAAGATCCCCACCGGCTTCGAGGTCGAGCCCATCCTCTACCTCCAGGGCTCCACGTTCGCCTCGCTCATCGCCGCCGAGAAGCGGGCCACGGAATACGCCCTCGTCGAGTCCGAGCGCCCCAATCTCACCATCGCCTTCCCCCGCGTCGACGAGACCGCCGTAGGGGAGTTCATCGCGCTGTGGGAGATCGCGACCGCGTACGCCGGCCTGATGCTGAACGTGGACGCGTACAACCAGCCCGCCGTCGAGACGGGCAAGGTCGCGACCTTCGGCCTCATGGGCCGAGCCGGGTACGACGAGTGGAAGGACCGCGTCGACAAGGCCCTCGCCCCCACCGCCCACACCATCTGACCCGCCTCCGGTCGCCGCACCAACGAAACCGCCCCGGGCGCGTCGGGCGCCCGGGGCGGCGTGGATTCACGATCTCAGGGCCCGCCGCGGTTTAGCCGCGGAGCAGGCTGAGGACGTTCTGCGGACGCTGGTTGGCCAGCGAGAGAACCTGCGTCGCCGACTGCACCAGGATCTGGCTGCGCGTCAGGCCCGCGGTCTCGGTCGCGAAGTCCGCGTCGCGCACCGCCGACTCGGCGGCCGTCGAGTTCTCGGCCGAGACGCCGAGGCTTCGGATGGTCGCGCCGACGGTGTTCTTCTGGAACGCGCCGATGCGGCCGCGGAGCTGGGAGACCTGCGAGATCGCCGAGGTCACGACCTTCTGGGCGCCGGAGATGTTGCCGTCGACCACGTTGAGGTTGCGGCCGGCGCCGAGGCTCGCGAGAGACTCGAGCGCGGTGCCGATCGTCTGCTTGCCGAGCTCGCGGACGGCCACGTTGCTGATGCCGATCGCGACCTTGCCGCTGATGTCGACGTTGCCGGCGAGCTGGAAGTCGGCGCCGCCGCCGTTGATGGTGAAGGCGCTGATCGGCGCGGCCAGGGTCTGCGAGGCGCCGGTGGTCAGCTCGATCTGCACGTCGAGGAAGTCGGTGTTGATGCGCGCCACCTTGCCCTGGGTGGTCGCGGTGATGCCGTTGATTGTCGCGCCCAGGTCCTGGCCGACGTCGCGGACGCCGTTGGTCGCGGCGGTGAATGCGGTGTTCGACGAACCGGCGGCGGTCGCCGAGTTGGCGTTCGTGGTCCCGTAGGTGTAGATGCCCGAGCCGCTGACGCTGGAGGCGTTGACGACCTTGACCGAGACGAAGCCCGACTTGCCGAAGTCGACCGACGACGCCCGGATGCCCGTGGTGCCCGAGGCGGTCGCCGAGACGCCGGTGACGTCCTTGAACGTGTTGATGGTCGAGATGATGTTGGCGACGCTGGTGCCGGAGGAGAACGACAGTTCGCGCGAGCCCTTGTTGCCCGCGATCTGGAACACGAACGTACCGTTCGAGCCGCCCAGCTGGATGTTGGCGTTGCCCAGGGAGAGCAGGAGCTGGCCGACCTGCGCCGACTGCGTGACCAGGACGTTGACCGCCTGCGTGCCGTTGAAGTTCAGCTTGGCGCCGTTGACCGAGTACGACGACACGGTCGCGGCGACGCTGTTCACCGAGTAATCGAAGTTGCCGTTGAGGAGCTTGGTGCCCTGGAAGGAGGTCGCGGACGAGACGCGGTCGATCGTCTGGAGGATCGAGTCGACCTGCAGCTGGTTCGCTCGCTTCTCCGCGTCGGAGAGGCCCGCGGTGTTGGCGGTGTTGGTCACCAGGCCCTGCAGTTCGGTGAGCAGGCCGGAGACCTCCTGCAGGCCGCCTTCCGCGATCGACGCCACCTGGTCGGCGCGCTCGGCGTTGCTGATGGCCTGGTTGGTGCCGCGGATTTCCGCGCGAAGGTTCTGCGACGCGATCAGACCGGCGGGGTCGTCCTTGCCGCGGTTGATGCGAAGGCCGGTGCTCAGACGCTCGAGGGAGGTCGTCAGATCACCGCTGTTCTGGCCCAGCACACGCTGAGCGATCAGAGACGTCACGTTCGTGTTGATGCGACTCATGAAATCCTCCGTGAACTCCGGCCCGTCGTCCGGGGCTTCTCAGGTGCTTCGTGCGCTCGCCGGCGCCGGGCACGGGGTCCGTCCCGCACCGCTTCCCGCCATCGAGCAGCCCCGTTGGCCCCGTGAGCCCCCGCCCACGTTCCCCAGCGCAGCCTGTCGCTACAGCCCGTCCCGCCCGTGCGCCCCGCACAGCCGGCGCAACCGACACCCCCCTGAACAGGCGGGTCCCGGAGCGCAGAACCGCGAAAAAGCCCCGGCGTGGGCCGGGGCTGAAGGTCATCGTTCTATGGAGCCCGCGCTCCCGACGAGGCTTACCCGCCTCGCAACAGGCTGAGCACGGCCTGCGGCTGGGAGTTCGCCAGCTGCAGGATCTGCGTCGCCGACTGCACCAGGATCTGGCTGCGCGTCAGCCCCGCGGTCTCGGTCGCGAAGTCGGCGTCGCGGATCACGCTCTCCGCCGCCGTCGTGTTCTCGAAGGACACGCCCAGGCTCCGGATCGTCGCACCCACCGTATTCTTCTGGAACGCGCCCAGACGCCCGCGGAGCTGCGACACCGCGGCGATCGAGGAGGACACCACCGTCTGAGCGCCGGCGATGTTCCCGTCGACCACGTTCAGTTTCCGGCCCGCGGCGAGGCTCGCCAGGGACTCGACGGCGCCGGAGACCGTCTGCCGGCCGAGCTCCCGGACCGCGACGTTCCCGATCCCGATCGACACCTTCCCCCCGATGTCGACGTTGCCGGCGAGCTGGAAGTCGGCGCCGCCGCCGGAGATCGTGAAGGCGTTGATCTGCGCCGCGAGGGTCTGCGCCGCGCCCGTGGTCAGTTCGATCTGCACGTCGAGGAAGTCGGTGTTGATCCGCGCCACCTTGCCCTGCGTGGTCGCGGTGATGCCGTTGATCGTGGCGCCGAGGTCCTGGCCGGCGTCGCGGACGCCGTTGATCGCGGCGGAGAAGGCCACCGCCGAGCCGGTGTTGGCGGTGTTCGCGTTGGTGGCGTTGTACTGATAGATGCCCGAGCCGCCCACGCTCGAGGGCGTGACGACCTTGATGGCCACGAAGCCCGCCCTGCCGAAGTCGACCGAGGACGCCCGGATGCCCGTGGTGCCCGAGGCGGTCGCCGAGACGCCGGTGACGTCCTTGAAGGTGTTGATCGTGGCGATGATGTTCGCGACGCTGGTGCCGGAGGAGAAGGAAAGTTCGCGCGAGCCCTTGTTGCCCGAGATCTGGAAGACGAACGTCCCGTTCGTGCCGCCGAGCTGCAGCGTCGAGTTGCCCAGGGAGAGCAGGAGCTGGCCGACCTGCGCCGACTGGGTCACGAGGGCGTTGACCGCCCGCGTGGCCCCGAAGTTCAGCTTGGCGCCGTTGACCGCGAAGGAGGCGATGCTGTTGGTGCTCACCGAGTTGGTGGAGTAGTCGAACGAGCCGTTGAGCAGGCGGAGGCCCTGGAACGAGGTCGCGTTGGCGACGCGGTCGATGGTCTGCAGGATCGAGTCGACCTGCAATTGATTCGCTCGCTTCTCCGAGTCGGAGAGGCCGGCGGTGTTGGCGGTGTTGGTCACGAGGCCCTGCAGTTCGGTCAGGAGGCCCGAGATCTCCTGCAGGCCGCCTTCCGCGATCGAGGCCACCTGGTCGGCTCGCTCGGCGTTGCTGATCGCCTGGTTGATGCCCTTGGCCTCGGAGCGCAGGGCCTCCGACGCGATCAGGCCCGCCGGGTCGTCCTTGCCGCGGTTGATCCGGAGACCGGTGCTCAGCCGCTCGAGGGACCCCGACAGGCTCAGGGTGTTGTTCTGGAGGACACGCTGCCCGATGAGCGACGTGACGTTCGTGTTGATCCGGCTCATGCTCTGGTGCTCCGCGAGTGCGTCGAGCGGACGTCCGTGGCCGCTGATGCCCGCCCCGCCGGCGTCGACCGGGACTTCGGGAAGGCCAGGTTTGACGGAGGGGCCGATACAAAGGCCCTGAATCCCCGCCAGCCACCGTGCTTATCGGCGGGCAAAAAGGGGGAGATAAGTGCTCGCGTTTTTTTTCCGCAGGGGCGTTATTCCGAGACGTGCCCGCGCAACCCCCCCCGCCTGCAGAATCCCACCCCGCGGCCCCGATAACGAGGGCGGACCTGCGCGGCCCCCCGGCCCGCGCAGCACGCCGCCGCGGCGCCCGAAGGCACGCGGCATCGCGCCGTCGCCATCAGCCGGGGCCGGCCCCGCCGGCTCCGCTCACGCCGCCCGCGGCTCCCGCGCCGGTCACCGGCCCTGCAGCAGCTGCAGCACCTGCTGCACCTGCTGGTTGGCCAGCGAGAGCACGTTGATGCCGGCGCTGTTCAGCACCTGCGACCGCGTGAGCGCGCTCGTCTCCGCCGCGAAGTCCGCGTCGCGGATCTGCGACGACGCCGAGGTCACGTTCTCGAGCGCGGATTGCAGCGACCGCACGTTGGTCTGGAGCGTGTTCCGCTCGAACGCGCCGAGCTTCCCGCGCAGCACGGCCACCTCGTCCACCGCGGAGGAGAGCACCTGCGACGCGTTGGCGAACTTGCCCGAGAAGAGGTCGTTGGCGCCCCCCGACTTCAGCGAGTTCAGATAATTCAGCACCGGCGAGCCGCCGCCCGTGGGGACGATCAGCGTCCCGCCCAGGCGCGAGTCGGAGATGCTGCCGATGGCGATGTTCGCCTGCTGCGCGGAGTTTACCGTGGGGCCGAGCTGGTACAGGGCGCCGCCCCCGGTCACGGTGAACCTCGACACCGCCCCGTTCACCGTCTGCGCGAACGACTGCGTCAGCGACAACTCCAGGTCGAGAGCCTCGGTCCTGACCGACACGCCCAGCCCGCGCCCGGTGGCCACCGCCCCGTTGACGATCGCGGTCACGTCGCGCCCCGCGTCGCGCTGGGTCGCGACCAGTCCCCCGGGCGCCGGGAACCCCGAGGCCGGAGGCGCCGCGTTGTTCGCGATCGCGAAGGTCTGCACGAACGAGGCGGCGGGCCCCCCCAGGCGGCGCACGCTCACGAAGGAGTCGGAGCCGAACCCCTGGGTCGAGATCCGGATGCCCGAGGTGAGCCCCGCCGGGTTCGCCCCGTTGACCCGCGCCGCGACGATCCCGGTGTTGTCCGTCCTCGAGTTGATCGCCGCGACCACGTCGTCGATGCTGATGCCCGAGGCGAAGTTGAACACCTGCACGCCCAGCGGGCCCTGCACCTCGAGGGTCGCCGCGGACGGCAGCTTGCCGGCGCCGGGGCCGCCGGCGAAGGAGGTGTTCGTCGAGAGGTAGATGGCCCCCACCTGGGCGGACCCGATCACCTGCACGTCGATCGGCACCTGCGTCCGGGTCCCGAACGACACCGCGTTGAGCTTGGTCTGGGCGATGTTCGCGGTGTTGATGCCCGAGGTGATGTAGTCCAGCGAGCCGTCGAGCAGCTTCAGCCCGGCGAACGACGCCGTGTTCGAGATGCGGTTGATCGAGTTGATCGCGGAGTCGATCTGCAGCTGGTTGGCCTTCTTCTCCTCGAGCGAGATCGCGCCCGAGTTGGCGGCCTCCACCACCAGCGCCTTGATCGAGTTCAGCAGGTCCGAGACCTCCGTCAGCGCGCCCTCGGCGGTCGAGATCACCGACGACGCCCTCTCGGCGTTGTCGATGCCCTGGTTGATCCCGCCCAGTTCCGTGCGGAGACGCTCCGACACGATCAGCCCCGCGGGGTCGTCCGCCCCGCGGTTGATGCGCAGACCGGTCGACAGCCGCTCCAGCCGCGTGTCCAGCGACTCCTGCGTCCGCTTCAGGTTGTGCTGCGCGATCAGGCTTGAGATGTTCGTCGAGATCCGGCCCATGGCAATCCTCCGTGATTGCGTCCGTCGCTACCGAGCCGCGGCGTCACCCGCCCGGGGCTCACGATCCGTTCACTCACGCGGTCTTCAACGTCGCCGATCCGTTCCCTCGCCTCAGCGCATCGGCGCCCGAGGCGTCCGTCCCCGCCGCGACCACCGTCGCCGCCGGCCTCCCGGGCGGGGGCTTCGCGCCCGCCGCGAGCAGCCCCGTCAGGTCGCCCCCGTCGAGCCGGGCGGCGCGCTCGTTCTCCGTCCTGATCGCCTCGTACACCTCCTTGCGGTGCACCGCGATCCGCGTCGGAGCGGTGATCCCCAGCCTCACCTTGTCCCCCCGGATGTCCACCACCGTGATCTCGATGTCGTCCCCGATGATGATCGTTTCGTCCCTCTGACGGGAGAGCACCAGCATTCGTCGGCTCCTTCCAGCGTCGCGGCGCCTCGCCTTGCGCCGCCGCTTCTCCGCCGTCATCCGTGACGGCGCCTGCGGCCCGTTCCGCCCCGCGCGCCCGGCGCGCGGGGCCCGCTCCGTCCCCGGGGCGCGCCGGCGCGCCCCGCATGCCTACGCCGTCGCGACCTGCTGCCGCCGGCCGACCGTCATCAGGTGGTGCCGCGTCGTCCATCGGCGGTCCGCCAGCACCAGCTGCTCGCCCGTCCTGTTCACCGTGTTCACGACCAGCGGCCCCTGCAGGTTCGCGGTCAGCGCGTCGCCCACCTTGTTCACGATCACGAACACCTGCGCATCCTCCAGCCGGGACAGCGACAGGTCCTGCATCTGCTCCGGCCGGATCGGCGCCGAGTAGTCCTGGAAGAACAGCGCGGGGTCGGTCACCACGAAGGCCAGGCCCGCGTCCTCCAGGCTCTGCAGCCAGTAGAACGCCGCGTCGTCGTTGGGCTGCAGCAGGCAGTACCGCCTCTGGCCGCTGAACCCCAGCAAGCCCTTCGGGAACTCGATCACGCGATCCTCCGCGATGTCCACCGTCCCGAACCGCGTCGTCCGAACTTCCATGGCAGCGCTCCGCTCTGCCGGCCCGTCCCGCCGCCGCGCCACCCTGGCGCGCGCGGCCTTCCGACAGCGCCCGCCGCGGCCGGTGCGGCGGGGCCCGGCCGGATGCGCCCGGCCGATCTTCGAATCCGCCCGCCCCGCGTCACCGCAGGAAGTCGAGCAGCGAGAGCGACGTCACCCGCGAGGTCGAGGCCAGCCCCGCCTGCTGCGCCAGCTGCAGCAGCGTGAACTTCTGGGTCGCCTGGGTGTAGTCCAGGTCTTCCAACCCGGACTTGATCTGTTGCGTCACCAAACTCAGGTCCTCTTCGCGCGTTCGCGCGGAATCCACCCGCTGCGCACGCGCCCCCACCGTCGCGCGGGCTCGCGTCAGCACATCGACATCCCCGTTCAGCCGCTCCCCAGCAACCGTGATGCCGCGGCTGTCGTTGGTCTCCAGCGCCCCCCGCAGCTCGATCAGCGACGAGAACGCGCTGTCCACGCGCACCGTCGCGCGGTCCTCGCCCGCAAGAGTTGCCGGGCTCCCCGCCGTGAACTTCGCCCCCAGGAGCCCGAGGTCCTCCGCGGCGTGCCCGTAGAGGCTCGTCACCGCCGTCGTGCCGCCGCCCACCGACGAGTCCGTGAACACGATGCCGTTCGACCCGTTCGAGAGCCCCACCACGAGTGTCCCAACGCCGAAGGCGGCGTCCGCGACATTCTGAATCCGCCCTATGACAGAGGCCACATCGCCCATATCCTGCTTGCGCAGATCGACATCCACGCTGGCCCCGCTCTTCAGCGTGATTCTGAAATCGTTGTTCCGCACCGGGTCGGGCAGTCCCGTCACCGGGTCGACCGCCCCGTCGGCGATCTGCACCCCCTTGCCGTCGTTGAAGTCCGCGATCTTGGTCGAGGGCTTCAGCGTGCGGATGCCGAGCGTGGTCGCCGCCGTCCCGCCTCCCTCCTCGATCGCCATCCGCAGGCCCGAGACCTCGTTCACAACATCGATCGACTTGCCGTCCGCCGAGATCTCCGCCCGGATCCCCAGGTTCAGCGCCGCCACCGCGGACTTGAACTGGCCCAGCGTCATCCCCGCGGAGGTGGTCACCACGCCCTGGGCGGCGCCGTTCTTGAAGACGATGTTGCCGTAGGTCACCGGCGGCGTCGCGTTGAGGCTCCCCAGTGTCGTGAAGTCCGTCAGCCTCGGATCCAGGTCCTGATTCGCCGCCGTGTTCACCGCGTTCGCGCCCGTGTAGGTGAAGCCGGCGATGCCCAGGTCAGCCGCGGTCGACCCGGTGCCCGTGTCGAGGAACCTCAGGGTGTACGGGGGCGCCGTCTGGAGCCCGCCGAAGGCGAGCCTCTCGCCGCTCACGCCGGACGAGGGATACCCGGCGGTGAACGCCGCCGGGGCCGCCTGCCGAACCGCGCTCTCGAGGCGCGTGAGCGTCTCGCCGATGGTTTGGGCGCCGGTCAGGTCAACCGTGATGTTCTGCGTCGTGGCGCCGTTGAAGATCGCGACGGTGACCGGGCCCGGCTTGATCCCCACGTTGCGCGCCCCGGCGACGTCGTCCAGGCGCGTCGTCAGCGTCAGCGCCGGGTTCAGGTCGACATCGCCCTTGACCCGCGCCGAGAGGGCCCCGAATGCTTCTTCTCCGGCGATCGTCGCGGGGGCGTCCAGCCCCTCCCCCAGGTCGGTCCTGAGCCCCTGGCCGCGGCCGTTGTAGCGGTAGCCTCCGAGGAACGCCTCGAACGGCGGCTGATCGACGCTGTCGCCGCCGAAGAGATGGATGCCCGTGAAGTCGCGATTGGCGATGCTCGCCAACTCGTTCACCAGCGATCCGACCACCACGGCCTGGTTCTTCCGCGTTCCGGCGTCGGAGCCTGCCCCCAGCTGCGCCGACGCGATCTGCGACGCGTTCCGCGCCAGGTCCACCGCGTCGTTGAGCGAGGTGTCGATCGTGCTGAGCAGCGCGTCGGCGTGCTTGTAGTTCCGGAGTCGCTGGTCGGTCTGGTTGAGCCGCTGCTGCAGCGTGAGCACGACCGAGGCGCGGACGCTGTCGTCGCTGGGCCGGTTGATCTCCTTCCCGCTGGACAGTTTCTCCTGCTGGAGGAGCGAATCGACGCTGTTGCGTGTGTTGTTCGACAGGGAGATCCTCGACACCAGAAGGTTCGGGACGCGCGCGAGGCTCGAGGGGATGGTCGCCATGGTGTTGCTCAGGCTGTGCCGGTGATGCCGAGAAGAGTCTGGAACATCTGGTCGACGACGGTGATGAACCTGGCGGCGCCCTGGTACTGGCGCTGGTACTGCAGGAGGTTGATCGATTCCTCGTCCACGCTCACGCCGCTGATCGCCGAGCGCTGGTTCTCGATGCTCTCGCGCACCAGCCTGGTCGAGTCGACCCGGGTCTTGGCGGCGGAGGTCTCGCTCGCCACCCTTTCGACCGTCTTGAGCCAGCCGCCGCTGATCGAGACACCGCCAACGCCCGCCACCGGGGCGTCGCGCAGCCCGGCGATGGCTCGGGCCTGCGTGTTCGACCCGCCGGTGCGGCCGGACACGGTGTCGGCGGCCGCGACCAGCCGCGTCGGGTCCTGCCGGAGGTCGCTGCGCACCGCGATGTCGGCCGCGGTGGTCCCCGCGAAGTAGGTGTTGACGCCCAGCGTCGCCAGCACGCCCGAGGTGTCGTTGGCGAAGGCCACGTCGAACCCGCCCGCCGCCTTGATGCTCAGGTTCCCGCCCGTCGTCACCGAGGCGGTGATGTTCGCCACGCCGTTGAGCGCGGCAACGATGCCGGCCAGGCTGGTGTCGTTGGCGAAGCCGGGGGCGCCGGTGTTGTCGACGCCGTCGAGATCGACCTGGATCCGCACCGTCTGCTTCGCCCCGACCGAGTCCGTGACGACGACGTCGAACGACCCGCTCTGCGGCTTGTACGGGAGCGCGGCGAGGGTCGCGTTGGTCGGGTCGTTGAGGGCCTTCGTCTGGTCCGCCGCGGGGACCTGGAGAGTGCCGGTGAGGTCGGTCAGCCGGGCCAGCGCGCGGCCCGACGAGTGGGCCTTGTTCACCTCGAAGATCAGCGTCGAGGCGACCTTGTCGAGTTCCTTGGTCGTCCTGTCGATCGCGTTGGTGCGCTGCTGGAGGAGCCCTCCCAAGGCCCCGGTCTTGGCGTCGAGGCTCTCCCCGGTCTTGGTGACGCGCACGCTGACCGCGATGTCGTTGTTCACCGACTCCTGCACGTAGGAGATGCCCAGCGACGTGCTGCCCTGGACGAGGGGCGTCGAGCCGAAGTAGAGGTCCACCGAGCCGGTGTTGGACTCGACCGAGGTGACGTCGAGGATCTCGGAGAGATCGCGCACCAGGCCGTCGCGCTGGTCGCGCAGGTCGTTGGCCACGCCGCGCCCCTGCTCTGCGCTCACCACCTGGAGGTTGAGCTTCGCGATGTCGCTGAGGAGCTGGTTGGCCTTGCTCGCGTTGCTCTGGATCTGGGAATCGACCTGGCGGCGGGTGTCCTGCAGGTCCTGCCTCAGGCCCCGGACGAAGGACGCCAGCGACACCCCCTGCTCGACCGCGCTGGTGCGCGTCTCGGTGGCGCCGGGGTTGTTCGCCAGTTCGGAGAACGCGCTGTAGAACTTGTTGAGCTGGGTGCTGAGGTCGCTGCCCGAGAGTTCGTTGAGAATGGACTCGACCTGCGAGAGCACGCTCTGGTCGACCGCCGCGCCCTGCTCGCGCGAGACGGCGTCCTCGAGGCGGCCCTGCAGCGCCTTGTCGATCTGCCGCCGGACATCCGTCACCGAGACGCCGCGGCCGTTGTACAGCCCGCCGGGGTCGAGGCCGCCGTCGGGCGTCAGCCGGGCCACTTGCCGGGTGTAGCCCGGGGTGGCGGCGTTGGCCATGTTGTTGCCGGTCACCTGGAGCGCGATCTGGCTCGCGGTGAGGGCCGAGCGGCCGATCTGGAGCGCGCCGCTGAGGCTCATGTCGTCACGTCCATCGCGGTGATCACGGCCGGGCCCGCGCTGACGACGCCCCGGGGCGTGTACGCGCCCGAGTGGCTCAGACGGCCCTCGACGGCGCGGATGATCCCGGTCATGTGCCCGGCCAGGGTCTCGGCGGCCTGGGCCAGCGACGCGTTCTCGCCGCGCAGCCGCTCGATCAGCGCCCGCAGCCGGGACGCCGCCGATGTCAGCGCCCCGCGCTGAGGCTCGGGCAGGCGCGAGGCGATCCAGGACAGCGTCGGGCGCCAGTCGGCGCCGGCGTCGGCGGGCTTCCCGTAGCGACGCTCGGCGCGGGCCGCGACGGCCTCGCGCTCGGCGTCGATCGCAGCGATGCGCTGCACCGCCTCGTTCTCCTGCGCGATGCACGCGGCCATCGCCCTAGCGTCGGCGAGCGCGATCGCCCGCCGCCGGGCGCCGGCGATGATCGCGAGCCGCTCGTGCTCGGCGTGCAGGCGGTCGAGCACCGAGCCGAGGTCGGCGGCGAGCGGGTCGACGGCCTCGCGCCCCAGGGTGTTGGCGGCGTCAGGCATGGATGTTCACCCCGGCCTCCGCCTGCGCCGCGCGGACGCCGCGCGACCGCTGCAGCAGGCTTGTCGCCATCCTGTCCACCAGAGGGAATCTCGAGGCCCGCACGATGCGCTTGGCCACCTCTGAGTCGAGCACAGCGCCGAACTTCTTCTCCCCTTCCGTCGGGCCGAAGGGGGGCGAGGCATGGTTGCTCTCGCGCAGTTGCTTGAGCACCGGCTGGATGAGCGCCATCGCGACGAACTCCTCGGCGGCCCCTCGGGCCTGCTGCTCGGGCGTCTGCTTGGCCTTCACCTTTTCGAGCGCGGTGGCGAAGCCCACGCTGTCGACGGGGTGGCGGACGATCTGCGGCTTGGGCCCGTGCATCCAGGCGTCGGCGCCGCGGGTCGCTTCGAGGATGGTCGGCGGCTTGTTGGGAGTCGCGATGCTCACGGGTCAGTCCACCACGATCTGGGCGTGCAGCTTGCCCGTGCGTGAAAGCATGTTGAGAATGGCGATCTGGTCGTTCACGGGAACGTCCATCTGCTTGAAGGCGGCGAGCAGGTCCTGGAGGCGCGCCTTGTCGCGGGGCCTGGTCGACGTCCCGACCTCGGCCCACTTGCTGCGCTCGACCAGCGGGTTCCCCGGCGAGGGCTCGGGCGCAGGCGTCACGGTGGTGATGGCGAGATCGCCGTGGGTGATCAGCGCCGGGCTGATGTCGACATCGCCGGTGACCACGATGGCCTTCTCCCTCTCGTTGACGATGATCCGCGCCGGGAGGTCGATGAGCGACGGGTCGAAGCGGATGCCCAGGATGTCGGCGATGAAGTTGGCCGGGTTGGACCGCTCGACGTCCGGGATGACCACGCGGACGGTGCGGTCGTCGACGGCCCGGGCGATCTCCGCCGCGGTCTCGTCGAAACTCAGGCGGTGCTGGTTGACGGTGCTGGCGATGAGCTGCGAGGTTGTCCAGGAGGCCAGCGCGTTCTTGATGACGAGCGTGATGGTCCCGTCGGGGGCGATGGTCGGGGTCTGGACGTCGCGGACGAACTTGGCCCCGGCGCGGACGCGGCCGGAGTTCTTGTTGGCGCCCTCGGTGACCACGGGCCCAGAGGCCATGGCGAAGACGCCCTGGCCGGGCAGCGGTCCTCGCAGGGGGGCGAGGAAGAGACGCCCGCCGTCGAGGCTTTTCGGGTTGTTGATCGCGGCGACGAAGACGTCCATCTCGTCATCCGCCCGGGCGCCGGTCTCGGGCACCTCGCAGGTGACCATCACAAGGGCGATGGACTTGCTCTGGGCGAGTTCCTCGAACTTGCCGACCGGGTTGCCCTCGTTCTCCAGGAGTTTGGCGAGGGGGCGGGCCACGACGAGGTCCTTGGCGGAATCGCCGCTGCCGGGCAGCCCGACGACCAGGCCGAAGCCGCGGAGTTCGGACTTGCCGTGGCCCTTGAGGCGGACCAGTTCCTGCAGGCTTGCGCCGTGGGTCGGGTTGGCGAGGAGGAGGAGCAGGAAGAGCGCGGCGAGCGCAACCGCTGCGCGCACGACCGGCAGTTCCGGCCTGACACCCGAGATGGCGTCGTATCCGCGTGTCATCCGCAGCGTCTCCACGCAAACCCCGGGCCTGATCAGAAGTTGAAGAGGGTCTCGAAGACCTTGGTGAGGATGCCCTTGTCCGAGCCGTCCTTGACCTCGCCCTTGTTCCGCGTTTCGAGGCGGAGATCGGCGAGTTGCGTCGACTGGACGGTGTTCTGGGCGGTGACGTCCTCGGCGCGGCAGGAGCCGCTGAGGATCATGGTCTGTTCTTCCTTGTCCGAGATGGTGGTGGCGCGGGCCTCGATCACGAGCACGCCGTTGGGCTTGACGTCGATCACCGTGCCCGTGATGCGGGCGGTGAAGCGGTCCTCGCGGGTGTAGTCGCCCTTGCCGTCGAACTTGCCCTCGCTCTTGAGGTCGAGCTGCGGGTTGATGGCCGGCTTTCGCCCGTTGGGCGGGACGCGGAGAGAGAACAGGTCGACGAGGTCCGGGAAGGCCGCAAGGTCGACCTTGTCGTCGTACTTCTTGTCGGTCTTCAGGGCCTGGTTGCGGTTGATCTTGCTGGACTGGTTCACGACGATGGTGATCTGATCGTGAACCTTGTGGCGGCGCGGGGCGGAGGGCTGGATGGCGTAGAGGCTGACGCCGTTGAGTTCCGCGACGGGGTTGTTGCGTCGCAGCGCCGGTCCCTCGGAGGCCTCTCCGGGGCCGGGGCCGGGAGCGACCGTGGACGGAGCCGCGCCCTCCTCGGCGCCCTCTGCCTGAGGGATCGGCGCCTGGCCGGGATCCACCGGACGCTGGAAGAGGCTCTGGGCCGGACCGGCGGGAGAGCCGGCGGCTGCGAGAGCCGAGAGCAGACCGATGCGAGCGCGTGACCTCATCGCGGCGCCTCCTCACCCGACCTCGCGGGGTCCGACGCTGCGCGCCCCGGGGCGGCGCCGTCTCGGGCATCGGGCTGGTTGACGACCAGCACCGCGCGGCCTTTGCCGTCCACACGGGCGGTGAAGGTCTTCTTGCTCTTTTCGAGCCGGAACTCGATCATTTCTCCCTCGCGGCCGTCGCTGATCGCGCGGGCCGGCGTCTTGACCAGCACGCTGCCGCTCATCGCGTGGACGGTGGCGAGTTCCCCCCGGCGGATCAGGACGGGCTTGACGACGGAATCGTCGCGCAGCGCGGCGCCCGGGGCCATGCGTGTGCGCGCCTGCGCGCCCACCACATCGGAGGCGGAGTCGACTCCTGCGCCGACGCCCGGCGCGGCCCACTGCTCGGTCTCGCGGACGTGCTGGTCGGTGATCACCTCGCCCTTGCGCACCGGGGCGGTGAGCACGACGGCGGTCTTCCGGACCAGCGGCGTCGCGTGGACCAGGGACGACGCCGTGATGCGGTCGCCGTCGTAGACCGTGACCTGCGCGGGCATGCGCGGCGAGCCGGCGGCGGCGATGATGCGCACGTCGACGCGGCGGGCGGGCTGATCGATCGTCATGTCGAGGATGGGGTCGGGCTCGAAGGACAGGCGGAGGTCCTCGGTCTTGACCTTGAGCAGATCGGCGATGCGCTGGGCGATCGCGGCGCGGACCTGGCCCGAGGGCATGGCCGAGGCGGGCTCGGCGGCGGCGGCCGGGACGGGCTCGGGGGGGGACTTGGCCGGCGGCGCCGCCACGGGCTGGCTGGGCGCGGGGCCGCCGCGGACGACGCAGGCGTTGCCCTGGAGCGCGATGCGGCCCCAGTTGACCTGGCGGGCGTCGAGGGCGGCGCGAACGGAGCGGAGGTCGATGGTAACGGCGCCGCCGGCGTTCCGCAGGGCGTCGGCGGCGTCGGGGAGGATGACGAGGTCGCGAAGGGTCATCGCGTCGTCGCCGGCCAGGTCGGCGATGTCGGCGAGGCGGACCTGCGTCTGGTCGGGCGTGAGCGTGGCGCGGGGCCGGATCGTGATCGCCCCGCCGAAGGCGGCGGCGCTGAGAAGCAGCGCGGAGGCGAGGCAGAGCGTGGTGCGGGCGAGGTTCATCCGCCGTCTCCTGTGTCGGGTGGGGATCAGCGTCGGATCTGCGCGACGGTCTGGAGCGCCTGGTCTGCGGAGCGGATGGTCTGGCTGTTCATCTCGAAGGCGCGCTGGGCCTTGATGAGTTCGATGAGTTCGGTGGTGGGATCGACGTTGGAGCCCTCGACGAACCCCTGCCGGATCTGGCCCCGCTGATCGACGCCGGGATTGCCCTGGATCGGGGGCCCCGACGCGACGGTCTCCGCGTAGAGGTTCTCGCCGAGCATCTTCAGGCCCGAGGGGTTGACGAAGGTGGACAGTTCGAGCTGCCCGACCTGGGCGGGCTCGGCGTTCCCGGGCTGGGTGACGAGAATTCGGCCGTCGGTGCTGATGTCGATCTTGGTGGCGTCCTGGGGGATGGTGATGACCGGCTGGATGCGCGGGCCCCCGTCGTTGGCAAGGACGAGCTGGCCGTCGCGGTTGAGGGCGAGGTTGCCGGCGCGTGTGTACGCGAATCCGCCGTTGGCGCGGCCGGGCTCGACGGCGACGCGGAGGAAGCCGTTGCCCTCGATGGCGATGTCGGTCTCGCGGCCGGTGGTGACGAGGTTGCCCTGGTTGAAGTCGAGTTGGGTGCCGGAGATCTTGGTGCCGAGGCCGACGTAGAGGCCGGTGGGCCGTCGGTCGCCGTTGGCGTTCTCGACGCCGGGCTGGAGGCGCTCCATGTAGAGGAGGTCCTGAAAGTTGGGGCGCATCGCCTTGAAGCCGGTGGTGTTGATGTTGGCGAGGTTGTTGGCGATGACGTCGAGTTGGGTGTTGAGGGCGGAGAGGCCTGTTGCGGCGGAGTGGAGCGCGGTGATGGCCATGCGGAGTTGCTCCTGCGGTTCCGTGGTTTCAGGCGATGCGGCCGAGGGTGTTGATGGCCCGGCCGAGGGTGTCGTAATGCATCTGGATCATGCGGGCGTTGTTGCCGACCGCGCTCTCGGCCTGCGTGACGCCGAGGATGGCGGCGAAGGGATCGACGCCCGATCGCTCGGTAGCGAACTGTCGGACGGCGGCGCCGGTGCGCTCGATGGCCGCCTTGCCGCCGGAGACCACGAAGAGCCCGCCCTCGACCTTGCGGAGCAGGTCGTTGTTCCTGGGCCTCGCCAGCGCGAGGGTGGCGACGGCGGTGTCGTTCTGGATGACGCGGCCGTCGGTCGTGATCGCGACGGCGGCGGAGCGGTCGAGGGTGATGGGCCGGTACTCCTCGTCGAGGACGGGCAGGCCGTCGCTGGCGCGGACGAGACGGCCGGTCGCGTCGAGGGAGAGCCTTCCGTCGCGGCTGAGTCGGAGCCGCTGCTCCGGGGAGCCCTTGCCGGAATCGACGACGAGGAAGCCCGGTCCGTCGATGGCGATGTCGAGGGGGGCGGATGATTCCTGGAAGGGCGCCGGGGTGAGGTCGGGGCGTGTCGGCTCCAGGAGGACGCCGCCGCCTAGTTTCTCGAGCATGGCGTTGGAGGGCAGGAAGGGCAAGCGGTCCTCGACCTTGGCGGTGTCGCGCTGGCGGATGGTGGCGCGGTCGGGCTTGAAGGCGGTGGTGTTGACGTTGGCGAGGTTGTTGGCCCAGACCTCGAGCCGCGCCTGGGCGGTGAGAGCGCCGGAGGTTGACAGGTACAGGCCGTAGTTCATGGTTCGTCGTGCGGGCGGAGGGGCGAGGAGGGAAGGGCGGGGTCGAAGGGCTCTCGGGCGGCGTTGGCGGCGTGGATGGCGGCGGCGGCGCAGGCGAAGGCGAGCAGGCGCTCGCCGACGCACCGTGAGCCGAGGACGGCGTGGTCGATCCCCGAGGGGTGAGAGGGGTTGTCCGCGGGCTCGATCAAGCCCGGCGTTGAGGGTGGGAGTCCGGGCGTGGCGCTCTTCCGTGAGCGCGAGAGCCCGAACGACCGCCGTTCCACCGCGGTGTCCATGCGACAGCCTCCTTGCGGGAGGATTTCACACAAGCGGCGTGCCAAGAGGTGGGTGGATCGCAGAGGCGGGCCCGGCGCGGGGGCTGCGCGGGCGGTGAGCTGTTGTTGCGCGGTATGCGCAGGCGGGACACGACCCGGCGAGGTTGTGCGGGGTCTGGGGCCGTCCTGCCGATAGCGCGCGGGTGGCGATGGACGCGAGCCGCGAGCGGGATGATTCGCCGTGGGCGGCGGTTCGCCGGGCGTTTCTCGATTACCTTAGGATCGAGTGCGGGCTCCTGCCCGCGACGCTCGACGGGTACGGCCGCGACCTGCGCGACCTGTGCGCGGAGTTGGAGGCCAAGGGAGTCGCGGGGCCGGGGGCGGTGAGGCCGGACGATCTGTCGGCGCACCTGGCGGGGCTTCGGCGCGACCGGGGGATGGAGACCTCGTCGGTGGCGCGGCACCTGGCAACGATCAAGGTGTTCTTCCGGTGGCTGCACGCAGAGGGGCGGATCGGGAGCAACCCGTCGGACCTGCTGGACCAGCCGAGCCGGTGGCGGAAGTTGCCGGGCACACTGAGCCCGAGGCAGGTGAAGGCGCTGATCGAGTCTCCGGGGCCGGGGACGGACGCGCCGGCGAAGCGGAAACGGGATGGGACGATGGAGGCGCGGGCGCCGCTGTGGCTGCGCGACCGGGCGATGCTGGAACTGATGTACGCGTGCGGCTTGCGGGCGTCGGAGGTGGGAGCGATCGGCGTGCGCGACGTGGTGGAGGCGCTGGGTGTTGTGCGGGTGCTGGGGAAGGGGGCGAAGCAGAGGCTGGTTCCGATGGGGTCTCCCGCGCGGGCGGCGCTGGATCGGTATCTCAAGGAGTGCCGCCCGCTGCTGGCGCGCGAGCCGGCGAGGCACCGGGAGCAGCTGATCCTGTCGAGGATCGGCGCGCCTCTGGGGCGGATGGCGGTGTGGACGATCGTGCGGAAGCACGCGCGCCTGGCGGGGCTGGGGGATGTTCACCCTCACATGCTGAGGCACTCGTTCGCGACGCACCTGCTGGGGGGAGGCGCGGACCTGCGGGTGGTGCAGGAACTGCTGGGGCACGCGGACATCGGCACGACACAGATCTACACGCACGTGGACGCGAGCCGCCTGAGGCACGTGCACGCGAAGCACCACCCAAGGGCGTGAGAAATGAAGACCAGTCCGCGCGGAGCGTTGTCGGGGCGCCTAGCATGGTGCTCACCTGCCGGTAGCCTCAGCGGCTCTCCGGCGTCCGGGCCGCGATGCGGCCTTGTCGCCGGGACGTTCTGGGAATCTGTCGGCGGCGGCGAGACCCGCGGTTGTCGCGGCGCCGCTCCACCCCAGTACGGCCGGACTTGCCCCGATCATCTCGGCGCCAGGAACGCCCGAACCACTCGCGACGAGCGTGCGCGCCCTGGGCGTGCGGCGTGTCGGCGCAGGAGATTTGTCCGTTGACGATCCGATTTGATTCGCTCGCCCTTGCCGCCCCCCTGCTCCGCGCCCTCGCGGAGGAGGGGTACACGACGCCGACGCCGATCCAGGCGCAGGCCATCCCCGAGGTGCTGGCGGGGCGCGACCTGCTGGGCTGCGCGCAGACCGGCACGGGGAAGACGGCGGCGTTCGCGCTGCCCGTGCTGCACCGGCTGATGACCGGCGCGGTGGACAAGACCCGGCGGGGGCCCGCTCTGGCGCGGGCGCTGGTGCTGTCGCCGACGCGCGAACTCGCGACGCAGATCGCGGAGTCGTTCCAGGCGTACGGGAGGCACGCCGGGCTGGGCGGGGCGTGCATCTTCGGCGGGGTTGGCCAGGGCAAGCAGGTGCGGTCGCTGCAGCGCGGGGTGGACATCATCGTCGCGACGCCCGGGCGGCTGCTCGACCTGATGGAGCAGGGGCACGTGGATCTCTCGGCGGTCGAGGTGCTGGTGCTCGACGAGGCCGACCGGATGCTGGACATGGGGTTCATCCAGCCGATCCGGCAGATCGCGGCGGAGACTCCCGCGACCCGGCAGACGCTGCTCTTCTCCGCGACCATGCCCAAGGAGATCGTGCGGCTGGCGGAGTCGCTGCTCAGGAACCCGGCGCGGGTGTCGGTGACGCCGGTGGCGTCGGCCGCGCCGCTGATCGAGCAGTCGGTGTACATGGTGTCGCGGCACACGAAGCAGGCGCTGCTCGAGCACACGCTGGAGGAGGGCAAGATCGCGCGGGCGCTGGTGTTCACGCGCACCAAGCACGGCGCGGACCGGGTGACGCACCGGCTGATGCGGGCGGGCATCTCGGCGCTGGCGATCCACGGGAACAAGGCGCAGAACCAGCGCGAGAGGGCGCTGGATGCGTTCCGAAGCGGGCGGTCGAGAGTGCTGGTGGCCACGGACGTCGCGGCCCGCGGGATCGACGTGGACGGCGTGACGCACGTGTTCAACTTCGACCTGCCCAATGAGCCGGAGGCGTACGTGCACCGCATCGGCCGCACGGGGCGGGCGGGGGCCAAGGGCATCGCGATCTCGTTCTGCGACTCGGAGGAGCGGGGATTCCTGCGGAACATCGAGCGGCTGACGGGCAAGCCTATGGCGGCGATCACGGCGTTGCCGACGATGGCCCCGCGGGCGCACGATCAGGAGCCGGGCGAGGCGCACGAACGTCGCGGGGCCGGGGTGGTCGGCGCAGGTTCGCAGCAGGCCAAACGGGCCGAACCGGCGCGGCACGCGCCGAACAGGCACGCGCCGGCTCCGGCGCCGAGCCCCGCGCATCCGCCGCGTCCCCATGGGGCGGGCGGCGGTCACGGGGCGCGGGAGCGGCGTTTCGGCGAGGTGGTGGGCGGAGGGCCAAAGCCACCGAAGACCGGCGGCGGCCATCGGGCCGGGAGCGGGCGGGGCGGGCAATCGAACGCGGCGCCCACGGGGAAGGCCGGCGGGCCGGATCGTGGGGCTGGCGGCGCCGGCGCCGGGCCACGGCGCCCCGGCAAGAGCGGGCAGAAGCGGGGATATCCGCGCGGGTGAGCGGGGTGGGCGTCGTCGCCTTGACTTTGTTTCAGCGACTTCTGAAAATACCGAAATCTGCACGGCGACCGCTGCGCAGGGACCCTGCACGATGAGGATGGATGCCCAGCCTGTACCGACCGCCGCCGACGTTTGCTGACGCGTCCGCCGCTGATGCGGGGCTGCTCGACGCGGTGACCGCGGGGGCGGCGCGGCTGACTCCGGCGCAGGGGCTGGAGTTGTTCCACCGGATGCCGCTGGTGGAACTGGGGCGGCTGGCGGACGCGCGATGCCGGGCGATCCACGGAGACGCGATCCGGACCTACGTGATCGACCGCAACATCAACTACACGAACGTGTGCACGGCGAAGTGCACGTTCTGCGCCTTCCGTCGGGACGCGGAGGACCACGACGCGTACACGCTGGAGCACGGGCGGCTCTACGAGAAGATTGAGGAGTTGGTCGGGATCGGGGGGACGCAGGTCCTGATGCAGGGGGGGATGAACCCGGCCCTTCCCCTGGAGTGGTACACGACGCTGCTGCGCGGGATCAAGGAGCGCTTCGCGGGGGCGAACGGCGGGCGGGGCGTGCACGTGCACGGGTTTTCGCCCCCGGAGTTCATCGAGTTCGTGCGCTTCTTCGATCCGCCGGGCGCGACCCTGTTTGACAAGGTGCTGTCGGTGATCAGGCCTCTTCGCGAGGCGGGGCTGGACAGCGTGCCGGGGGGAGGCGGGGAGATCTTCGCGGCGCCGGTGCGACGGAAGATCGGGCTGGGCAAGTGCGATGCGGAGTCGTGGCTGACCGTGATGAAGGCGGCGCACTCGCTGGGGATGTTCACCAGCGCGACGATGATGTTCGGGCACATCGAGGGCTACGCCGACCGGGTTCACCACATGGCCACGGTGCGGGAGTGGCAGGACCGGGCGATGAGGGACGGCGGGTCCGAGGGCGGGCCCGGGGGGCACTACAAGGCGTTCATCTCGTGGCCCTTCCAGCGCGAGAACACGCCCCTGGGGCGGGTGCGGGATTGGGGCGACAGGCCGGAGGAACTCGAGCCGGGCGCGCTGTTCCCGGGCGACGCGGTGGCGACGCTGGACGGGGATGGCGATGCGCGGTCGCACCCGGAGTTCGGGCGGCGCGTGCGCCGCGCGGGGGCGGTCGAATACCTGCGGACGCAGGCGATCTCGCGGCTGATGCTGGACAACGTGTACTCGATCGGGGCCTCGTGGGTGACGATGGGGCCCCACATCGGGCAGGTGGCGCTGTCGTTCGGGGCGAACGACATGGGCTCGGTGATGATGGAAGAGAACGTCGTGAGCGCGGCGGGGACGACGTACTGCCTGAACGAGCCGGTGCTGTGCCGGCTGATCCGGGAGGCGGGGTTCACGCCGGCGCAGCGGGACAACGCGTACGACCTGCTGAGGGTGCACGACGCGAGCCGGGCCGGCGAGGCGGGGTATTGCCCGGACCTGGCGGTGACGGACTGGAGCGCGCACCGCGCGAAGCGCCTGCACGCCGAACGCCCGGCGGCGGGTGAGGCCGCACCGGTGCAGGTGACGGTGACGGCGGGCGCGAAGTAGCGGCAAGCCGCGCGGAGCGTGGGGCGGTTGCTTCGCCTGCGCAGCCCGCTATTCTTACCCTCCCCTACCAATCGCCTGACACTTTTCGATCGAGGGATTTCGCGATGAAGGCCACGATGCTCCGCCCGGGACTCGCCTGCCGCATGGACGGCAAGCTGTACGTCATCACCAAGTTCGAGCATCGGACGCCGGGCAATCTTCGCGCGTTCATCCAGATCAAGATCAAGGACGTGCTGAGCGGCAACCAGCTGGAGAAGCGGCTGGGCTCGGGGGACGAGATCGACGTGGTGGACCTCGATCGCCGTCCGATGGAGTTTCTCTACGCCGACAACACCGGCCTGACCTTCATGGACAACGAGACCTACGACCAGATGACGCTGAGCGAAGAGTTCGTGGGGGAGCAGAAGTACTACCTCAAGCCGAACACCGGGGTGATCATGCTGGTGCACGACGCCAAGCCGGTGCTGATCGAGATGCCCTCGTCGGTGGACCTGAAGGTGGTCGACACCCCCCCGGGGATCAAGGGGGCGACGGTGACGAACCAGCTGAAGGAAGCGACGATGGAGACGGGGCTGAAGACGCGGGTTCCCGCGTTCATCGAGATCGGCGAGACGCTGAAGATCTCGACCGAGGACGGGTCGTACATGTCGAGGGCCTGAGCGTCGGCGGTCCGCGGCGGGGAGGCTGGCCTTGGCGAACGTGGTGATCGACAGCCTGGACCCGAAGGACGTCGAGACCATCGCGCATCTGTACAACCAGGTGTTCAAGCCGCCGCGGTCGCCGGAGTCGTTCGCGCGGCGATTCCTGGCCCGCGCCAACGTGGTCGCGCTGGTGGCGCGGATCGGGCAGGACGCGGTGGGGTTCTATATCGGTCTGGAACTCAAGCCCTCGGTGCACTTCGCGTGGCTGTGCGGCGTGGTTCCCGGGATGCGTCGGGTGGGCATCGGGACGCAACTGATGCACGCGGCGATCGACTGGGCGAAGGCGCAGGGCTACGCCTCGGTGCGGTTCGAGTGCCACAACCAGCACCGCGCGTTCCTGCATTTCGGGATCACCGAGGGGTTCGACATCGTCGGCATCCGGTGGGACCCGGACCGGCTGGAGAACCTGGTGATCTTCGAGAAGTCGCTGGGAGTGCCCGCCGATCAGGAAGCCGGCGACACGGACTGACCGGAGGGGGAAGCGCCGCCGCTCACGCGAAGGCGGTGCGCTGCAGGCCGATGATGAGGCGGGTGCGCTTGGGCACAAGCACGTTGGCGACCGGGCCGCGGCCGGTCTGGTTCGAGAGCGCGGAGGGCCGAGCGGGCTGGGGGGCGATGGCGAGAGCGGCGTTCATCGAGAGAACGCACCCCCCCACCACGGCGGCGGCGACCGCGGAGGCCGCGAGAAGCATGACGGCGATCTTCGGTTGTGTGCGCATGGCGCTTGCTCTCTCTTTCTCTCTCTCCGGACGATCCTGGCGGCGGGTGGGCGAGCCGGCCCGCTGGAATCACTGTGCCCCAGGAAAGCGATAACGCCAGCGGCAGCGGGAAGAGCGGCGGTGAAGCGGGGAGGTCGGCGCCGGCTGCGCTGGGGGGGGCCGAGAAGAGACGCCGCGGCGGGGTCGGAAGGCGGGCCCGCTTTGCCGTACGATGGTCGGTCCGAGCCGTGCGACCGCGCGACGCTGGGCGTTGCGAGGGCGGACGCCTCCCGGAGCATCGACGACCATGGCTGCGACCCCCGCGAGCATCAAGAAGGACACCGAGACCGCCATGACCAAGGCGGCGGACTACCTCAAGAGCGAACTGAAGGGGGTGCGCACGGGCCGCGCCTCGACGGCGCTGGTGGACTTCATCAAGGTGGAGTACTACGGCTCGACGTCGGACCTGAAGAACATCGCGGCGATCAGCGTGCCGGAGGCGACGCAGATCCTGATCAAGCCCTTCGACGCGGGGGCGATGGCGGAGATCCGCAAGGCGATCGAGGGGGCGAACCTCGGGCTCAACCCGGTGGCGGACGGGAAGCAGATCCGGATCAACATCCCCGCGCTCTCGGGCGACCGGCGGAAGCAGCTTGCCGGTCACGTGAAGAAGGTGGGCGAGGACGCGAAGGTGTCGATGCGCAACGCGCGGCGCGACGCGAACAAGCACATCGACCAGTTGTCGAAGGCCAAGGATGTGCACGTCTCGGAGGACGAGATCAAGGACCTCAAGGACGAGGTCGACAAGCTGCTGAAGAAGCACGAGGCGGAGGTGGACAAGCTGGTGGCGGACAAGACGAAGGAAGTGATGGAGGTCTGAGGCCCGCGCCGCGGGGGTGCGTCCGTCCGAGGTGAGAGAAAAAAACCCCCGAGCGGTGGTGGGTTCCGCTCGGGGGCAGGGCGTTGAGGCGCGCGTCGACCTCTTGCGAGGGATGCGCGCCTCAGGTGGGGACGGGTTGGCGTCCGGGGCTCGGCTCGCGGCCGAGGAGGCGCACGCGGGACGTTTCCAACGCAGAGGGCGTCCGTGGCCGAAGGCCTATCGCTCTCTCCGTCAGGGCCTGGCCGGGGCGCGCCGGTCCGTAGACGCGCCGCGGCGACGGGGATCCTTCCTCTCGTCGGCCACTCGTCCGCGCGGGCGCCTCCCCGGCTGCCTCTCGGCCCGCTCGGAGCCGCGAGCCGTTGATCCGTGCGCTCGTGCAGGTGTCGAACATTGCTTCTGGGATGCGGGGAACAGGCGGATGGCCCCTCGCGGCGCGCGGGGCGTCGGGGTGGTCACACGGACGACGATTCAGGAGCAGCCCATGCTGTGGCCGCAATTGAGGCACTTGTAGCACGCGCCGTTGCGCACGGTGATCTCGCCGCAGACCTCGCAGGCCGGCGCGTCGCTCTGCACGTCGCGCATGGCGTCGGAGAGGGTGCTGACGGCGACGACCTTGACGGTGCGCGGCTCGGGGGCGGCAGCGGCGTCGGCGTCGCGCACGGGCGGGCGGGGCGCGGCGGCGATGCGGCGCACCGCCTCCTCGTCCTCGCTGGGGGGCTGGAGGCGCGGGGCGCGGGGCTCCCAGACGCGAGCGGGGTTGGAGGCCTCGCCCGGCCCGTCGCTCTCGCGCTTGGGCACGTTGGCCTCGCGGTAGCCGGTCACGAACTGGATGCCCATCCAGCGGAAGATGTAGTCGACCAGGCTCTTGGCGAAGGGGATGTCGCGGTTGGTGGTCATCCCGGCGGGCTCGAAGCGCTGGTGGGTGAACTTGTTGACGAGGCTCTCGACGGGCACGCCGTACTGGAGCGCGACGGAGACCGCGGTGCCGAGGGAATCCATCACGCCGCCGATGGTGGAGCCCTCCTTGGCCATGGTGATGAAGAGTTCGCCGGGCATGCCGTCGTCGTACAGGCCGACGGTGAGGTAGCCCTCGTGGCCGGCGACGTTGAACTTGTGGGTGATGGAGCGGCGGGTGTCGGGGAGGCGGCGGCGCATGGGGCGCTGGAGGGCGGCGAGGGCGCGGGCCGCTTCCTCGTCGCGGGCGGAGATCACCACCTCGGCGACGCGGACGACGCCGGAGCCGACCTCCTCGCGGGCCGCGGCGACTGCGTCCTCGTCCTCCTCGGCCTCTAGCACTCGCACCTCGGCGAGGTCCAGTCCTCCCGAGGCCGCGCCTGTTCCCCCGCCGTCGTCCTTGGCTGTGTCGCTTTTCGAGGAGAGCGGCTGGCTGAGTTTGCAGCCGTCGCGGTAGAGGGCGTTGGCCTTGAGGCCCAGTTCCCAGGAGAGGCGGTAGGAGGACATGATGTCGTCGACGGTGGCCTCGTTGGGGAGGTTGATGGTCTTGCTGATGGCGCCGGTGATGAAGGGCTGGGCGGCGGCCATCATGCGGATGTGCCCCCCCACCGCGATGAAGCGCTTGCCGGTCTTGCCGCACTTGTTGGCGCAATCGAAGACCGGGAGGTGCTCGGTCTTGAGGTGGGGCGCGCCCTCGACGGTCTGCGTGCCGCAGACCAGTTCGTTAAGGCGCTCGACCTGGGCGGTGGTCAGGCCGAGGCGGCGGAGGAGGTTGAAGGAGGGGTCGGCCTTGGCCGCGACGGGATCGATGTCGAGGCGGCGGAGGCACTCGTCGCCGAGGGCCCAGGCGTTGAAGGCGAAGGGGAGTTCGAAGACCCCGGGGAGCGAGTCTTCGATGGCCTTGATCTCGGGAGCGGTCATGCCCTTGTCGCGGAGGAAGTCGGCGAAGGTCCGGCCCTTGGCGGCGATCGTGCCGTCGGCCTCGGGCAGGGGGACCTCGAGGCGCAGGGCGCCGAGGACGTGGTTCAGCACGTCGCGGGTCTGGTCCTCGGTGTAGCCGAGGGCGAGGAGGGCGGGCCTGAGCGACGCGTTGGCGATCTTGAAGTAGCCGCCCCCGGCGAGTTTCTTGAACTTGACGAGGGCGAAGTCGGGCTCGACGCCGGTGGTGTCGCAGTCCATGAGCAGGCCGATCGTGCCGGTGGGCGCGATGACCGTGACCTGGGCGTTTCGGTAGCCGTGCTTCTCGCCGAGGGCGAGCGCATCGTCCCACGCGGCGACGGAGCGCTCGAGCAGGCCCGGGGCGTTGGCGATGTTGACGCGGCCCGAGAGCGCCAGGCGGTGGTCGATCGGCACCGGGGCGATGCGGAGGTTCTCGTACGCGTCGGCCCCGTGGTGCTCGCGGGCAACCCCCCTGGCGGCGCGGCGGTGGTTGCGGACCACGCGGAGCATGTGCTTCCTGTTCTTCGCGTAGCCCTTGAAGGGGCCGAGTTCGGCGGCCATGAGGGCGCTCTGGCGGTAGGAGCGGCCGGTGAGGACGGCGCTGAGCATCGCGCACACGGCGCGGCCCTCATCGCTGTCGTAGGCGATCCCGGCCTGCATGAGCATCGCGCCGAGGTTGGCGTAGCCGAGGCCCAGGGTGCGGAAGTCGTAGGAGAGCCGGGCGATCTCGCGGCTCGGGAACGCCGCCATCAGCACGCTGATCTCGAGGACGACGGTCCAGAGGTCGATGGCGTGCTCGTACGCCGCGACGTCGAAGCGGCGGGTGGCGGGGTCGTACAACTTCATGACGTTGATGGACGCCAGGTTGCACGCGGTGTTGTCGAGGAACATGTACTCGGAGCAGGGGTTGCTGGCGTTGATGCGCCCCGAGGCCGGGCAGGTGTGCCAGGCGTTGATGGTGGAGTCGTACTGGACGCCGGGGTCGGCGCAGCGCCAGGCGGCGTAGCCGATCTCCTGCCAGAGGCGCCGCGCCTTGAGCACCTTCGCGACCTCGCCTCCGGTGCGGTAGGTGAGGCGCCAGTCGCCGTCGCTGTCGAGGGCGTCGAAGAACTCGTCGGGGATGCGGATCGAGTTGTTGGAGTTCTGGCCGGAGACGGTGTAGTACGCCTCGCCGTTGAAGTCGTAATCGAGTTTGAGGCCGAGCTGCTCGGCGGTCTTGCGGTCGTGCTCGCCCAGGGCCTTGAGGCCCTCGACCATGGCGGCGACCTTGATCTCCTCGCGGACCTTCCAGTTGATGAACTGCTCGACGTCGGGGTGGTCGAGGTCGAGGCAGACCATCTTGGCGGCGCGGCGGGTGGTGCCGCCGGACTTGATGGCGCCGGCGGCGCGGTCGCCGATGCGGAGCCAGGACATCAGGCCCGAGGACCGCCCGCCGCCGCTGAGGCGCTCCTCTTCGCCGCGCAGGCGGCTGAAGTTGGTGCCGGTGCCCGACCCGTACTTGAAGAGCCGCGCCTCGCGCACCCAGAGGTCCATGATCCCGCCGGGGTTGACGAGGTCGTCGTCGACGCTCTGGATGAAGCAGGCGTGCGGCTGGGGGTGGGAGTAGGCGTCGTGGGCGAGTTCGGGCTTGCCGGTCTTGGGGTCGCAGACCCAGTGGCCCTGGGCGGGGCCCGAGATGCCGTATGCCCAGTTGAGCCCGGTGTTGAACCACTGGGGCGAGTTGGGCGCAGCGATCTGGTGGACGAGCATGTAGGCGAGTTCGTCGTAGAAGGCCTGGGCGTCGGCGGCGGA
>CANJRL010000015.1 GCA_947476675.1 Phycisphaerales bacterium
CATCGCCGGCGTCGATCACGCCGTTGTCCCGTTCGGCGCCGACGCCGCGTTGATGAACACGTCGCCGTTGGCCTGGATGGTCTCGTACCCGGAGGGCGAGACCTGGATGATGCGGGCGAGGGCGCCCGAGGACAGAACGAGCGCAGCAACAGCGCTCACGAACGTCGCGATGCGACTCATGGATACACCTCACTTGTGTGAGAGGACAGGAATGGTCAGTGATTCACCGGAACAAATGGGACCGGAAAGTCGCGATGTAGAGCGCTCACACGCTCATCGTGAGCGGCGCCTCCTTCCCGTCATCAGGCAAAGCAAGGAGGACGCCACCGGCAAGGTGGCGGGAGCAGGCACCAAGGACGCGATGCGAAAGCCGGTCAGGCTGCTGTTGGCTCCGCCCGGCGCACGGAAATCATCGATGCGGTCGCTGAACACGCCACCGCCCGCCCCGCTTCCTCGGATGATGCGCGAGTTGTCGGACACCAGTCCGTACTGATTCTGCCACGAAAACATGACCGTCTCGGTCCACTCGGAATATCCGCCGGAGGCATCGAGCAGGCCCCAGGGGCTCTGCACGTCGGGGTACGAGCCGACGGGCAGGGGCAGGCCGTTTGCAGCGGTTCCGCCGGTGGTTCCCTGCCCGGGGGGGCCGATCAGGGGCGCGGCATCGCTGGTTGTGGGGTATTTCCAGTACCCTTCCTGCCCGGGCCCATACCTGTTGGGGTCGTAGTGTGCCGCCTTGGTCCATTCGTCGAGCGTGGGGATCCAGTAGCGCGCGCCCTCGGAGTGGCGGAGTTGGTCGTTGAACGAGAGGTCGGGGTTGCGGGTGAAGGTGCGGATGTCGTAGGCGCCGCTCCGCACCGACCACTCGGCGCCCGGGCCGGTTGGACGGCCGTTGTGGAGCCAGTTGCAATACATGGCGGCGGCTCGCCACTCCATATTGGTCGGCTGGGTCACGCTCGCCTCGCGAACGAGGAAGAACGTGGGATTGGTTGTCCAGTTGAGGACGCCGATGCCGCTGCCGGTGAAAGCGCCGCTGAGAATGTTCCCTCTCACCTCGTTCTGGTACACCGGCCAGGCGACGCGCACGAAGTCGAGCCATTGGCCGATCGTGGTCTCGGTTCTGGAGATCCGATAGGTGTAGTTCACCGCGCCGATTTGCTCGGTGACAGGCGAGAAGTTCAGGTTGTAGAAGCGTTCGCTCGGCAGCGCGGGGCGATTGCCCGGCGCACCGACAGTCACAAAGTCATGTCCGTACGACGGCGGGACGTTGCCCTGGGCGATGGCCGATGAAGCGATAAGCAGTCCGGCGAGGGAAGCGAGCGTCCCCTCACCCCGCCGCTTCGCGGCGACCCTCTCCCACCGGGGGAGAGGGTGCGAAGACCCCTCACCCTGTCCTCTCCCGCCCCTGGAGGGAGAGGGATTGAATGCAAAGGCATCGATCGCGCTCGCCTTGACGCCCCGTGTTGCTGCTCGCATTGCTTGTGCCTCCCAGAAGAACTCGCGGCTGAACAGTCGCCCGAAACCCTTGTTCGCCCTTCCTACGCCCATGCAGTATGCCACAGGGAGAAGGGGGGTATGCAAGGGAAATCCGGGAAGAATTCGGTCCGAGAATCGCCGGAGTTATTCGTGGGGACGGCCCCTCACCCCGCCGCTGCGCGGCGACCCTCTCCCACGAGGGGAGAGGGTGGAAGGGGCACCCTCACCGTGCCGATGGGCCGGGATCCTCTGACTTGACGTCGGGTGTCGAGGGCGGGGAGGCGCGGGTGAGGAGGGCGAGCCATTCGGCGTTGCCCCTGGATTTGCCGCGGGTTTCGCCGCCGAGGATGGGGGAGCGGGTGAGGCCGAGGCAGGTTGCGCCGAGGGCGGGCATGGCGTCGGCGGTTGCTTGCGCGAGGCGCTCGGCGGCGGCGTCGTCGAGGACGCCCTCGCGCATCGAGGCGGTCTTGATCGCTGCGTCGGCTTCGTACTGCGGCTTGATGAGGGTGATGATGCGCGAGGCGGGGTCGCTGCGCAGCCATCGCAGGGCGGCGGGGACCGCGAGTCGCTGGGGCGTCCAGCCGAGGTCGATGACGATGAGGGCGGGCTTGTCGGCGTCCGGCGGCGGGTCGGCGTGGATGGCGTTGGTGCGCTCGCGGACGATGACGCGGGGATCGGTGCGGAGGCGGTAGTCGAGGATGCCGTAGCCGGTGTCGACGGCGGTGACGCGGGCCGCGCCGGCCTTGAGGAGGCAATCGGTGAAGCCCCCGGTGCTGGCGCCGAGGTCGGCGCAGGCGAGGCCGGAGGGGTCGATGCGGAAGGCGTCGAGGGCGTGGCGGAGCTTGATGCCGCCGCGGCTGACGAAGGGTGGGGCGTTCACGGCGCGGCCGGGGCAGGGCGGGGGAATCCGACGATGGGGATGCCGAGATCATCGGCGAGCCGGAGCACGGCGGGCTTGTCGAGGAGGATGACGTCTCCGGCGCGGAGGGCGATGCAGGCGCATCCGGCGGCGTGGGCCTTGCGGACGGTGGCCTCGCCGATGGTGGGGACGTCGGCGCGGCGGTCGTGGTCGGGGCGGCAGGCCTTGAGGAGGGTCCATCCGCCGCGAGGGCAGAGGGCGCCGGCGCGCTCGATCATGCGGTCGGTGCCTTCGACGGCCTCGACGGCGACGACGTCCTTGTCGCGCACGGCGATAGCCTGGCCGATGTTGAGGGCGAGGATGGAATCGAGGATGGGGACGGCGAAGGCGAGGTCGGAGAGTTGCGCGGCGGAGGGTGCGCGGCGGGTCATCGCGCCGGGCGAGGCGAGGTGGTCGGGGATGAAGGTGGTGGAGTCGATGAGCGGGACGCCCTGGGAGGCGAGGGTGTCGGCGACGGCCGCGAGGATGGCGGGGGAGCGGCGGTCGTGCCGCAGGCGACGGTACCAGACCAGCGCGGTGGTGAGGTCCGGCGCTTCGCGGATCATGCGGAGCAGGCGGCTGCCGGCGTGCATCGTTCGGGCCTTGTTGACGCGGCCGACCATAACGGCCTGGCGTGCGCCCATGCGCCGCAGTCGGGCGGCCCAGCAGCCGAGGCGCAGGAGGGGCGCGGTCTCGAAGCGGGAGCAGAAGGGCTCGACGGCGGGGTCGTGGATGCCGGCGATGGAGAGGCCGACGATGGTCCGTCCGGCGGCGCGCATGCCCTGGGCGACGAGCAGGGGGAGGCTGCCTTCGCCGGCGATGAGGCCGATGGGCGGGTCGTCGGACATGGCGGAAATGCTACGGGGTAGGATGGGCCGATGGCGCGGGCGGAGTGGTACGCGGAAGGGCTTCGCTTCGAGTGCACGCTGTGCGGCAACTGCTGCTCTGGGCCCCCGGGGTACGTGCTGGTGACGGACGAGGAGGCGGCGGCGATCGCGGCGCGGCTGGGGCTGAGCGTGGCGGCGTTCCTGCGTGAGTACACGAGGCAGACGCCGCAGGGCCGGAGCCTGAACGAGCGGCAGACCGAGGCGGGGATGGACTGCGTGTTCCTGGATCGATCGACGGTGGCGGGGAAGGCGGTGTGCTCGCTGTATGAGGAAAGGCCGCTGCAGTGTCGGACGTTCCCGTGGTGGCCGGAGAACTTGCGGGACCGGAGGGGCTGGGAGCGGCTGGGGCGGATGTGCGAGGGGGTGAACCGCGGGCCGACGGTGCCGATCGTGGAGATCCGCGTGCAGCGCGACGCGCAGAGGGCGGCGACCGGGGACGGTGGGCCGAGCCGGTGAGCGGGGATGTCGCGGCGATGGCGGGGTCGTGGGTTGCGGCGGCGCGGGAGCAGCAAGTGGCGGCGGCGCTGGAGGCGGTGTACGCGGGCGTTGCGCGGGAGGTGGAGGCGCGGGGGCCGGTGTGCTGGGCGTCGGGCCGATGCTGCAACTTCAAGAGGGCCGGGCACAGGCTGTACGTGACGGGGCTGGAGGCCGCGTACGCGGTGTTGCGGGCGGTGCGCTCGGTGGAGCGCGAGCCGGGGCGCTGGCCGCTGACGGTGCTGGATGTCGAGCGGGCGCGGGCCGGCGGGGGTTGCCCGTACCAGGAGGGCAACCTGTGCGGCGCCCACGCGTCGAGGCCCCTGGGGTGCCGGGTGTATTTCTGCGATCGCTCGGCGCAGGCGTGGCAACACGCGCTCTCGGAGCGGGCGATGGGCGAGGTGCGGGCGCTGCACGAGGCGCACGCGATCGTGTACCGGTACGGCGAGTGGCGCGGGATGCTGGAGGCGGTGGCGCCCCTGGTCAGTGCTTGAGGAGGCGCTCGAGGAAGTGGATGTCCTGCCCGCCCCTCCTGAAGGTGGCGTTGCGCATGAGTTGCAGCTGAAGGGGTATGGAGGTCTTGATGGGCTCGACGACCATCTCGGCGAGGGCGCGCTCCATGCGTCGGATGCAGGCCTCGCGGTCCTCGGCGTGGACGATGAGCTTGCCGATCATGGAGTCGTAGTTGGGGGGGACGCGGTAGCCGGCGCGGACGTGGGAATCCCAGCGGACGCCGAGGCCCCCGGCGGCGGAGAAGCGCTCGATGAGGCCGGGCGATGGCGCGAAGTTCTTCGCGGGGTCCTCGGCGTTGATGCGGCACTCCATGGCGTGGCCGGTGACCTTGAGGTCGCGCTGGCGGAAGGGGATGGGCTCGCCGGCGGCGACGAGGATCTGGGTCTTGACGAGGTCGACCCCGGTGATCATCTCGGTGACGGGGTGCTCGACCTGGAGGCGGGTGTTGACCTCCAGCATGTAGAAGTTCTGCTTGTCGTCGAGGAGGAACTCGACGGTGGCGGCCCCGGCGTAGCCGGCCTCCTTGATGAGGCGTGCGGCGGACTTGGCGACGTCGTCGCGCTTGCGCGGATCGAGGTGGGGCGCCGGGCCTTCCTCGATGATCTTCTGGTGGCGGCGCTGGGTGGAGCAGTCGCGCTCGAAGAGGTGGAGGGCGTTGCCGTGCTTGTCGCCGAAGACCTGGATCTCGATGTGCCGGGCGGACTCGAGGAACTTCTCGATGTAGACCGAGCCGTCGCCGAAGGCGGACTGGGCCTCCTGGGCGGCCTGCTTGAGGCCGGACTTGAGGGCGGCCTCGTTGTGGGCGATGCGCATGCCGCGGCCCCCGCCCCCGGCGGCGGCCTTGATGATGACGGGGTACCCGATCTTGGCGGCGATGCGGACGGCGTCGGGCTCGTTGTCGATGGCGCCTTCGGAGCCGGGGAAGATGGGGACCTTGGCGTCCTTGGCGGCCTGCTTGCAGGAGACCTTGTTGCCCAGGCGGGCCATGGCCTCGGGGGAGGGGCCGATGAACTCGACCTTGCAGTCGCGGCAGACCTCGGCGAAGTGGGCGTTCTCGGAGAGGAAGCCGTAGCCTGGGTGGATGGCGTCGACGTTGTAGACCTCGGCGGCGGAGATGATGCGCGGGATGTTGAGGTAGGAGTCGGAGGCCTTGGCCTCGCCGATGCAGACGGTCTTGTCGGCGAGGCGGAGCCAGGGGCCGTCGGCGTCGGCCTTGGAGTAGACGCAGACGGTCTCGATGCCGAGTTCGCGGCAGGCGCGGATGACGCGGAGTGCGATCTCTCCGCGGTTGGCGATGAGGATGCGTGAGAACATGCGCGCTGGGGGTCAGGCCGGCCGGACGAGGAAGAGCTTCTGCCCGAACTCGACGGGCTGGCCGCTGCTGACGAGCACCCTCTCGATGACGCCGGCGCGCTCGGCCTTGATCTCGTTGAAGACCTTCATGGCTTCGATGAGGCAGACCACGTCGTCGGGGCCGACGGCCTTGCCGACGGAGACGAAGGGGGGGCTGTCCGGATCGGCGGCGGAATAGAAGGTGCCGACCATCGGGGACTCGATGGCCGGGAGGTCGACGGCGGGGGGCGCGGGGGTCGCGGGGGCCGGCGCCAACGCCCCTTGCGTGGCGGCCGGGGCGGGGGCCGGCGCGTGGTGCGGGGCGGCGACGACGACCTGGGGTGCGAGTTGTCCGCCGCGCTTGATCGTGACGGTCTCTTCGGCGTCGCGGATGTCGATCTCCGCGAGTTCGTTGTCGACCATCAGACGCACGATTTCCTTGAGCGTCTCGATGCTGATCATGAGGGGGCGGAGTATACCGGCGTTCGGGGGGAGGGCGCGGGCGTCACGACAGCCCGGCCGGCGCGCCCTGATGCCGGAGAGCGATCGGCGGCGCCAGGACCTCGGACAGAACGAATGCGCGGCGGATGTCGGCGGGCAGAAGACCTCGCGACGCCGAGGCCTGGAGCGCCGCCTCTTCGGACGCGGCCGCGTCGGTCGCGTGGACAAGGGAATGATCGAGCCGGGGCTTGGCGGCGCTCGGCGCGGGGCTCGCCGGGGAGTCGGCGGGCTGCGGCGTGCGGGCGAGGCCGCTGGCGCGGTTCTCGGGGAGCGAGCGCTCGACGCGCCCGGGATTCTGGCCCGCCCGTGGAGGTGCCGGTCTGGCCGGTGGCTTCCGCGCGGTCGCGGTGATTTTCGGCGACGTTCGCAGGGGAGCGGGCAGTGAAGGTTGAGGCTCGACACGCGGCCTGTCGGCGACGGGGACGCCGGCGCTGATCCGACCGGATTGCTGGGCCTGGGCCTTGCGGCGCTGGGCTTCCAGCGCCTGGCGGCGGAGTTCCCGGAGTTGCTGCTCTCGGGTGGACGCGGCGGCGATGGGCGTCGGGCGGTTCGCCGGAGACCCGGCCGGCGTGAGCGTGCGCGGCGGCGAAGGCAGGGCGTCGGAGACGCGTCCGGTGCGGAGGAGTTCCTCCTGGCGGCGGGCGGCCTCGCGCTTCCGTTGATTGATCTGCCGCTGCTCCATGGATTTTCGGTACATCCACTGGAGGAACGACATCGTAAGGAATGCGAAGACGACCCAGAGATGGGGCGGGATGCTGGAGATGGTGTTCACGGGAGATTGATTGTAGGAGCGAACGGTATGGGCGCGGCGCCGTGAGGGGTGGCGGCCTCATCGAAGGGAACATCGAAGAGGCGCGCGAGCGTCGGGGGGGAGATGACTTCGCCGGCGGGGCCATCGGCGGCGACCGTGCCTCGCGCGCCGAGCGCGACCGCGCGGTCGGCGAGGCGGCGCGCGGCGATGAGGTCGTGGGTGGCGAGAACGACCGCGATGTTGCGCGCGGCGGCGGCGCGGAGCAGGCTCATCGCGACGAGGGCGTGGGCGGGGTCGAGCGAGGCGACGGGCTCGTCGGCGAGCAGGGCGCGGGGGCGGGAAGCGTCGCTCCAAGCGTCGAGTTGGGCGAGAGCGCGGGCGAGGGCGGCGCGCTGCTGCTGGCCGGCGCTGAGGGTGGCGAAGGGTTGGTCCGCCTGGGCGGCGAGATCGGCGTCGGCGAGGGCGCGGTCGATCAGGTCGGGGCGGGAGGCAAGGGCGAGTCTTCCGAGGGCGACGACTCGGCGGGTGGTGAAGGCGCCGACGATGGAGGGGCGCTGGGGGGCGTAGGCGAGGCGCGCGGCGCGCTCGCGGGCGCGGAGGGAGAGGACGGGCGCACCGGCATGGTCGGCGGCCCCCTGTTGGGGCTCGATGAGGCCCAGCAGGGCGCGGAGCAGGGTGGTCTTGCCGGCGCCGTTGGGCCCGATGATGGCGGTGACGGCGCCGGCGGGGAACTCGGCGGAACACTCGCGGAGCACCGGGGCGCCGCGGCGGTAGGCGAAGGAGATGCGATGGGCACGGAGTGTCATCGTGCACGGACCTCGGTGCGCAGGAGGGCGAGGAAGACGGGGCCTCCGAGGATGGCGGTGATGACGCCGATGGGCATGCGTCCGGCGCCGAGATCGACGAGTTTGACGGCGGCGTCGGCGGCGACGACGAGGGCGGCGCCGAGCATGGCGGCGGCGGGAGCGAGGGCGCGGTGGCCGGGGCCGACGAGGATCCGCGTGAGGTGGGGCGCGACGAGGCCGATGAACCCGATCGGGCCGGCGAGCATAACGGCGCCGGCGGTGAGCAGGCCGGAGCCGAGGAAGAGGCCGAGGCGCAGCGCGCCGAGCGGAACGCCGACGGACCGGGCTTCGTCCTCGCCAAGGGATGCGGCGTCGAGGGCGCTGGCAAGGGCGCTGGTAGAGGCGGCCGCGAGGGAGGCGAGCGTGAGAACGCCGAGCGCCCAGCCCCAGGAGGTTTCATCGCTCAGAGCGCCCGTGACCCAGCGCGCGCCCATGGCGACGCCGCGGTCTGGGAGCAGGTGCTGGACAAGGACGATCCCGGCGCCGCAGGTGAGGCTGACGACGACGCCGGTGAGGATGAGGGAGACGGGGTCGAGGCCGGTGCGCCTGCGGGCGAGGAGGCCGACGATGGCGAGCGCGGCGAGCGAGCCGGCGGTGGCGGCGGCGGCCGGGGAGTCGTAGCGGGCGATGGCGCCGGTGGCGAGGTAGTGGGCGTAGGTGAAGAGGGTGACGCCCAGGCCGGCGCCGGTGGTGAGGCCGAGGGTTGCGGGCTCTGCGAGGGGGTTGCGCAGGAGGCACTGGAGGAGGACCCCCGCGAGGGCGAGGGATGCGCCGACGGCTGCGCCGGACGCGGCGCGCAGGCCGCGGAGGGACCACTCGAGCGCGTCGCGGGGGGCGCCGAGTTCGCCTGGGGCGGCGGCGAAGCGGAGGGCGACGGCGGTCGCGAGGAGCGCGGCCAGGGCGGCGAGCATGAGCGCGGGGCGGCGCACCGTGCGGAAAGTATCGGAGGGCGGGGCCTAGCGCTCGCCCATCGGGGCGCCTGCCGGGGTGGGCCAAGCGAGCATGCCGCGGGCGAGGTCGTCGGCGAGGGCGATCATGGCGGTGCTGGGTGTCTGCCCGAGCGGGTCGTTGAGGATGAGGACGCGTCCGTCGTTGACGGCGCGCAGGTCGAGCGTGCCGAGGCGGCCGAGCCGCTCCTTGGGGGCAAGGGGCTCTGCGCCGGGGAGGATGAGCACGATGGAATCGGGGTTCATGCGCCGGATGTCCTCGGCGTCGAGGGTGATGTAGGGGGCGCCTTCGGCGATGGCGGGCTCGCCTCCGATGGCTTCGAGCAGTTGCGCGTGGAACGAGCCGGGGCCGGCGGCGGCGGGGGGATCGATGGAATACAGGAGGAGGGTGCGCCCGGCTCTGGCGCGGAGGCCGGGGCGGCGCTTCCAGGCCTGGTCCATCCGGGCTCGGAGTTCGTCGGCGCGGGCGGAGGCCGGGGGCGAGTTGAGGTCGCGCGGGAGGTTGCGGACGGCGGCGCGGATGTCGTCGAGGGTCAGGAGGGGGTAGTTGCGCACCTCCCAGCCGCGCTCTCTGGCGAGTTGGGTGAGGCGGGGCGGGAGGTCGCGCGATCCCCATTCGAGGAGGACGTGGGTGGGGTCGGCGCGGAGGAGCGCCTCGTAGTCGATTCCCGCCTGGTCGCCGACGACGGGCAGCGACTTGGGCAGGATCATGTCGTAGCCGTGGCGGGCGACGATCTGGGATTCGAGGCCCAGGTCGCGGAGGGTGACGGCAAGTGCGGGGCTGAGGACGGCGATGCGAGGTTGGCCGGAAGGCGCGGAGGAGGGCGGGCGCCTGCCGCAGGCGGGGAGGGCGAGGAGCAGCGCTGCGAGAAGAGAACATGCCCAGCGGAGACAGGGCATGCCACACGGTTGGGCGATGCTCACCTCTTCACCGCGATGATGTCGAAGACGGGCGGGCAGAAGAAGAAGGAGGAGGGGCTGCGCGAGGCCGCGTCCCACTCGGCGAAGGCGTCGGTCTGGTCGCGCTCGGTGAGGTAGCCGCCCTTGACGAGTTCGGGCAGGAAGTTGCGGATGAAGGTGGTGGGCCACTGCCAGAGGGGCGAGCCGGGTCGGGCGATGCGCAGGTGGGGTGTGATCTCGCGGACGTCGAAGCCGCTCTGGTGCAGGATGCCGGGGAGTGAGCCGACGATGTCGGGGTTGCCCCCTCGGTCGCGCCAAGACTTGCCGACGGCGGCGACGAAGCGGGAGAGTGAGGGCGTGCGGGGAGCGAGGGTTAGGGTTTCGTAGTTGAAGTAGTCCTGGGCGGTGAAGACGCCTCCGGGCCTGAGCGCGCGGTGGATGCCGCGAACGACAGCGGCGGGGTCGGGCACGAAGCAGAAGACCCAGCGGGCGTAGGCGGCGTCGGCCCGGCCATCGGGGATTCCGGCCCCGGCGAGGTCCTGGACATCGCCCCGGTGGGTGGTCACGTTGCCGAGTTCGCGGCGGCGCGCCTGTTCGGCGAGGTAGTCGAGGAAGAGGCCGGCCTGGTCGACGGCGAGGATGCGGCCGTGGCGGCCGACGATCTGGCCGAGGTCGAAGGTTGCGAAGCCGGGGCCGCAGCCGACATCGAGGACGGTGCTGCCGGGCTGGATGCCGGCGCGCTCCCAGAGGGCGTGCGCGGCCTCGGACCAGAGTTGGTGCTGGAGGCCGAGGCGGTCGAGTTCGGCCTGGTTCACGCCGAGGACGTACGGCGCATCGGCGGGTTGGCGTGCGCTCATGGCTTGGCGGGCGCGGCGGCGGGGATGGCCTGGATGCGCTGCTTGCTGGTGTTCTTGGAGACGACGATCACGCCCTTCATCGCGGGGTTGGAGTCCTCGACCTCGGCCACGCTGCTGAAGTCGACGGCGATCGCCCGGCCGGCCTTCACGTCCCACTCGGTGGCGCCGGAGACCGTGCCCTGCTTGACGGTGAGGAACTTGGCGGCCTCCTCCGTGGTTCCTTCGAGCGTGATGGCGCCTTCGAGGCGGATCATGGCCTTCTCGGGGTTGATCTGGGCGACGGTGTAGTCCTGCTTCATCTTCATCCCCCCGCCGAAGGCAGGGAGGGTGCGGGTGCGGGTCCAGGTGTCGCCGACGCCGGACTCGGTCGGGGGGGGGCGGACGTTGAAGATGGCGTTGACGATGTCGGCGACGGCGTCCTTGGCGAGTAGCTGGCGCACGATGGAGGAGGCGGGGCCTTCGGGCGGCTTGATCGCGGCAGTGTCGATCGCGACGAGTTCGCCCGCCTGGTTGAGGGTGCACAGGACGGGCGCGCCGACGATGGCCTTGACGGCCAGGGCCATGGGCGTGCCGCGCTGTTCTTCCGGAAGGGTCTCGGCCTTGTCGCTGTCGAAATCGACGATGCTGGTGGCGGTTTCGAGGTGGAAGGCGAGGCGTTCGTAGGTGAGCTCGAGGAGGGCGCCGGCGGCGGCGTCGGCGGGCTTTTCGGGGCGGATGCGGAGCAGGAGCCGCGATTCGGTGGCCGCGGTCGAGGATTGCTCCCGGCCGTTGACGATCCGGCTCTCCTGCTTGTTCTCGCTGATGAAGGAGTAGCGGGCGGTCGAGCCGGGAGCGAGGGTGGGGGCGAGGTCGACCTTGTCGGCGGCGGCGGGCGCGGCGAGGGCGACAAGGAGGAGCGACGCGCGGAGGATGCGGGGTATTGGCACGGAAACCTTTCGTCAGGTCGGGGTCGGAGGGGACTGTACGCGCGAGCGGTGCGGCGATGGATCCGAGGGAGAAAACCGGCTTGGGGCGGGGAATTCCCCTCGATCTTGGCCCAGGAGCGGTGTTTGTTCGGCATTCGGAACCCGGGCCCGATATAACGGGTCGGTCTGGGGAAATCTGGCGGCGTGGCCGCCGGGCCTCGGGCAAGCCCTCGCGGGACGCCTGGGTGACACAGATCGAGAATGCTTTGCAGAGGAGTATCGCGATGAAGAGCTGGAAGGTGCTGAGCGCTGTGTGCGCGATGGCCGTCGCGGGGACGCTGGTGATGCCGGCGGCTGCGCAGGACAAGGCTAAGGACGCGATGAAGGAGAAGGGCAAGGAGGCGTCCGACGCCGCCAAGGGGATGGCGAAGGAGGGCCAGAAGGCGGGCGCGGGTGCGGCCGACCAGATGATGCCGATGCCGGCGGAGACGACGCCGGGCGAGCACCACGCGAGGCTGGCGAAGATGGCGGGCCGGTGGAACGTGGCGACGAAGATGTGGCCGGCGCCGGGGGCCCCTCCGATGGAGAGCAAGGGCACGGCGGAGTTGAAGATGATCATGGACGGCCGCTTCCTGCAGGAGGACTTCAAGAGCGACATGATGGGCATGCCGTTCTCCGGCATGAACATCATCGGGTACGACGGCTTCAAGAAGCAGTACGTGAGCACCTGGATCGATTCGATGACGACCGAGACGGTCGTGAGCCGGGGCACGTGCTCGGATGACGGGAAGGTGACGACCCTGGAGGGGATGATGACCAACCCCGAGACCAAGAAGGCGGAGAAGACCCGCATCGTGACGACCAAGGTGAGCGACGACCAGTTCACGATGGAGATGTTCGGCCCCGGCCCGGACGGGAAGGACGTGAAGATGATGGAGCTGCAGTACACCCGCGCCAAGTGAGCCGCGGCGCCGCGCGGGGCCCGGAAGGGCCTCGGCGCGGATTCTGTCCGGAAACCTCGGAGCCGCCACCGGCATCGGAGCGGGTTGCATGAGCGCGGTGGGAACCGAGAGCGGCGGGGCGGCGGCCGGGGCGGCGGGCGCGGACGCGGCGCACACGATGGTGTGCATGGAGGTCTGGGGAGGGAACCAGGCGATCGACAGCGTGGTGTCGACGCCGGGGCTGGACATCGCGGTGTTCAGCCGGCCGCACCGGGGCGATTCGGAGGGCGGTGACATCCACTACGTGTCCCGGTGCGCGAGCGGCCGGGTGTGCCGCCTGGTGGTGGCGGACGTGGCCGGGCACGGCGCGAGCGTGGGTGATGTTGCGGTCCGGCTCCGCGACCTGATGCGCCGGTATGTGAACTACCGGGACCAGCGGCGTTTCGCGCAGAAGCTCAACTCGGAGTTCGGCGGCGAGACGACGGCGGGCCGGTTCGCGACCGCGGTGCTGGCGTCGTACTGGGCGCCGGGGGACGAGCTCAGCGTGTGCAACGCGGGGCATCCGCCTCCGCTGTGGCGGCGTGTCGAGACCGGGGCGTGGACGCTGCTCACGGCGCAGACCGCCGGGATGAGCCCGGAGCAGACGGCGGAGCCCACGAACCTGCCGCTGGGGATCCTGGGCGAGGACACCGGGTACGACGAGTTCACGGTGCGGCTGTCCCCCGGCGATCTGGTGCTGATGTACACCGATTCGCTGATCGAGGCGAGGGACAAGCAGGGGCGGATGCTGGGGGTGGAGGGGCTGCTCGGGTTCGCGCGGGCGATGAACGCGTTCTGCGGCGTTGCGGCGGCGGTGGGCGCCGGGGGGAGCGACGCCGCGCGGGCGAGCCTCGGCGAGTTCTCGCGGCGGATCGTGGCGGCGGTGGCGGCGTACGCGGACGCGGAGGGGTTCGACGACGACGCGACGGTGCTGCTGCTGCGGCACACGGCGACCGAGCCTCCGAGGGCGACGTTCCGGGACTGGCTGACGATGGTGGCGAAGATCATCCGCGACCGGCGGCTCTGAGGCCGGTCGGTTACCTTCCGGGCCATGAATGCCGTGGTGATCGCGAGGAAGGGCGCGCCGGTGGCGCCGAACGTGGAGGCGGTGGGTGATTGGCCCGAGCCGGGTGGGCCGAGGCGGGGCGAGGCGATGCTGCGCGTCGAGTGCTCGGCGCTGAACCACATGGACCTGTGGGTGGGGATGGGGATGCCGGGCATCGGCGAGCACTACCCTCGGATCACCGGGTGCGACGTGTGCGCGACCGTCGAGGCGGTTGGCGAGGGGGTGGACGCGTCGTGGGTGGGCAAGCGGGTGATCATGAACGCGAAGTACGAGGTGGAGCGGCCCCGGCGGTTCGATGAGCCGCCGGCGTCGACGTTCATGCCCGACTTTGAGCTGATCGGCGAGCACACCGACGGCGGCCACCGGGAACGGTTCTGCGCCCCGGTGAGCAACCTGGCGTGGGTGGGCGATGCGCCGGCGGACGAGGCGGCGGCCTTCGGGCTGGTGACGCTGACGGCGTACTCGATGGTGGTGACCAAGGGGGGTTTGCGGCCCGGGCAGAGCGTGCTGATCACGGGTATCGGCGGCGGGCTGGCGACGGCGGCGCTATCGATCGCGAAGTGGATGGGGTGCCCGGTTGCGGCGACGTCGCGGCACCAGTGGAAACTGGATCGCGCCAAGGAGTTGGGCGCGGACTGGTGCATCCTCGATCAGGGGCAGGATTGGTCGAAGGAGGCGCGGGCGATCACCGGGAAGCGGGGCTTCGACCTGGCCGTCGACACCACGGGCAAGGCGACGCACCTGGCGTGCATCAAGAGCCTGGCCCGGGGAGGTGCGTACGTGACGGCGGGCGCGACCACCGGCGGCGACGCGACAACCGACCTGACGCGGATCTTCTGGAACCAGGTGCGCCTGCTGGGAAGCACGATGGGGAGCAACGCCGAGTTCGGGGAGATCGCGGCGCTGTTCCGGGCGGGGAAGTTGCGCCCGGTCGTGGATTGGGTGTACCCGTGGCGCGAGGCGCGGGCGGCGTGGGAGCGGCTGGAGAAGGCGGAGCAGTTCGGAAAGATCGTGCTGAAGTGGGGATGAGGAAGGCATCGAGGCATGAGGCATCGGGGCATCGAGGTTGAGCCGGCAACGAGCGCGACTACCATGGCGGCATGAACCTGCTGCACGGGAAAGTCGGCCTGATCTTCGGCATCGCGAACGATCGCTCGTACGCCTGGCACATCGCCGAGGCGCTGCTCGGGCACGGGGCGCGGTGCGCGTACACCAGCCTCCCGGGGGAGAAGAACGAGCGGCGGACGCGCAAGGCGATCGAGACCCTGCCCAACGGCGGGATGCAGGGAGGGCACGAGGTGTGGATGGCGCCCTGCGACGCGGGAAAGGATGAGGACCTGGATGCCGTGTTCGACGCGTACACGAAGAAGCACGAGCGGCTGGACTTCGTGATCCATTCGATCGCGTTCGCGGATCGGGAGTGGCTGGCGCCGGGCAAGTTCACGGACACGCCCCGGGCGGCGTACCTGAGCGCGATCGACATCAGCGCGTACACGCTGGCGGCGATGGCGAAGCGGGCCCGGGAGCCGATGAAGGCCTCGGGGGGCGGGAGCATCCTGGCGATGTCGTACTACGGCGCCGAGAAGGTGGTGCCGGGCTACAATGTGATGGGGGTGGCGAAGGCGGCGCTGGAGTGCACGGCGCGGTACCTGGCGTGGGAACTGGGCGAGCACAGGATCCGGGTGAACACGATCTCGGGCGGGCCCTTGCGCACGCTGGCGAGCAGCGCGGTTGGGGGGGTGGACAAGATGATGGAGGCGACGCCGCTCAAGGCGCCGCTGAGGAGGAACGTGGAGGGGAGCGACGTGGGGGGCGCCGCGGCGTGGCTGGTGAGCGACCTGGCGGCGGGGGTGACGGCGGAGAACATCTACGTGGATTGCGGCGTGAGCGCGGTGGGGGTGTGAGCTATGTCGATTCGCGACCGAATCAACGAAGCGCAGTTTTTGTTTCTCAACGGGCACAAGAACGGCGCACTACTGCCACTATTAGTGGCCGTGGCAGCAACAGCGAGACTCCGGCACCCACAACCCGTGAGCGATGGCAAGGCGTTTAGGACATTCCTCGACGAAGAAACGCCCGTGGTGACACGAGGAGGCGCACAGACAATCAATGTAGTTCTAAATGATAAGCAACAATCAATATCCGATATCCTCTACAAGTATCTAAGAAATCAGCTGGTGCATGAAGCGAAAAGCTCGAAGGAAGTTGTCTTCATGCCAACGCCGGCTGGCTCATTGTTCACTATCAAGAACACCGGGGCGCGGATCGAGTTGTCTGAAAGCTTTCTTGATGGCCTAGCGAATGCGGTCGTCTACGCACCTGAGAATCGGGTGGCATTCCCTGATATAGCAAGGATGCCTGAAGAGGTGCTTCGATGGCAGATGTTTGACGAACGATGGCAGTCTGAAGGCGTCATGGAGTATTGGAAGCAACGGATCGAGCGCGTCATAAAACTGAATGCGGCAGCTCAAGCCAGCGGTTCCGACGTCGCGGCCGATTGAAGTATCATCGTGGTTCAATAAGAAGCCACCCCTGTGGCATCTCGGCCTGCCTGAGCAAGCCGCGGGGCGCCGCGATGTAGAAGAGGTCGGCCTGGCGCCAGCGTCGGAGTGACCAGAGTTTCACGTTGGCGCGCGAGCGGCGGTCGAGCGAGGCGGCGTCGCGGCGGGCTCGGCGCAGGCCTCGGAGGCGGGAGCCGTCGAGGCGCAGCGGCGCGAGTTCCGGGAACAGCCAGCCGTCGGAGTCGATCAGGTGCGGCTCGGACGCGCGGAGGAGCGGTTCGGCCCCTGCGCAGCGGGCGAGGAGGGTGTCGCGCTTGCGGCGGAGGGCGTCGCGGTCGGCGGCGTCGCGGAAGAAGTCGGCGCGGCTCTGCTTGCACTCGACGATGGCGACGAAGGGCGTCCCGTCCGTGCCGGGCGCGCGGCCTACACCTATGACGTCGGCGCGGAAGCGGGGGATGCGGGTGCGGGCCTCGGTGGCGATGTGCCAGCATCCGATCCAGCGGAGGAACTCGGCGGCGAAGATCTTGAGGCGCTGGTGGGCGAGGGATTCCATCGGCCGGCCTACTTGGCGACGACGGGGAGCAGGCGTTCGAGGGTTTCGAGCGCGGTGTGCAAGTGGGCCTTGTTGCCCTCGCGGTCGAGGAAGGCGGGGATGGAGGCGGCGGAGAGGACGCGGCGGATGTTCATGAGGGCGCCGTAGTCCCCGTCGGTCTCGAGGCCCAGGGCGCGGCGGGCCTTGGCGAGGAGTGACACCGGCTTGACGCCCTCGAGGGCGTGGAGGCGTCCCCAGTGCATGCGCTCGAGGTAGACGGCGTCCTCGGCCCAGTGTCCGGGCTGGACCTCGGCGAAGTCGAGGAGGATGCACCCGGGGGGGCCAAACGGGGAGTCCGGGGGCCGGCGCATGCAGTTGCCGCCGTGGAGGTCGCCGTGGCGCCAGCAGGCGATGGGTCTGGCGCGCCAGGCCGCGAGGAGCCGGGGGAGCGCCTTCTGCGTGTGCTTGATCGCGTCGTTCCACTTGGAGTGCTCGGGGATGTGGGAGTCCTTGACCGCGGCGCGGGCGCGGTCGAGGAGGGCGGCCCAGTCGGGGTCGGCGCGTTCGGCGGCGTCGGGCGGGAGCGGCACGAGGTCGCGGGCGTGCTTCTGGAAGCCGGCGCAGGCCTCGGCCATGTCGGTGAAGCACTCCTTGTGGAGCGTGGAGGAGAGCGGCTCGCCCGGGAGGCGCTCCATGATGAGCCAGGCGAGGTCGTAGCCGCCGAGTTCGGCGCCGTGGGCGAGGACGCGGGGCGTGGGCGCATCGATCTCGGAGAGTGCGACGGCGAAGCGGTACTCGACGGGTCCGACCGGGAGTTTGATGACCGCGGGGAGTGCCGCGGGCAGACCGACCGGCGCCCAGGAGGGCGCGAGGCCGGCGGTCGAGAAGGAGCAGTAGCCGGTGGCGGCGCCTCCGCGCTGCCAATCGGCGCGGAACCAGGAGATGTCGGAGAGCCGCCCGCCGCACGCCTCGACGAGGGTCGGCGCGAGCATCGAGGCGAGAGCGCCCGGGGATTGCGAGGGCTGAGCGTTGCCCGGCATCGGGGGAACGGTACCGCGAAGAATGATCGCGATGCAAGGTTGCGCCTTCGAGATTCCCGCGCGATAGCCTTGCGGGATGCCCGAACGCCGCTACGACATCCTCGCGGTCGACCTCGACGGCACGCTGCTGGATCCGCGCGGGAAGGTCACCGAGCGCACCGCGTCGGCGGTGCGGAGGGCGCGCGAGCGGGGTCTGGAGGTGGTGATCTGCACCGGCCGGAGCCTGGTGGAATCACGGCACGCGATCGAGGCGATCGAGGCCAGGACGATCCCGCGCGGGTGGCACTCGGCGCCGGTGGTGGTCGCCGGCGGGGCGATGATCGCCGACGCGATGACCGGCCGCACGCTGCGCCGCTGGCCGATGGACCTGGGGCTGGTGACGCGGGTGATCGGGCGGTTCGCGGAGGCGAGGGTCGCGACGATGGTGCTCAAGGACCCGTTCGAGGCCGGGTTCGACTATCTCATTGTCGACACCGGGCCGCTCGATCCGGTGAACCTGTGGTGGTTCGAGAAGATGGGGGTCACGCGGCGGCACGTGGCGTCGATCGCGGAGGATGGGCACCCGGAGCACACGGTGCGGGTGGGGTTCGCGGCGGCGACGACCGCGATGTACGGCGTGGGCCGCGAGATCATGGCGGAGTTCGCCCACGAGACCACGATGCACCATTTCGCGGCGGTCTCGGGCAAGGCGATGGACCGGCGCGCGAGGGATGCGGCGCGGCCGGCGCACGGCGAGGGCATCCCCGGCGCGGGCGATCTCGGCTTCGTGCAGAACAAGCCGAGCGAGGACGTGGACGCCATCGGGTCGGACATCGAGGCGAAGGACGACTCGATCCACATCCTCGAGGTGTTCGACAAGCGGGTGAGCAAGTGGGCGGCGATCGAGTGGCTCGCGGGCGAGCGGGGCGTGCGGTCGGATCGGGTCGCGGCGATCGGCGATGAGATCAACGATCTCGCGATGGTGAAGGGGGCGGGGCTGGGCATCGCGATGGGCAACGCGGTGGGGAGCGTGCGAGAGGCCGCCGAGGCCGTCGCGCCGAGCAACGCGGAGGACGGGGTGGCGTTCGCGATCGACCGGATCCTCTCCGGCGAGTGGTGAGCGTCGTGCAGACGCTGAGCGAGATGAAGGCGCTGCTCGCGGAGCGGGGGCTCGCGCCGCGGAAGGCGCTGGGGCAGAACTTCCTGATCGATCACAACCTGCTGATGCGGCTGATCGAGGCGAGCGGCGTCGGCCCCGGGGACGTGGTGCTGGAGGTCGGGCCCGGGTCGGGGGCGCTGACCGAGCCGCTGCTCGAGCGGGGCTGCGTTGTCGTCGCCGTCGAACTGGATCGCGGGTTGGCGGACCTGATCGACGAGCGGCTCGTGCCGCGATTTCCGGGAACGCTCGCGCTGGTGCGGGGCGATTGCCTCGCCGGGAAGCGCGACATCAACCCGTTGGCCATCGCGGCGCTGCGCGAGCGTTGCGGAGAGCGGCCGTTCTCCCTGGTGGCGAACCTGCCGTACCAGGCCGGCACGGCGGTGATGATGGTCCTGCTGGAGCGGCACATGGGGGCGGCGGCGTGGCCGCGTTGCCGGGGCATGTGGGTGACGATCCAGAAGGAGGTCGCGGATCGGCTCGCTGCCGCGCCGGGGACGAGCGAGTTCGGCGGGCTGTCGGTGATGGCCCAGGCGCTGTCGGATGTCAGGCGCCTGGCGGTGCTTCCGGCCGAGTGCTTCTGGCCCAGGCCGACGGTGACGAGCGCGATGGTGGAAGTCATCCCGAGGCGGGACCCGCTCACGCGCGACGCGGCGGCGCTCTCGGCGCTGACGCACCGGCTCTTCGGGCAGCGGCGGAAGAAGATCGGGACGATTCTGGGCCGCGACGGGCCTCCCGGCGGGTGGCCGGAAGGGGTCAGCCCGGATCAGCGGGCCGAGACGCTGACGGTGCGCCAATGGTGCGAACTCGCCGAGCGGATGGAGAGAGGGAACCCGGGCTCGGATGAACGGGCCACCTAGCGCGCCGGCGGAGTCGACGCGGGCCCTCAGCCGGGCTGCGCGGCGGCCGGGCCCGGGAGCTTTGCGATCACATGGGGGGGCTCGGCCGCGATGGCCTCCGCGACCTCGCGGCGGTGGACCTGGATGTCGCGCGGGAAGTCGAACGCGATGCGAACGCGATCGCCCTTGATGCCGACGATGCGCACCACGCCCATCGGGTGGTGGGGGTCGCCGATCACCACCTCTTCTCCCTCTCGCCGCGTGATCACCAGCATGCCGAGAACCTCCTGTCCCTGCGCCCGGCTCACACGGGCGCTCTCGCCGGCGCCGCGCGAGCCTCGCACGGCGTCGCGCCCCTGGCGATTGGAAGTCCGGCGTCCGATGCCGGACGCCCCTTGACCCACCAGTTCATACGGTACCACCGAATTCTCCGCCTGGGTACCTCGGGTGACGAGGATCAACGCTGCCGGCTTGCCGCGAGGGCAGATTTCGGCGTTCGGGGCGGGTCGTGAGCGCGATTTCAGCGGTCTGGCCGAGCCCGGCTCGGGGGGCGTCCGATAGCCCCAGGGGTTCCGGTCAGGCGACCGCTTCGACGCCGGTGACCTCGGGGACGTTGTCCTTGAGGGTCCGCTCGATGCCGATGCGACGGGTCATCGACGAGGAGGGGCAGCCCACGCACGCGCCGTGGAGGCGGATTCGGACAAGGCCTGCCGGGGTGACGTCGACGAGCTCGACGTCTCCGCCATCGCTCTGGATGGCGGGTCGGATGAGGTCGAGGATCGACAAAACACGGTCGCGCAGCGGCGCGGACTTGGCTCGCGTTGTCGCGGCGTCGGTCATATCGGGGTCATGGTATGCGTCCGCCCGGGGGGCTGTCGGGGTTCCGGGCGGGCCGAGCCGTACACTCGGGCGATGCGATGTACGCGATGGGCTCTGCGGGCGGCGGCGGTTGCGGCGGTGGCGTTCGCGGGCTTGGGGTGCTCGGGGAGCGGGTCTCCTTCGCGCGCCGAGCGGGACCCGCTGGCAGAGGCGGTCGACCCGACCCTTGACACCTACAGGCGGATCGACGGCATCAAGGCGTCGGCGGCGCGAGCGGCCGCGGGGGAGATCGACCGGAAACTCTGGCGCGAGGCGATCAAATCCAAGGTGCTGTGGCTCGCGGGGACTCCCGCGGTGGTGCGGCTGCCGGCGATCGACGCGCTGCTCGCCGACGACGAGGCGGACACCCGGCGCGTGCTCGCCCTGCTCATCCCGCGCGACCCCCAGAGACAGGTGGTCGACAAGGTTGCGGCCCTCGCGGCGGAGCGCGGGTGGACGGACCTGGCGCCCTCGCTGGTGCGTCGCTGGTCGATGCCGATGGCCCAGGTCCCCGACGCGGAGCGCTCGGAGGCCGCGGCCCTCCGCGCGCTGCTCCCGGGCCAGCCGGTCGAGAAGACGGTGTTCGACGTGTTCGCGACGCCGGCGAGAGGCAGCGACCTTGCCGAGCGTGCCCGCGCCGACGCGTGGACGGTGCTGTGCCGGATCGACAAGGGGCTCGCGAAGACTCGCGAATACCTCGCGGCGGTCGACCCGGCGGCGGCCGCCGACGATCCCAAGCTCTCGGCGCTCCGGGCCGGGGCCGAGGACCTTCGGGCCGTGCCCAGCAGCGGCGACCAGTTGGAATGGCTGGAGGCGCTACGCAAGCCCGAGCGGGCGGCGTTCTGGAATGAGGCGAAGGCTGCGATCGCCTCGCTCAAGGCGGAGCAGCAGGTGGGGCTGGAGTTGCGGCACGCCGCGGGGGTGCGCTGGGCGGCGGCGAACCGGCCGGCGTGGCTCGCGAAGGGCCGCGCCGACCTCCTGGGCGAGATCGCATCGCGCCTCGAGGGGCGGAAGACGACGCAGCGCTCGGCGGAACTGGTCGAGGGGGCGAGGCCCAGGCGCGAGACGGTCAAGGAAGCCGAGCGCGACCTGGTGTGGGGGGACGCTCTGCTCATCCTCATCGCCGACGAGGCTCTGCGCGACGCCTCGGTGGTCGCGGATCTCTTCCGCCAGGCCGACGACGACCGCCGCGACCGCTCGACCGAGTACGGGGGGGTGCTGGACGCGAAGGGGGCGCGGTTCGAAGCGCTCTCCTACCCTCCCCGCGCTGCGCAGCGGCTTGGGGACAACCGCTTCGTGGCGTCGCTGGAACTGCTGGAGCGGGGCTACGTCGCGCTCTTCCACTATCACTTCCACGCTCGGGTGGAGAACGAATCGGCGTACGCGGGGCCGGGCGAGGGCGACGCGGAGTACGCCCAGCGCTTCGGCCGATCGTGCCTGGTGGTGACGTCGATCAGCCGGGACTCGATGGACGTGGACTACTTCCAGCCCAACGGCGCGGTGGTGGACCTCGGAGAGATCCGGCGCCCGTGAGCGGGCGGAGGCTCACCCCCGGTGATGCAGGTCATCGTCATCCTGATACTCGCCTCGTCGGCGATGCACGACGGGCTTCCCGCCGACGGGGCGGCGCCGACGGAAGGCGCGGCGCTGCTGATGATGGCGCCCTTCGTCGTGCTCGCGATGGCGAACGACGCGTGGCAGCGCCGCTGCGCCAGGGTCCTCGACCGGACCGGGCGGTCGCGAACCGTGGCGAGCGCCGACGCGATGATGAGCGTGGTGCGGTGGGGCGCCGTCGCCGTCCACCTGATCAACGTCTTCTGGCTGGGGTGGGTCGGCGTGGTGCGTTCGGCGGTGGGGGAGATGGTGCTCGTCGACGACCTGGCGGCCTCGGCGCCGGCGCTGCTGACGATCGCGGCGGCGTGGTGGTCGCACTACCCGGTGGAGCGGCGGGTGCGCGATGCGCGTTTCTTCGGGGCGCTGGAGCGCGGAGAGACCATCTATCCGCCGCGGACGCGCTGGCAGTACGTCGGCGATCAGGCGCGGCATTCGATGCTGTTCGCGCTGGCGCCGATGTCGCTGATCCTGGGCTGGTCGGAGTGCGTGGGGCTGGCGGAGGGGGCGTGGGGCCCGGCGCTGGAGCGTCGGCTCGGCGGCGCGGACGCGGTCGCCGATGTTGCCGCCGCGGCCCGGGTCGCGGGGGCGCTCGGCGTGTTCATCCTCTCGCCCGCGCTGCTGCGGCGCGTGTGGGACACGGCCCCTCTGGGGGCGGGGCGGCTCCGCGAGGAACTGCTCCGGATGTGCGCCCGCCAGCGGGTGCGGGTGCGCGATCTGCTGGTCTGGCGCACGCACGGCACGATGATCAACGGCGCGGTGATGGGGCTGATCCCGCGGGTGCGGTACATCCTGCTCACCGACGCCCTGCTCGATTCCCTCGGCGAGGAGCAGGTCGAGGCGGTGCTGGCGCACGAACTGGGCCACGTGCGCCGGAGGCACATCCCCTGGCTGGCCGCGGCAATGCTCGTGGCGATCGCGATGAGCGCCACGATCGGGGGCTTCCTGGCTGCGCTCGCGGAGTGGGCCTGGCCGGGCGGTTCAGCGGCGAGCGCCGGCCTGGCCGAGTACGCCGATCTTGCCCCGCTGGCGATGCTGCCGATCGCGGTGATGGCGGTGGGAGGGGTGAGCCGGCGGTTCGAGCGGCAGGCCGACGCGTTCGCCGTCGCGCATCTCTCGGGGCTCACCGCGGAGCGGGGGTCGGCGAAGGGCAAGTCGGCGACTCGGGAGGCGGTCGCGGCGATGGCTTCGGCCCTGCGCGCGGTGGCCGTGCTCAACGGCGTGCCGCTGCGCCGGCGCTTCTGGCGGCACGGGAGCCTCCAGGGGCGCATCGACGCCATCGAGCGGCTGGAGGGGGCGCCCCTGGATCGCCTTCCGCCCGATCGGGCGGCGCGGCGCGACATGGTCGCGGGGGCTGTCGGGCTGATGGTGCTCGCCGGGGTCGCGGCGAGCGGCCTGGCGATGGTGCGCTGACGCCGCGGGTAGGATCGGGGGATGCGGTTGACGAAGATGCACGGCCTCGGGAACGACTACGTGTTCCTGGACGCTATCGCTGAGCCGGCGTTGCAGGACATCGCCGACCCGGCGGGCCTGGCGCGGCGCGTGAGCGACCGGCGGTTCGGGATCGGGAGCGACGGGCTGATCATGATCGCGCCGCCCACGGAAGCGGCGCGGGAAGCGGGCGCGGGCCTGAGGATGCGCATCTGGAACGCCGACGGCTCCGAGGCCGAGATGTGCGGCAACGGGCTGCGGTGCGCTGTGAAGTTGGCGGCGGAACGGGGCGAGATCGTGCTGCGCGGGGGCTGCGTCATGGTGGAGACGGGGTCGGGCGTGCTTCGCGCGCGGGTCGGTTGGGGCCCGGGCCTGGAGTACTCGCGGGTCGATGCGGTGAGCGTGGACCTGCCGCCGCCGAGGTTCGACGTCGGGGCGGTGGGGGGCGAGGAGTCGCTCCTGCCCGCGGCGTGCCGGGGGGTTCCGGGCCCGTTCGGGGAGGTCACCCCGCGCCGCGTCGGGGAGTGGGAGTCCGTGCTTGTGTCGGTGGGCAACCCCCACATGGTCGCGTTCCTTGAGGAGCCGATCGAGTCGGTGGACCTGGGGCGCATCGGCCCGGCGATGGAGCGGCACGCGGCGTTTCCGAAGCGGATCAACGTGCAGATCGTGAACGTGCTCGCCCGGGATCGGGCGCGGATGCGCTCCTGGGAGCGGGGCGCCGGGCTCACGATGGCCTGCGGGACCGGGGCCTGCGCCGTGCTCGCGGCCGGGTACGCGACGGGGAGGCTCGGGCCGTGCGCCGCGCTCGAATTGCCCGGCGGGCAACTCTTCGTGGAATGGGACGCGGCGGCCCGGGCGCTCCGCAAGACCGGCCCGGCGGCCTACGTCAGCGAGGGGGATTGGCTGGGCGACGAGGTGATCACGGACCCCCCGTTTCCCGTCCTCGAGTCCGAGCGGCTCCTGCTCCGCCGCCAGGAATGGAGCGACGTTCCGGCCATCCACGCCATGATGAACCACCCCGAGGTGGGGCCGAAACTGCTGACCCCTCCGGTGCCGTACCCCGAGGGAGAGGCGGAGAAGTTCGTCGCGAGAACCAGGCGGGGTTTCCGCGAGGGCACGGCGATGGCCTGGGCGATCCAGCCCAGGGAGGGGCCGGCGTTCGTCGGGAACATCGGCCTGCGGATCGAGAAGCAGCACTCGCGCGCCGAGATCGGCTACACGCTCGACCCGGCGCACTGGGGCAAGGGGTACGCGTCCGAGGCGTCGCGTCTGGTGCTCGGCCACGCGTTCGGGGCGATGGGGCTGCAGCGCGTGTTCGCGTCGCACTTCGTGTGGAACCCGGCGTCCGGGCGCGTGCTGGAGAAGGCGGGCATGACGCTGGAGGGCATCCTCCGCCAGCATGTGAACCGGCGCGGGACGTTCGAGGATTGCCGGTGGTTCGGCATCACGAAGGACGACTGGGCGCGCGGGCGAGAGGGCGTGTCGTGACGGCGCAGCCCCTGAGCGGCGAGGAGTCGAAGGTCTGCGCGGCGATCGAGCGGCGCGCCGAGCGGATGCTCGCCGACCTGCGCCGGTACGTGGAGATCCCGACCGGGCACAACCACTCGGCGGGGCTGGACGAGCAGCGGGGGTTGGTCGTCGAGCGGTTGGCGGCGCTGGGCGCGGGCGCAGAATCTGTGCCTGGCGAGGCGAAGCCGGATTGGCTGCTCGGCGCCGGGGAGGGCCCTATCCCCCCGACCGTGGTCTGCAGGAGCGGCGCGGCGCGGCGGGGCGAAGGCCCCCGAGTGCTGCTGGCGAGCCACCTCGACACGGTCTTCGCGCCGCCACCGGGCGGGAAGTTCCTTTCGTTGAGCGTGGCGCCGGGCGGCGCGACGGCGGTCGGCCCGGGCGTTGTCGACATGAAGGGCGGCATCGTGATCGCGCTGTCGGCGCTGGAGGCCCTCGCGGAGGCGGGTATCGAGATCCCGTGGACCTACGTCTTCAACAGCGACGAGGAGACGGGCTCCTACCACAGCGAGCGGGCCCTCCGCGCCGAGGCGCGGAGGCACGACATCGGCCTCGCGACCGAGCCGGCCCTGCCCGGCGGCGGGATCGCGATCGAGCGGCTTGGGTCGGGCCAGTTCATGCTCGAGGCGAGGGGGAGCTCGGCGCACGTGGGGCGCGACTTTGAGAAGGGCGTGAGCGCGGTGACGGCCCTGGCGCGGGCCATCGTGCGCTGCGCGGAGATCGCGGACCCGGGAGCGGGGCGGCTGGTGAACATCGGCCCGATCTCGAGCAACGACGCGACCAACGTGGTGCCCGACCTCGCGAAGGCCTGGGGGAATGTGCGGTTCCCCACCCGCGAGGTGTGCGACGACATCGCGAGGCGCATCGACGCTCTGGCCACCGCCGAGCATGCGATGCCGGGGCTGATCGTGCGGCGGTCGTTCAACCGGGCGGCCAAGCCGCTGACCCCCGGCACGCAGCGGCTGGCGGAGGAGGCGCGGGGGGCGGCGGAGAGCCTCGGCCTCTCGTTGCCGTTCCTCAAGACCGGCGGGGTGTGCGACGGGAACATCCTGCAGGAAGAAGGCCTGCCAACGATCGATACCCTGGGCGCGCGCGGGGGCGGGCTGCACACCCACCAGGAATGGATCGAACTTCCCAGCCTCGTCGAGCGCGCGCGGCTGCTGGCCGTGCTGCTGCTGAGGCTCCGCGGGTGGCGCCCTCCGGATCGCCGCTGATGGCGGGCCCGCGGCGGCACGATGAAGGGGCGGGGCGTATCCTTCCGCCCCCACTTCTTCGAAAGGCGCAGCGGAGATGACCACGGCAGCGACGGCTCAGGATGTCGGTCGGGCGCAGGGCGCGCCCCGGGCGGAGACGCGGGCCGAGGCGTTGCGGGCGAGCCCCGCGGTCCGCTCGGCGATCGCCTCGATCGTGGGCGAGTTGCGCTCGCGCCAGGCGGGGATCGAGGGCGTGAGGGGGCCGACCTCGCCGGCCCACGCCGAGTCGTACGAAAAGGCGCTGGAGAGGGCCGCCGAAGTCAGGGGCCGGGCCCTGCTGTTCCCGTACATCGGCTCGGGCCTGGGCGCGGGCCCCTACGTTGAGCTGGGCGACGGCTCGGTGAAGCTCGACATGATCGGCGGGATCGGGGTGCAGTTCTTCGGGCACTCCGACGGCGACCTGGTGGCGACCGCGCTGGAGGCGGCGACCGAGGACGTGGTGATGCAGGGCCACCTGATGGCCAATGCCGGGGCGTTCGAGTTCGCGGCCGAAGCGCTGGAGTCCGCGCGGAAGGGGAGCCGCCTGAGGCACATCTTCCTGTGCAACTCGGGCGCGATGGCGAACGAGAACGCGCTGAAGGTGTGCTTCCAGAGGCACGCGCCGGCGTCGCGGGTGCTCGCCTTCGCGCACTGCTTCATGGGGCGGAGCGTCACGATGGCGCAGATCGGGGATTCGGCCGCCGGGCGCGACGGCATCCCGCTCTCGACGCTGGTCGACTACATGCCCTTCTACGACCACGCCGCGGCGCGTCGCATGAGCGCCGGCGATGCGAGCGGGCAGTCCCGGTTCATCGACATGGCGGTGTCGCACCTTCGCCAGTACATCGAGCGGTACCCGAAGCAGCACGCGTGCTTCATCTTCGAGCTGGTGCAGGGCGAGGGCGGGTTCAACACCGCGCCGCGCGAGTTCCACCTCGAGCTGATGAAGGTCTGCAAGCAGGCGGGCATCGCGGTGTGGGACGACGAGGTGCAGACCTTCGGGCGGACCACGGAGATGTACTGCTACGACGCCTACGGCCTGGGCGAGTACGTCGACGTGTGCTGCATCGGCAAGCTGACCCAGGTCTGCGCGGCGCTCTACACCGAGGAATACAACCCCCGGGCCGGGCTGCTCTCGGCGACGTTCCTGGGGAGCACCGAGGGCCTGCGCGTCGGCCGCCGCATCCTGCAGCGCCTGCGCGAGGGCGGGCACTACGGGCCGAGCGGGAAGCACGCGAGGCACTTCCAGCACTTCGCCGCGCAGTTGAGGGCCCTCGCGGGCAGGCATCCGGAGTGGTTCCCGGCGTCCCCGGACGTGCACGACGTGTGCGACGGCCTGGGCGGGATGATGCGGTTCACGCCCTTCGGCGGGAAGAAGGACGCGGTGATGAAGCTGGTCCGGGCGATGTTCGACGAAGGGCTGATCGTGTTCTACTGCGGCCACGGGCCGTACCACGTCCGTATGCTGCCTCCCCTCGGCGTCTTGGACGAATCGATCTGGCCGACGGTCTTCGGGCTGGTGGAGAAGGCGATGGCGAAGGTGGCCCCCGAGGTGAACGGCAAGGCGTGAGCCGGGGCCCGGGCCGCGAACCACGGAGAGACGAGTGTTCCTGATCCGCGAAGCCAAGCCGGTCGACCTCGAGCCGCTGCTCAAGCTGGCCAAGACGGTGCACTTCACCAACCTGCCGGCGAGCCGCGAGGGCGTGTCGGAGCGCATCCAGTGGAGCCAGAAGTGCTTCCGCGAGAAGACCCCGGCGGTGGGCCTGGGCCGGGCGGACGCGACGTGGAACGGGCTGCGCGGCGTTGTGGCCCGCGGCGTCGGGGGCGCCGGGGGCATCTCGCCCCACTACATGTTCGTGATCGAGGACACCACCATGCGCCAGGCGGTGGGCACCTCGGCGATCATCGCGGAGATGGGCAACCCCGGGAACCCGAACGTGGCGCTCCAGCTGCGCCGCCGCGAGATGTTCTCGAAGGACCTGCACGCCGGGCAGGGGCACACCACCGCCCAGGTCGTGTTCGACGAGAACGGGCCGACCGAGTTGGGGGGGCTGATCATCGGCGGCTCGTTCCGCGGCGCGCGTCTCGGCCGGCAGATCTCCTACGTGCGCTTCCACTTCATCGGCCTGCACCGCGAGCGGTTCAAGGACCGCCTGCTGGCCGAGATGATGGGCGTCGCGCCCGACGGGCACAGCCCCTTCTGGGACGCGTTCGGCAGGCGCTTCATCAACCTGTCGTTCATCGAGGCCGACCTCTTCTGCCAGAAGTCGCGCGAGTTCATGCTCTCCCTGCTCCCGCGTGAGGAGATCTATCTCACGCTCCTCCCGCCCGAGGCGCGGGCCGTGCTGGGCAAGGTCGGCCCGGAGACCGCCCCGGCGCGGAAGATGCTCGAATCGCTGGGGTTCAAGAGCCACGACCGCATCGACCCCTTCGACGGCGGCCCCCACCTCGAGGCACAGACCGAGCAGGTGGAGATCGTCCGCAGCACCCGGTGGGGCGAGGTCGGGGGGACGATCGCCCCGGGCAAGGGCCGGCAGATGGGCTTCGTGAGCGTCGACGCCGCGGTGAACCCGGAGGAGCCTTTCCGCTGCGTGCTGACCGAGTACAGCGAGAGCCGCGACGGCTCGGCGGTGCTCCTGCCGGCAGACACCCTCGCGGTCTTGGGCGCCGACGGGGGGGCCTCGATCGGGCTGACGCCGATGCCGGACCCTCCACGGGCTGCGGAGCATCCCACGCGGAAGGCCGCGGCCGGGCGCCGGAGGGGCGCCAGCGCCGCGGCGCGCAAGGTCCGGAAGAAGGCGGCGAAGTGACGGATCGGACGCGGGCGTCGGACGCGGACGCGACCGGGAGCGTGCCGCTGCGCCACGGCCCCGCCGACATCATCGGAGGCCGGCACGTGCCGATCCCGGGCGATGGCCTCCGCTCTTTCAATCCGGCGCGGCCGTCGCAGACCGTCTGGATGGGCGGGCCGGTGCTCGAGCACGTGGACCTCGCGATCGCCGCGGCGCGGCGTGCGCAGCGGGAGTGGGCGGCGTCGCCCGCCGCCGATCGGTTCGCGCTGCTCCGCGCCTTCGCGGAGGTGGCGAAGCGGCGCGAGGCGGCGCTGGCCGGTCAGATCTGCGACGAAACAGGCAAGGCGATGTGGGAGTGCAAGGCGGAGGCGGCGCTGATCCACCAGAAGGTGGAGATCACGCTCGACGAGGCGCCGCACGGGGGCCTGGGGCGCGTCACGCCCTTCGGGTTCGCGATGTCGCCGACGCGGCGGGCGTTGTGCGAGTTCCGCCCCCACGGCGTGATGGCGGTGATCGGGCCCTACAACTTCCCGGCGCACCTGCCGAACGGGCACATCGTGCCGGCGCTCGCGGCGGGCAACACCGTGGTCTTCAAGCCCAGCGACAAGGCGCCGGCGGTGGGGCAGATGCTCGGCCAGATGCTGGTCGAGGCCGGCTTTCCCGCCGGCGTGATCAACGTGGTGCAGGGCGGCGCGGCGACCGCGAGGCGGCTGGTCGCCCACGACGGGATCGACGGCGTGCTCTTCACCGGCTCATGGCCCGTGGGCCGAGCCATCATGGAGGCCAACCTCGACCGGCCCGGGCGCATCCTCGCCCTGGAGATGGGCGGGAACAACCCCGTGGTCGTGATGCCCGACGCCGACATGAGACAGGCGGCGATCGAGGTCGTGCGTTGCGCGTTTAACACGACGGGCCAGCGCTGCACCTCGACGCGGCGGCTGATCGTGCACGAGGCGGTCTTCGACCGGTTCCTCGCGCTGGTTAGGCTCGGCGCCGAGGCGCTGGAGATCGGCGACCCCCGCTCGGCGGTGTTCATGGGGCCGATCATCCGCGCCGAGGCCCGCGACGCGGTCCTGGCGTTCCAGCGCGACGCGGAGGCAGCCGGGGGCGAGGCGGTCCTGCGCTCGCGGGCCATGGACGACCCCGGCGGGGCGCGCGGGGCGGAGGCCGGTTTTTATCTCACGCCCGGCGTCCTCCGGGCCCCGCGGTTCAGCCTGTCGACCGATGCGGCGCGCGACTGCGGCTGCGATGTCGAGGTCTTCGGCCCTCTGCTGCGGGTCGCCGCGGCGCGCGATCTCGACGACGCGATGGAGCAGGCGAACGCCACCCGCTTCGGCCTGGCGGCGTCGATCTTCACCCGCGATCCCGCCGCGATCGAACGCTTCCGTCGCGAGGCCAGCGCCGGGTGCGTCAATGTCAACACGGGGACGGCCGGGGCGTCGAGCAGGCTGCCGTTCGGGGGGCTGGGGCATTCCGGCAACCACCGGCCGGCTGGTTCGTTCAGCCTCGATTATTGCGCGTTCCCGGTCGCGAGCATGGTGGAGGAGAGCGATGCTGCGATGTTGCCGCCGGGCATGCGCTTCGACGACTCCTGGGTTCGATAGTCGGCCGGTCGCGTTCGCGGGGGGCGTGTGCGGCGGCGCCCCGCTACGATTTCCCTCCCTATGGCCGAGCCTCGCACGGTTCTCCCCAATCCCCGCGTTACCCCACGCTTCGGCGGCATCTGCACCTTCGGGCGGTACCCCCTGCTCCGCGAGGTCGACGCGAGCCGCCTGCCGGTGGACTGGGCGGTGTACGGCGTCCCGTTCGATTCGGGGACGACGTACCACCCGGGGGCGCGCTTCGGCCCCCGCGCCATCCGCGACGCGTCGCAGTACCTCAAGGTCTACCACGTTCCGTTCGACGTGAACGTGACCGAGGTGTTCAGCCTCGCCGACGCCGGCGATGCGCAGACGGATGTGTTCTCGTGCGAGAAGAACGCCGCGTTGGTGACGGCGTTCGCCGAGGGCATCGGCGATGCGCGGCACACCAGGTTGCTGGCGTTGGGCGGGGATCACTCGATCGCCCTGGCCAACATCCGCGCCACGTGGAAGCGTCGCGGCTCGCCCAAGGGAGGGCTGGCGCTGCTCCACTTCGATTCCCACGTTGACACGCTGGATCAGTTCCTGGGCGAGCGGTACAGCCACGCGAGCCCCTTCATCCGCGCGATCGAGGAAGGTCTGATCGATCCCCGGCGGATGCTCTCGATCGGGGTCAAGGGTCCGCTGAACGGCAAGGGCGACCTCGACTATGCGCGCGATCACGGCGTGACGCTGGTCACCGCCGAGGAGTACCGCGCCGGGGGGGCGGCGACGGTTGCCAGGTTCCTGCAGAGGCTCGGCGACGACGAGGCGTACGTGTCGTTCGATATCGACGTGGCGGATCCGGCGTTTGCGCCGGGCACGGGGACGCCCTGCGTCGGGGGGTTCACGTCGGCGGAGATCCTCTCGATGCTGCGCTCTCTCCGCGGGGCGAACGTGGTCGGAGGCGACGTGGTCGAGGTGCTGCCCGACCGCGACGTGTCGGGCATCACCGCGTTCCTCGCGGCGCACGTGGCGTTCGAGATCATCGCGCTGGACGCCGCGCGCCGATCGGGCACGAAGGCCGCGAGGTCCGAGAGGCCCGCGGCGGCGGGGGCCCTCGTCTCGGACGCCCGATAGCGCGGCGGCGCGCAAAGCAAGGCAATCCGTGACGACGGGGGCGCGGCGGCCGGATGCGCGAGCCGGTTCGAGCCGGCGAGGCGCTCCCTCGGCGGGCGGCGTCGAGGATCTGTCCGCGGTCGCCGATGGCTGCGGCGATGCCTCACCTGTCCGGGCGATCGCGTCGGGGATTGGATATCGCAACCGCCGGGGCGGCGCTGCTGATTCTCCTGGGGCTGTCTCGGGTGACGCCCGTGACGGCGGAGGCGGCAGGCGCACCGACACAGCGCGCGAAGGCCCGAGAAGCCAGGGCCGAGGCCAGAGCCGCGGAGGAGACGGCTCTGCTCGGACCCCGCTTCCGTGCCTTCGAGACGCGCTGGTTTGTCCTCGTCACCGACACCTCGGCCGATCGGGCCTCGGCGCTCGCGGCGGCGCTCGATGGCGCCGCGGACAGGTTCCTTGACATCTCCCAGCGCTGGGGAGCGCGGGTGAGCCGCCCGGAGGGGCGGATGCTGGTGGTGTTCTTCGCCCATCAGCGCGATTTTCTGGTGTACGCGGGGGCGCGCGACTCGGTGAACGCGCGGTGGATGGGGGGGTACTACTCCTCGCGGCGCAACGCGGTGGCGCTCTATGACGACGCGACCAGCGGGCAGTTTGCTCAGGCGATCGGCGACGCCGCCGACGCTCCCGACGCGGGTGCGCGCGCCGCCGCGCTCCTGCGCGAGGCGCACGAAGCGACCGAGGCCAAGGCGGTGCACGAGGCGGTGCATCTGCTGGCGTTCAACACCGGGCTGCAGCGGCCGGGCGTCGTGTACCCCTTGTGGCTCACCGAAGGCCTCGCGGAGAGCTTCGCGCGCGGTTCGCTCAGCGGGTGCGCCCGCACGTCGGACTCGGCGCGTCGCGCAGCGCAGTCGCTGCAGGTCGATGAGGCGGGGGCCGTGCTCGGCCGCTTCACGGCTCCTTCGGGCGATGCCGAGACGATCGAGGGCTTCTACGCCGACAGCCGCAGGCTCTTCGATGCGCTGCTCGAGCGGGCCCCCGGCGACCTGGCGGCGTTCTTCGCGGATGTCGCGAGCGCGAGGCAGGGCGCGCAGCCCGATCCTCAGGCGGTTGCGGCGATGTTCGCCGCTCGCTTCGGCCGGTCGGTCGGGGGGGCCGCCGCCGCCGCGGAGATCGCCCAGGCGAACGCCGCGCAGGGCGAGTAGCGGCGCGACGGCCGCGGACCGCACCCCGCTGCTATCCTCAAGGCGTCCGCCGCCGTAGCTCAACTGGCAGAGCAGCGCTTTTGTAAAGCGCAGGTTGCAGGTTCGATTCCTGTCGGCGGCTCTGCGGGAGAGCGGTTGCCGCCGGATCGGCCGGCGCATATGCTCCCGATCCTCTTCCGGAGGGGGTGTGCCTGAGCGGCCAAAAGGGACGGACTGTAAATCCGTTGGCTTAACGCCTTCGCTGGTTCGAATCCAGCCGCCCCCACTTTTCCCTCCCGGCGCCACCGCCGGCTCGCCGGCTCTCGACGGGCCGCCGTGTGGAAACCGATGCGATGACGCGTGCGATCTTTGTGGTGGAGGGCATGCGATGCCAAGCGTGCGCCGACAGCCTCGCCGACGAGATGCGAAGGTCGCCGGGCGTCCGGAGTGCTGAGGTGACGCTCAGCCCGCCGCGGCTCACGGTAGAAGCCGACCTGGCGATTGACATCGACGAGCTCCGCCGCGCGGCGAGCGCCGCGGGCGGCTACCGGCTGTCGCTCCCTGAAGAGATGGGTGGCGGCCCGATCTGCCTGCCTGTGGCAGGACCGGCCCCGAATGGGGCGGCGCCGACGCCGAAGGAGAGCCTCTTCCCGCTCTTCCTGATCGTCGGATTCATCGTCGGCGTCGCGGCGGTCACGACCTGGGTTCGCGGCGACGGATCTGCACGCACGCTCATGCTCGACTTCATGGCCGGGTTCTTCCTGGTCTTCGCGTTCTTCAAGTTCCTCGACCTGCGCGGGTTCGCCGACGCCTACTCGTCCTACGACGTCATCGCGTCGAGACTCCGGGCGTGGGGATTCGTCTACCCGTTCATCGAGGCGGGCCTGGGCGTCGCGTACCTCGCGAGGTGGCGGCTTCCCATCGTCAACGCCGCCGCGCTGGCGATGATGCTGATCGGCTCCGTCGGCGTGCTCCGCGCGGTGCTCCGGCGCGAGCGGCTCCGCTGCGCCTGCCTGGGCACGGCGCTCAACCTGCCGATGACCAAGGTCACACTGATCGAGGACCTCGCGATGGCGGCGATGGCGGCGGCGGCGCTGTTCTGGCCGCGCTAAGCCGCGATCCAGCCGGGACGCCGACCGTCCGCTCGTAGAATCGACCTTCGGCCCCGTGGCGGAACGGCAGACGCAGCGGACTTAAAATCCGCTTCCCCGAAAGGGGAGTGTGGGTTCGACTCCCACCGGGGCCACTTCCGGCTCGTCGATCGTTCGCGGCGCCCGCGAAGAATGCACGGTGTCTGGGCGCGGGGTGCGCCGGGGGCGTTCCCGTATACTCCGGTGATGGATGCACGCGGCACGGGGCGCCCATCGCTGCTGGTCTTCGAGCGCGGGATGCTGCGCTCGCGGCGCCGGCGGCCGATCCACGGCGTGGAACTGTTCCGCCTCAAGTTTCTGCGCGACGCGATCTCGCTCGGCGTCGAGGTCACGCTCGTGCTCGAGCGGTCGTGGGAGGCCCACCTCCCCGCGTACCTCGGCGGGCGCACGCCGAGGCTCATCCGCGTGCCGTACGTGCTGAGCAAGGGCGTCACCGGGCTGCTCGCGGCGCTCATGTGCCGCCGGACGGAGGCCGACACGCTGCTCATCGGCGCCCCCGACGAGAGCGTCGCGGCCTGCGTGGACCTGCTCCTGCGCACCAACCGCTCACACCGCGTGGTCATCTCGGCGGAGGGCGAGTGCGGGCCGCGGCTTCAGCGGGCCCTGCGCCGCCGGCCCGTCACGGTTGTCGCCAACAGCCGCTACATCACGGACAACTGGCGCGGCAAGTTCAGGGGCGACCTGCACGAGTCCTACGGCCTTGCGGACGCCCACCAGTTCCACCCGCCGCAGGAAGCCCCGCGCAAGCAGACCGTCGACTTCGTGTTGCTGGCGAAACTGCCCAGCGACGCCAAAGGCGCCGACATCGCGCTGGAGGCGTTCGCGCTGCTTCCCGGCCCGATCAGGGAGCGATGCCGGCTGCACCTCGCCGGGTACGTCGATCCGCCTCCCTCGCCCGCGCCGGGGGTGGTGACGCACCGGTGGCTCGCCGCCGACGCGGTGGGCCCGTTCCTGCGGACCATGGACGTGCAACTCGTCCCCTCGCGGTGGGAGTCGTTCTGCCAGTCGGCGGTGCAGGGCATGCTGACCGGGCTTCCGCTGATCACCTCGGACATCTCGGTGCTGACCGACAAGCTCGATACCGGCGGCGGCATCGCGTGCCGAACGGCGCCCGAGTACGCCGCGGCGATGGAGCGGCTCGCGCTGGACGCGGACCTGCGCCGGACGATGGGCGAGGCGGGGCGGGCCGCGGCGTTGGAGCGGTACGTCTATGACCCCGCCGGGTACCTGTCGCGCTTCTTCCTCCCGGGGCGCTCGTTCGGGGCCGGGGCAGGGGCAGGGGCGGAAACTCTCGGCGCCGGGGTCGGAGGCGGCTGAGCGCGAGGCCGTCGGCGGATTCCCCGAGAAAGCGCCGCCGATCAATTGCGTTTCCCGCACCGCGCGGTACAGTAGGAATCACGCTCCCCGGCGCGACCGTGCGGGTCATGCGTGAGCAAACGCTCTCTCCCGCGCGGAGAGAATCTTGAGAGGGAAGCCATGTCGAACGCTCATCGCTCGTCGATGCGCCGGGTTGCCTCATCGGCGACCCTGGCGCTGACCACCACGCTCGCGGCCAACGCGTCGCTCACGTTCAATCCGACGCCCCCGGTGCTCAGCCACGCCGCCAACCTCGTGGTCAACGGCAGTTTCGAGAACGGCGCGCCGGCCCTGGGCAACCAGGTGCTCTGGGCGCAGGGGGCCACCGGAGGGCCGAGCGTGATCCCCGGCTGGTCCTCCTCCGGAACCCCGAGCACCTACGCGACCTGGGGCAGCGGCGGCGTCGCGGGGCAGGGCATCCGGGGTTCGGCCGCGTTTCCCGACGGGCAGAGCGGCGTGTATTTCGGCAA
>CANJRL010000016.1 GCA_947476675.1 Phycisphaerales bacterium
CGCCACTCCGAAAGCCCCGACACCCGCGCCGAGGTCGAGGTGGCGTCGCGGGTCTGGAGGTAGCGCTGGGCCGGGATCATCGGGCGGTGACCCAGCCACGCCGGACGCCGGTGGGGTCCCGCGGGCGTCACAACGACGACACGCTCGATGGATCTCTCGCCCGGGGCTTCTGGCGAGACGCGATGCACGGACCTGATGGATGCGATCACGAGGATCGCGTCGAGTATCTCTTGATCGAAGGGCCGCCGGCCGCCATCTCCCGTCTCCGAGGGCAGCCATGCCGAGCGCTTGGCCCATCGTCGATGGCGGCCGAAATGCCGGCCGCCGAGCCTGGGCCGTGTTCAGGAGGAGCGGTCGCTGGAGGACCCAGCAAGCCGTGGCCTGCCATCCAACTTCGAGATGGGTCGATCGGGCGGCGCCACGGGCTGTGTTGTGCGCTCGGCGCGGTGCGAGCATCTCGGAGCGCAGATTCATCGATAAACACGATTCCAAAATCCATGCTGTGCTGTATTGTCGCGATGCTCGCAGTGAAAACCTGCGAGCTCGCGACGCATGAGTCGTGCGTGCGTGCGGCGCTGCGATGCAACCCGGCTCGGCGGATCAAGCAGGGAGTCACTCGCATGGATCGCTCCGCGGCCACTGTGGTGCTCGAATCGCCCGAGAGGCGAGCCGGCCGGCGTCAGGGGATGCGCGCGATCGGCGCGTTCGCGGCATCGGCGCTGGGCGCATGGGCGGGCCTCTCTTCCACGGTCGAGGCGGCGCCGGCCGACGTCGGGCTCGATGTCGATCCACGCTCCGCCCTGCTCAAACTGGTGCAGCGGGTCAGTTTCGGCGTGACGGCGGAGGAACTCTCGCTCGCGCAGCAGCTGGGGTTCCAGGGCTATCTCGAGCGGCACCTCGACCCCCAGTCGATCGATGACGCGGCGACGGACGCGCTGCTGGCGCCGCTGACGACGCTGACGATGACGGCGCCGCAGTTGTACGCCGGCAACGCGGCCGACCCGGACAACTTCGGCAACCGCGTGGTCGACGAGCAGGTGCGGTCGGTCTTCATCCGCGCGGTGTTCAGCAAGCGGCAGTTGCTGGAGCGCATGGTCGAGTTCTGGACGGACCACCTGAACGTCCCGCTCGACGACGGCGACCTGCGGCTGCTCAAGCCCGTCGACCAGCGCGACGTGATCCGCGCGAACGCGATGAGGATGTTCCCGGCGCTGCTCCGCGCCAGCGCCTACAGCCCGGCGATGCTGAACTACCTGAACAACGACCGGAGCGTCGCGGGCGCGATCAACGAGAATTACGCACGAGAGATCATGGAGTTGCACGCGCTGAGCCCGGCGGGCGGGTACACGCACGACGACATCGTCGCCCTGGCCAGGGCGTTGACCGGGTGGGGCTGGATCGGCTACGACCCGAGCACGCCGTCGACCTTCCCGGTGGCGGGCACGTTCTTCTTCGATGAGACGCAGCACGACACGGACCCGAAGACGTTCCTGGGCGTGAGCATGCCCGCGGGGCGCGGGATCGAGGACGGGGAGCAGGCGCTGAGCATCCTGTCATCGAGGCCGGCGTGCGCGAAGTTCATCGCGACCAAGCTGGCGCGGCGGTTTCTTTCGGACGCGCCGCCTCCCGGCGCGGTGGCCGCCGCCGCAACGGTGTTCGCGCAGACCGGCGGCGACATCAGGGCGGTGCTTCGGTCGCTGCTGACGCCGGCGAACCTGTACGACGCGCCCGCGCGGGTCAAGCGGCCGTTCCATTACATCGTGTCCGCGTTGCGGCTGCTGGCGACCCAGATCGGCGATTGGGGTGACATGCTGTCTGCCGCGGACACGATGGGCAACGAGCCGTTCGGCTGGCATCCGCCCAACGGCTACCCGGACAGTTCGACGTACTGGTCGGGGCTCGTGCTGCCGCGGTGGAACTTCGCGGCGGACCTGACCTCGGGCCTGTTCACGAACGTGCAGACCGACTTCGCGGCGTTGTTCGGCAGCGCGACCACCGCCGCGGCGCTGGCGGGCAGGATCAACACCGCGATCTTCGCGGGGGCGATGCCGCCGGCGCAGTTGGCGTTGCTCACGTCGTACTTGTCGGCGGACCCGTCCAGCCCCGACCGGCGCGCCGAAGCGATCGGTCTTGCCCTGAGTTTCCCCGTGTTCCAGACGTACTGACCCCATCGGGTCGGCGGCGGGCGCACCGCGCCGCCGCGCGACCGCGGAGCCACCCTCATGCGATCGTCCATGATCAGCCCGGGCCACGCGGCGTGCTGCGGTGAGTATGCGCGGATGAGTCGGCGCGGGTTCCTGCGGACATCCGGCGCGGCCGCGGCGGCGTTGGCGTCGGCCCCCGCGTGGCTGCCTCGCGTGTCGTTCGCCCGGGCGTACGACCCGCGGGCGCGCGACGTGATCCTGCAGATCTTTCTCCATGGCGGGGCCGACGGCCTGACGCTCGTGCCGCCCTTCGCCGATCAGACCTACCCGCTGATCCGCCCGACCATCGGCTTCGCCCATCCGGACGACACCACGCGCCCGGCGGAGGAGCGAGCGGTGAACCTCGATGGTTTCTTCGGCCTGGCCCGTGCGATGCAAGCGCTGGCGCCGGCGTATCAGAACGGCCACCTGCTGTTCCTGCACGCCGCCGGCTCGACCGACCCATCGCGCTCGCACTTCGACGCGCAGCGGATCATGGAGGTGGGCCGGCCTGACGACCCGCTGCTGTTCACGGGCTGGCTCGGTCGGCACCTGGCGACGGTGGACCCGCTCGATCCCGGGGCGCCGCTGCGCGCGATGGCGATCAGCGATGCGATCCAGCTGACGCTGGCCGGCGGGCCTCGGACGCTGCCGATCAACGACGCGTCGAAGCAGACGCTGGACGGCGATCCGACGACCGAGCCGCAGCGTCGCTCGGCGTTGCAGAGCGCCTACGCGGGGCGACTCGACCCGCTGAGCGTGTCGGCGATCGCCACGCTGCAGACGCTCGACACGCTCGGGCGGATCGACTTCGCCGGCTACACGCCCGCTCCGGGAGCCGTGTACAACCCGGACAGCGGGCTTCACCAGGCGCTGCGCGTGGCGGCGGCGCTGATCAAGGCGCAGGTCGGGGTCGAGGCGGTGGCGATGGACTACGGCGGGTGGGACACGCACACGATGCAGGGCCCGTTCGCCGGAGGGGACATGTTCGGGAGCATGCAGGAACTCTCGACCGCGATCGCCGCGTTCTACGCCGACATGGTCCTCTCCGCTCAGCCGCAGCGCATCGTGCTGGTCGTCATGTCCGAGTTCGGGCGCCGGGCGGAGGAGAACGGCGACCGAGGGACGGATCACGGCCACGGGAACGCGATGCTGGTGCTGGGGCACCAGGTCATCGGCGGGCGCGTGCTCGCGGCCTGGCCGGGCCTGCGCGACGAGCAACTGGACGACGGCGACGTCCAGGTGACGACCGACTACCGCGATGTGCTCGCCGAGATCATCGCGCGGCGTCTGGGCAACCCGGGCGGCCTCGACGCCGTGTTCCCGGCCCACACGCCCGTGTTCCACAACATCGTCCGCACGGGCTGAGTGTCTGCCCGCGGCAGAGTCCTTCAGGAGCATCGCAATGCGGCACGCAGCACGCAGACTCCCGCTTCTTGCCGTCGCCCTCGCGGCGATCTCGGCGCCCACGCGGGCGAACGACCTGGTGAGCCAGGGGAGCGAGACGCCATCGAACCCGGGGCTGGCGACGGGCGCGACGACAGCCAGCGGCGCCGCTGCTCCGGCGGGGGCTCAATGGAGCGAGATGCCCTCCGACATCGGCGGCAACGCGGCGGCGCTGGCGGGAGTCGCGGCCCACCCTGAGGCGCCGTTCGCGTCGTTCCGCGTGGCGGACACGCTGATCGTTCCGCCGGGCAGCCGCTGGACGGTCAGCACGATCTCGTTCTACGCGTATCAGCCGGGCGCCGGGGCGGCGCCGCCCTTCGCGTCGGGCACGATCAGCGTCTGGCGCGGGCGTCCCGGCGCGGCGAACAGCACGGTGGTGTTCGGGGACACGACCACCAACCGCCTTGCTTCGCCGACACGGATGAACCTCTACCGCATCTTCAACACCTCGGGGCTGCCTCCCGGCGCCGGCGCCGACCTCTCACGCTCGCTCTGGCGTGTCGACTTCTCGCTCCCCAGCGTGGCGCTTGGCCCGGGCGTCTATTGGCTCGACGTGGGGCTGAGCCCGGCGCAGGCCGGCGGCCAGGCGTTCCTCGCCACCGTGAAGCCCGCGCGCGTGAAGAGCGCGAACGAGAGCGCCGTGCAACTCCGCCCCGCGCCCGGAGGCTCGGCGTGGGCGACGCTGGGCGAATCGCACATCTTTCCCTTCAGCCCGCCGAACCCGGTCGGCGTGGCGTACATCGTCCGAGGGACCGCCGCGCCGTCGTGCGTGAACTTCATCGACCTTAACGTTCTGCTCGCGGCGATTCCCTCAACGCCGAACTCCGCCAACTGGGACCCGCTGTACGACCTGAACGGCGACGGCGAGATCAACACCGAGGACCTCATCGCGCTGCTGAGCATGTACGGCAGCGGGTGCTCCTGACCGTCGATGCAGGGCTCAGCCTCCCGCGGCAACCGAACAACAGACGATCAGAGCACCCGGTCAGCGCCCGAGCGCTGCTCGCCCGGCCGCCGCCCTCAGCATCGCCACGATGCCCGCTCGCCCCGCCGGGGGCAGGTCCGACCATGCCGCCACCGCGCCGAGCAGTTCGGGATCGCCATCGGCGGCCGGAGTCATCCCCCGGCCATCGCCATCGTGAGTGTTGCCGGATTTGCTGCTGCCTGAACCGGTAATCCGCGGGTTTCTCGCCGGATCCGCGAGGTGTTCGAGTCCTTCGGGGGGCATGGCCTGAAGAGGTATGCGATCAATCCTGCCGGGCGGTTGCGCGCAGCGGCCCGGCCTCTCGAGCCGCGCGGGTCCTGGTCGGATGCAGAGGGACCTGGCGCAGGATCGAGCGGGTCGACTGCAATCATCTCGGCGCGTATCGCTGAGCCGCCGTGGCAACCATCCACCGTCACGCCCGGCCCGGCACGCCCCGGTCGTCGGCTCCGGGCGAGTCCGCGCCGGCTCCGCCCGCCGCTGGCGGGGGCCTGCTCCCATCGTTGTGTGACGCGTCGGCGGCGGGTGTGCGGTCGCTGGTCATGCCCGGGCTCCATGTGCGCAGCGTCAGGACGGCGCCCGCGTAGGCTGAGCAAGAGCCCCGGGCCGGGAGGCAGACAAAGCGCGGCGCGGGCTGCGCTTCATCTTGCCGCCGACCGGCTCAGGGCCACGCGTGGACGCGGACGTCGACGGCCGAGGCGACGCACTCGTGCGCCGGGGATTCGAGCAGGCAGAGCGCCGCCTGCCGCGCCTGGTCGTCCGAGACAGGGAGGTCCGCCGCCGGGCCGCTGAGGCCGACAAGGACCACCTGCCCGGCCGCCCCCACGCCGGAACGCCGCACCGTCGCGAGCAGTTCGTCCCGACCGATCGTGGTCACGTCGCACCCGCGGGCCCATTGCGGCGTCCAGCGCGCCAGCCCCCAGCAATCCCGGCACGGGCGCTCCTTCCCGCCGTCGGTGCGGTAGAGCGCGATGACCATCGATTCGCGCTCGGGCGCGGCATCCGCTCGCGCCGCGGCCGACGATCTGGCAGCTTGGCGGCCTTGACGGGCGGCCTGGGGCGCCGCGTGCGCCGGCGGCCGCCGCGATGTCGCCCCGAGCGGCCAGCCGGCCAGCATGCCGACCATTGCCAGACAGGCCAGCACACCGACGACAAGGGCCGCGTTTGAAAGCAGGCGACGCCCCGGGGACCGCCGCCCGGCGCCGCCCTCGTGCACTGCGCTGTCGACGAGCAGATCGCGCTCGAGAGCGCGGGCTTCGTGCGCGAGGCGGACCAGGGAGTTGAGCGTGCGGTCGTCCACTGTGTGCCTAGTTCTTCGCGTCCCGCGGCCCCGGCGCTCGGGGCGGATCGTCCGAGAACGGCCCGAATCCTCGTTTCTCGAGCGCCTGGGCGAGCCGCCGCAGAGCCGCCTTCTTGCGCTCGTGGGCGGTGCTGGCCGACGCACCGCTGCGCGCCGCAAGGTCCCGATCGGACTGGCTTTCCGCGATCGCCCGGAGCGCCTCGCGGTCGGTGTCCGTCAGCCCTGGCGCGCCCCCGGAAAGCAGGAGCCGCGCCGCCTCGATCAGTTCCGCCAGCCCCGCCTCATCCGAGACCCCAAGCGAAGGAAGCGCCGCCTCGTCGGCGCACTCGATCGATGCCGGCGCCCGCCTGGCCCGCTCGCGGCCGTGCCGCAGCCACACGATGTGGGCCACGGCGTAGAGGAACGTCGACACCGCCGACCTCGCCGGGTCGTACTTTCCGGCCCGCTGGGCTTGCCAGAAGGCCACCCATGTCTTCTGCGCGAGATCGTCGGCGTCCGAGGGCGCCGCGTCGCGAGCGCCCAGCGCCGCCAACTTGCGCTCGAAGTGCCGCGCCAGCCCCCGCGAGAACCTGGCGTGCAGCGCCGCGAAGGCGGCGTCATCGCCGTCCGCGGCGGACCGGGCCAGGGCGGTCAGGCGGCGCTCCGCGTCCGATCGGCGTGGATCCAGAGGCGGGGCCATGCCTCCACCCTATCGGCGCGCGCACGCGGCGCGCTTGGACGCCGCGGAACTCAGCGTTTGTCATCCGGGAGCCTGAGGGTCGAGACGTCCACCCCGATGGCGTGCAGGTGCGTCGCGCCGCCGTCGCGGAGCACGCGGATCTTGTTGACCGCGTTGCCGAAGTCCGCCTTCATCCAGGTCTTTCCCCCGTCAACCGTCTCGAATCCGCCGGGCATGGCCCCGATCCAGCCCCGCTCCTCGTCGACGAACGCGACTCCGAACTGCCGGACCTTGGGATCGTCGATGAGCGGGACCTCCTTCCAGGTCTTCCCGCCGTCGGTGGTCTTGGCGACGAACCGCGCCGAGGCCTTCGGATCCGGGTTGTACGACTGGATCGTGACGTACCCGACGTTGCGGGTCGGGAACGCGATCTTCCAGGTCAGTTCGAAGGGTCTCGCTCCCGTGTACGCCTCGCGCCAGGTCACGCCTCCGTCATCCGTGGTCAGGATCAGCGCCCTTGATTCCTCCACGTTCGCGCTGGTCGCCGACGCGATCACCCCGTGGCTCGCGTCGAAGAAGTGGACGTCGAACGCCATGGCGCACGACGGCGGCAGCGCCAGCCTTCGCCAGGTCCTGCCCAGATCGTCCGAGGCGATCGCCGCGGTCGGGCCCCCGACACGCCCCACGCCGAAGAGCAGCGGCTTCTCGCCAAGGTTGCCCGCGTTGACGAACTTCGTTCGCACCACCTCCAGCGCGCACAGCCCGACGATGGGCGGGCCCTCGATCCCCGTCGCCGGCGCCCACGTCGCGCCGCCGTCGTCCGTACGGTAGAGCGGCGTCTCGTCGCTGACATTTGGGAAGTAGCCCGGCCCGATGTTGCCGGCGAAGCCGGTCTTCTCGTCGAGGAACGCGACGCACCGGAAGTAGGTTCCCGGCTTGTGAACCTGCATCGACCACGTCGCCCCGGCGTCCGTGGTCTTGAAGATCTTCCCGGCGCCGTTGACGTACCACCCCGTGGTGGGCGAGACAAAGAACACGTCGTCCTGCTTGCCCGGGTACTTCTCGGTGGTGAACTTCGTCCACGCGGCGGAGGACGAGGGGAGCGAATCGCGGCCCGCCGATGCGCCGGGTTTCTCCACCGGCTTTTCGCCCTTCGCGAGCGCTCCCGCGGCCCCCTCCTGCTTGTCCGTGCCGCCGTCGACGCGCCGCAGCGACGCTCTTTGCATTGTCTGCGTCGTCCACACCGTCACATCGGGCGCATCGCCCTGACCCCCGGTCTTGCCGCCCTTTGACTCGTCGATCGACGTGAGCTCGAACTCGATCCGATCCTCGCCGCCGGCGCGCACGAGCCGCTCCCGGGTTTCGATCCGCGCGCCCATCACGGAGAAGGTTGACAGCAGCGTGCCGCCCAGCAGCCGCGCGGGGAGCACGATGCCGTTGTTCTCGTCGATGTCGTACAGCCCCTGTTCCGCGTCCCTGACCACCAGCGTGTAGGGCCGCTCCTGCCTGCCGCTCGCCGCCGTGTAGATGACGGTCCATGTGAACCGGTCGGGTTTCTCCGTCGGGGCGATCAGAACCTCCATGGTGAAGGCCGGAGCGCCCGCCCTTCCACCGAGCACCTCCACATCACCCTTCCACCGCCCGATCCAATCCTTCGGAAATTCGGGCGCGGCGAACGAGGGCGACAGCGCCGCGATCGATGCGGCAAGCACGAGGGAAGAGCGAGAGTGGGCGCGCATCTTGGGTTCCTGATCGGTCAGAGAGATGCTCGGGGGCAAGGTTTCAGCGTACACCGAGCGCGGCGATGGTCTTCTTCGGGTTGATCACAAACCGGCCGGCAGGTCGTCGGCGGTCCTGGCGACGATCTTGCCGGGCCGCGCAGAAGCGGCGAGCGGCGCGGGGGCCAGCAACTCGCCCTCGCAGGCGAGCAGAAGCAGGGCAAGCGGGCGGGTGTTCATCGGGCGCTCCTGGTGAGTTATGCCGGGTTCAGGCGGGGCAACGCGTCGGCGGCGAGCGCCGGGGATCCCGCCCTCGGGGGGTCCGCGTGACGGGCCGAAGCGGGCGACGATTGCCGCCGGGATGCGCCGCGCCGAGGCTTATTCTTCCGCGTCACCGGCGCCAAGACCGCGACCGCGAGGTACAGCGTTCCCTGGCGCGAGCGCTTGCTCTCATCCATGATCTGCTTCAGGCGCGCCACCAGCCCGCGGGCCTCGGCGACTCGCTCCGGCGTCAGCCATCCCAGTTCGTAGCGCACCGCCAGGTTGGCCGAGGCCTCGTCCCAGTGCAGGCGGCCCGCGGCGGCGGAATCCCGCACCGCGACGAACGCCGCTCTCGTCGCCGACTCGGCCATGGTCACGATCGCGTCGTTCCTGGCCGCCCCGCCGGCGCTCGTGAACCCGGGCGCGAAGTCGTCGGCCGTCAGGTCGAGCACGCGGTGCGCGTGCCGGCCCTGCTTGCGCGTCCCCACCGTCACCACGAAACCCGCCTGCTCCAGCAAGTCGAGGTGCCGATACAGCGTGTCGGCCGGCCGGTCGAGGCTCCGCGCGATCTCCGCGACCGTGCTCGGCCCGAGGCAGCGCATCATCTCGGCGATCTCGATCCGAACCGGCGACATCAGCACCGCCCAACGCTCGGGCTCCGCGATGTGCAAGACGGGAACTCGCTGGTGCATCGGGATCGTGTACCGCGCCGCGAACCGACGGTTGACAATCAAGGCAGAAAAATCACCCGTCATCAGGGGAGATGAATGGTTCTCGGACCTCGCTTGCGCGACGTTCCTTGCCTCGGCGCCGTCTTTTATCGGCCTTTGTTAGAATCAGTCTATGGATCCGTGGGCGATTGTTCTGGGCCTTGCCACCGCCGTCCTTGCCGCCGCCGTCGCGTTTCTCCTGGCGGATCGGCGTTCCTTGCGCACCTCGCTCGCGGAGCGCGACGCGTCGCTCCGCGCTCTCTCCGCCCAACTCGGCGACGCGGGAGCCCGGGCGTCGTCCCTTGCCGCGGAAGCCGCCGCCGCCCGCGCCCGCGCCGATGGTCTGCAGCAGCGGCTCGACGACGAGCCGCGCCGCCTCGACGCGCAGCGCCAGGAACTCATCGCCCAGTTCGAGAACACCTTCGCCGCGCTGGCGGGCAAAGCCCTCGACGATTCCCAGCAGTCGCTCCTTCGCATGGCGTCGGAATCGCTCCAGAAGCACCACCTCAAGGCCGAGGGCGATCTCGCCGCCCGGGTGAGAGCGGTCGACGAATTGGTCAAGCCCGTGCGCGAAACGCTCGACCGCACCGGCAAGCGGCTCGAAGAGATGCAGACCTCGCACGCCGCCGCGGAAGCATCCTTCCGCGCCCAGATCGAGTCGCTCGCCGGCGAGACCCGCCGCGTGCAGACCGAGGCGGCAAAGCTGGCCCAGGCGCTCAAGGCCCCGCAGGTTCGTGGCCGCTGGGGCGAGCTCACCCTCCGCCGCGTCGTTGAGGTCGCCGGCATGAGCGACCACTGCGACTTCGCCGAGCAGGAATCCCTGGGCGAGGGCGGCGCTCATCGCCCGGACATGCTCATCCATCTGCCCGGAGGCCGCGTGGTTGTCGTCGACGCCAAGTGCCCCCTGCACGCGTACATCGAGGCGGTCGAGGCCGACACCGACGAGCGCCGCGCCGAGCGCGAGGCCGCCCACGCCAGGCAGGTGCGCGACCGCGTCGACGAGCTGGCGGCCAAGGCGTACCAGTCGAAGATCGAAGGCGCCCCCGAGTTCACCGTCATGTTCGTGCCCGGCGATCACTTTCTCTCAGCCGCCCTGCGCCTGCAGCCCGACCTCATCGAGCACGCCGCCGCCAAGAGTGTGGTCATCACCACCCCGGCGACGCTGATCGCCCTGCTCAAGGCGGTGTCCTTCGGCTGGGCACAGGCGTCGATCGAGCAGGACGCCAAGGCCGTGCTCGACGCGGGCAAGGAACTCCACGACCGCGTCGCCACCATGCTCGAGCACCTGGGCAAGGTTGGGGCCGGGCTCAAGAAGGCCGTCGCGTCGTTCAACGATGCGGTGGGCAGCATGGAGTCGCGCGTGGCGCCAGCGGCGCGGCGCATCGGCGAGATGCAGATCGTCCGCGCCGGCAAGCAGGTGGAGCCCCTCGAGCCGGTGACGGAAGCGCCCCGCCTCGCCGCTCCCGAGAACGGCCTGCCGCTGCTCCCGGAGCGGTAAGCGCTGCGGCGCCGCAAAGGAAAGCGGGCCCGCGCTGTGCGCGGGCCCGCCGAGGTGATCACGTTTGCTTGCGACCGCTTAGCGGCGGCGGCGGAAGCCGGCGACCGCGAGCAGGCCGGCGCCGGCGGCGAAGGCCGGGGCGGGCATCGGAACCACGACCAGCTGATCCTGGAAAGTGCCGCTGGTGACGCCGTACACGACGCCGCCGTTCCGCAGGCCGGAGCCGACGTAGGTGGCGACGTTGTTGAAGGCGGTCAGCAGGCTGCCGGTGATGGCCGTGCCGTTGGTGTTCTTGAGGGTCAGCGCCGGGCCGTTGAGGGTCACCGACCCGTTGTAGACGATCGACCAGATGGCCATCTGGAAGGCGGCCGCGAAGTCGTTGTTGGCGTTGTTGTTGCCGGTGGCGAACTGCAGGCCGTTGGCCGAGCCGTAGATGTCGCGGATCATGTCGGCCTTGGCCTGGCCGATCGCGGTGCCGGGATTCGGCACGCTCTCGACGCCGACGACGTTGTACGACTGGAAGTTCGTGTTGACGAACTGGGTCAGGTCGGTGCAGAAGGTGGTCTGGACGCCGTTGAGCTGCGAGCCGACCGTGCCGGAGCCGCCGCTGAACTGGTGCAGCAGCTGGCCGGCGAACACGTCGGATGAGTTGCCGTTGAGCGTGATCTTGACGCTGCGACCAAGGTTGGTGCCCAGGAACTTCATGTTCACGGTGTCAGCGCTGGCCATGGCGGCAAGACCGGCGACGGCAGCAACCGCAGAGATCTGACGAATCGACATGTTCACACATCCTCTTCTAGCCGGCGACCGGCTGTTCCGTGCCTCCGCGGTCCCACGAGCGCGGGCACACGGACTCTCCTCGAAATGAATCCCCCTCAATGGGGACAACCTCATTATGTCCTATCGGAGCGGGATTTCCAACCGTCAGATCCCAAATAACCACCGATTCGGAGGTCTCTTGAACGAAACTTCATGCTCCGAGGACGCCAGCAGGGGGGTTTTCGCTGTCAATCTGGGTAGTTTGTCTGGAAAGATCAGAAGGGGAGTGGTCGTTCTAGGGTTTTTACCTGGGTTTGAGCACGATCTCCCCCTGTCTTGGTGTCGCTAGCCCCGGAGCGTGCCGCCAGGCGATACTCCCTCGCCCGTGGCTGCATGGACATCAGCCCGCTCGGGCAGGTGCGGTCCGGTGTCCGGCGGCCGCCCTCCAAGGAAAAACGGCGAGCGCGATGCTCGCCGTCCGGGGTGAGTCCCGTGTGCCAGGGTGGATCCGACGTCCCGATTGCCGCGTGAGGGCGGCGGGAAGTGCGAGCCCGAGGCGGCGCCGAGTCGCTGTCCTCAGCGGCGGCGACGGACGCCCGCCACCACGGTCAGGCCCGCGAAGGCCATCGCGCCCGGGCCGGGCAGCGGGATGAGGAAGATCTGGTCCTGCTGGGTCTCGCTGACGCCGGCCTCGATGTTCGAGCCGAACGAGGTGGCATTGCGGAACGAGGTGTAGGCCGCGTCGAGGAAGGTGTTGGCCTGGTTGCACACCGCGGCGTTGGCAGTCGCCTTCAGGGTGCCCGTGTTCAGGTCGAGGCCCGAGAGACCCCGGTTGCCGGCGCTGAAGTCGACCGTCGACTCGTTGGCAATCTCCCAGATGGCCAGCTGGAACGCGGCGGCGTTGACCGACGAGGCCGAAGAAAGGTCGAACGCCGCGGCGTAGAGCGACCGGATCATGTTGGCGCGGTCGGCGCCCATGCCGGCGCCGGGGCGCGGGGCGTTCTCCACGCCGGTCATGGTCAGGATCCCGTTGCCGACGTACTGGGTGAGGTCGGTGCAGTAGGTGGTGACGCTGCTGTTGACGGCGAAGCGGGCGTCGGTGCCGCCGGCCAGCACCTTCCACTTGAGTTGTCCCGCCGCGACGTAGCTGTTGACGCCGCGGACGGTGTCCTGCACCTGCACCGCCTGGTTGAGTCCGGAGGACACGAACTGCAGGTTCACGGTGCCGGCGAAGGCCGAGGCGCCCGACGCGAGCGCGGCAACGGCGACAGCCACAGAATTGGTCATGCTCTTCATGTTCTCTCTCCCGGCCCCGAATCCGCCGCAGATCCTTGCGGCGTGAGGCGCTGCTCCTTGCGTGCGGGGCGTGCACGTTCGCCGCCTCGCACATGCAACATGCCCCACGGCGGCGGCGAGTCAACGTCGCGCAAGAAAAAGGCCGCGGGCCGGGCCGCGGCTCTTCACCATGTTCACCGCGAGCGTCCGAGAGCCGCCGTTCCGCCGGGATTTCCGGCCGTTCTCGGCCGTCACCGGGCGGAGACCCGCGGAGAGAGCGGCGGAACAATCACCGACGTCCGATCACGCGCTGTACATGAACTCTTCGCGGATGATCTTGCCGTTCTTCACGGTGTAGACGCCGACCTCCTCCATGGTTTCGCGCTTGCCCGTGGCCAGCGTCTCGACGTCCATGCGGAACCGCACCGCGAACCCGGTCGCGCCGACATACAGACCCTCGGCGCTCGCCGCGTGCACCTTGTGCCGAGCGGCCCACTCCTCGCTCTTCAGCGCGCACGCCGCCTTCCCCTTCCACATCAGCCCGACCCCCGCCCCCTCGATGCTCTCGATCGAGGGCGACCAGAGACGCTTCATGACCCCGGCGTCGTCGCGGGCGCTGAACAGCGCCACCAGTTCGCGGCCCACCTCCGCCGGCGCTGCGCCGGAGCCGGTCTTCACCGGCTTGGGCTTGCTTGCCGCGGGGCCGGGCCTGCGGCCGGAGGCCTTCTTCGCGGTCTGCTTCTTCGAGGTCTTCTTGGCCATCGCATTGCTCCCGAGCGGAAACCAGTCGGCGCGCGGCACGCGGCGCGCATCGCGCCCGCGACGCTCCTCCGCGTCGCGGTGTGAGGCCAGCGTACCGCCGGGCATTCCGCCGCTCCCGCCCTCCGGGCGCTCGCCGGAATGCAAGCCGCGTTCGGTCAGGAAATGGTGAGTTCGGGCCGCGCGCCGCCCGCGGGAATGCCCGCCCGCGTCGACGCCAGCGCCGCCTGCGCCCCCACCTGCCGGGCAACCTCTTCGAGCGCAGCCTTCAGCCGGGCGTTGCCAGCCTCCGCGGAAAAGTTCGCGCTCGGGTCGCCCTCGTCGGAGTTCCGCCGCAGCGCCATCGAGATCGGCACGCCCCCCAGGTACGGCACGCCGAGCCTCTGCGCCATCTGCTCCGCCCCGCCCCTCCCGAACAGGTCGTACTCCTTCCCGTCATCCCCCACAAAGTAGGACATGTTCTCGACCACCCCCAGAACCGCTATCCCCAGCTGCTGGAACATCTTCGCCGCACGCACCGCGTCGTCCTGCGCAACCTTCTGCGGCGTGCACACGATCACCGCGCCCGTCAGGCTCAGCAGCTGCGCCATGGTCAGCGGCACGTCCCCCGTCCCCGGAGGCAGGTCGATGATCAGGTAGTCCAGTTCGCCCCACTGCGTCTGGTTCACCAGTTGGCTGAACGCGCCGTGCGCCATCGGCCCGCGCCAGATCAGCGGCTTGTCCGGGTCGATGAGTTTCCCGATCGTCACCGCCTTCACGCCGTGCACGTAGAACGGCTGGAGCATGTTCCCGACCACCTGCTGCTCGAACTGGTCGAGCCCCAGCAGCGTCGGGACCGAGGGGCCGTAGATATCCCCGTCGAGCAGGCCCACGGCATGTCCGGCGCGGGACAGCGCCACCGCCAGGTTCAGGGCGATCGTCGACTTGCCTACGCCCCCCTTGCCCGCGCCCACAGCGATGATGTGCCGCACCCCGGGCAGCGCTCCGCCCGGTTGTCGAGGCTTGGCGGGCGCCCCGCCGTCCGGCGCCGGCGGACGACCTGCGGCCGCATCCGCGAAATCGATGTCCACCTGCTTGAGCCTCTCGCCGGCGGCGATCGCCGCCGCCCGGATCGCCGTCTCGGCGTCTCGCTTCATCCGCTCCCGAGCCGCCGGGTCGCGCGTTGACACGCTCAGCCTGACCATCGCGTGCCCGTCGCAGATCGAGGCCTGCCGCACCGCCCCGAGGCTCACGATGTCGCGGTGCAACTCCGGGTCGTTCACGCGGCGAAGGGCGTCCACTATGCCGTCCTTGGTCAGTGCCATGGGGTCTCCGGGAGTCGGTCGGTCGGAAAGCCGAGGATAGGATTCGACAGCCCCCTTCGGGGCCCGAGAAACGGGCTTTGCAATCCGCCTCGGAGCATCGTCGTTGTTCGTCGCCGGGCGCCAGCGCCCCGCCGGAGGTCACCCGCGTGCGCCGATCGCCGCTTCCCGTCATCGTGCTCGCGGCCAGCCTTGCCTCCTCTGCCGCGGCGCAGACCTCCAAGGATCAGTCCCCCTCCGACGCGCTCAAGGGGCCGAGCGTCAGCGACCGCGACATCCCGGGGGGCGGCGGCTCGTTCGGCGCGGATCAGCGCGGCGGGGGCCCCGAGCGCGCCCGCGCCCGGTACGACACACTGCTCAAGTTGGTCAACGGAATGAGCGCGGCGGAGACCCCTCCCGTCCTGAGGCTCAGCGACGAGCAGCGCCAGAGAGTCGACGCGATCGCCCGCGAACTCCAGGCCAAGGTCGAGGAGTTCCGCCGTGACAACGCCGACGACCTCAAGCGAGTTCGCGACCTGCGCGACCGGCAGAACGCGTCGCCCAAGAAGGGCGCCGCCCCGGTGTCCCCGGTCTCCCCGGCCGCCACGTCTCCCGACGATCCGGTGGCCCAGGCGGAGCGTGACGAGATGATGCAGCGGCTGCAGCGCCTCGATCAGGCGAGGCCCGACCCCGCGACCTACGAGGCGAGAATCTGGGATGTGCTGACCGAGCCGCAACGCGGGCACATTCGCGCGCAGGTGAAGAAGGCCGAGGATGAGATGGCGCAGCAGCGCGCCGAGAAGCGCCTCGACGAACTGCGCAAGAAGAAGCAGGGCGCCTCCCCGGGCGCGCCCGCCGTCGGGGCCCCGCCCGCCGTCGCCGAGAAGCCCCTTCCAGCCTCCGACACGGCCGACCGCCGCGCGCGGCTCAAGGCGAAGATCGCGGAGGCGCTGTCCGTCCCGCCCGACAGGGCCGACATGATCGCCGGCCTGCTGTTCGGCCCGCCCCGCGAGAGCGAGCGCAACCTGTCCTATGCGGACCGGTTGGACGCCCGGATCTCGGGCCTCCCCGCGCAACTGGTCACCGAGGAGCAGCGGCAGAGGCTGCGCTCGCTCACCAAGGATCTCCCGGGCGTCGGCCGCGAGTAGTCCCGCAGACGCCTTCTCCGCAGCGGCGATCCGGCGCTGGGCCTTGGGGGGAGTCCGCACGCCGGATGAGTTGGCGTGCTCTTAGCGCAAGGGATCTACCTTCGCGAGAGGGCCGTGGCTATAAGGCTGTACCCTCGGGAGGTTCCTCTCGGGGAAAGAGCACGGCCCATGCAGATCCCGAACGCGTGGCGAGTCGCGGCCGCTGTGGTGCGCGCGTACGCGGTCGATGTCGCGTGGGCTGATCGTCGTCACTTCAGAAGGAGACCCCACGCATGCGTACGACCTCTCTCCTGGCGATCGCCGGTCTTGCCATCGGAGCCGCGGCCACCGCGCAAATCAAGGGCCCCAGCACCGCCCAGACCCCCTACATGGTCCCCTCCGACCCGACCTCCGGCGTCGTCATCTACTCCGTCATCAGCAACGGCAACGGCTCGTCCACGCCCGACGAGACCTACACCAACCTCGGCACCGGCGTCGCCAACTCCTATCGCCTCGTCGGCATCCCCGACGGCCTGGGCGCCCTCGGCATCCCCGGCGAGGACAGCGCCAGCACCTTCACCGTTCTCTCCAACCACGAACTCGGCAACACCAGCGGCGTCGCCCGCCGCCACGGCAGCCGCGGCGCCCTGGTCTCCAAGTGGCGCATCAACCGCGAGGTCGGCACCCCGACCTTCCTCTCCGTCTCCGGCGGCGAGGACCTCATGAGGAGCGTCGCCCTCTGGAACACCGGCTTCGGCTCCAACCCCACCGGCTACTCCGTCTTCAACTCCTCCGCGCAGATGCCCATCTACAGCAGCACCACCGGCGCGTACACCGCCGCGGCCTCGCCCTTCAACGGCTTCGGCCGCTTCTGCTCCTCCGACCTCGCCCGTCCGTCCGCCTACCGCTTCGGCGCGTTCGGCACGGATGAGCGCATCCTCCTGAACGGCGAGGAGATCGGCTCCTTCGGCCGCCCCTTCGCGCACGTCGTCACCGGCCCGGATGCCGGCAACTCCTTCGAGCTCCCCGAGCACGGCGACTACTCCTGGGAGAACAACCTCGCCTCGCCGTTCCCCCAGCTCAAGACCGTCTGCATCGGCACCGACGACAGCAGCCCCGGCTTCATCTCCGTCTACGTCGGCGAGAAGAAGGCCGCCGGCAACGACGTCGAGCGCGCCGGCCTCACCGGCGGCAATTTCTACATCTTCAAGCTGGTCAACGGCCAGACCTCCGAGACGCTCACCAACATCCTCGGCAACGGCGCCGTCAGCACCTCCGAGCGGTTCACGCTCCAGAACTTCGGCGATGTCCGCGCCATCCCGGGCAACACCCTCCGCGCCAACGGCAACGCCGCCGGGCAGATGAAGTGGGCCCGCCCTGAAGACGGCGCCTGGGATCCCAGCATCCCCGGCCGCTTCTATTTCGTCACCACCGGCAACGCCTCTGTCGGCGTCGACAACTCCCGCCTCTGGCAGATCCAGTTCGACGACATCACGAACCCCGCCGCCGGGGGCGTCGTCTCCATGCTCTTCGACGGCTCCAACCTCGCCGGCACCCTCGCCGGCGGCTTTGTCTCCGCCACCGGCCTGACCAACGTCGTCCGCATGGACAACATCTGCGTCACCCGCTTCGGCGACATCGTCATCGAGGAGGACGTCGGCAACGACCCCCGCCTCGGCCGCAAGTGGTTCTACCGCGTCGGCAACGACAGCCTGCTCGAGATCGGCATCCCCGACGCCGCCCGCTTCGCGACCGGCGGCGCCAGCTTCCTCACCATCGACGAGGAGACCTCCGGCGTCGTCGACGCCTGGGACGAGATCGGCCCGGGCTGGTTCCTCTTCGACATGCAGGCCCACTACACCATCGCCGGCGAGCTCGCCGAGGGCGGCCAGATCATGGCCATGTACCTCCCCCAGTCCCTGCCCTCGCCCGCCGCGTGCCCCGGCGACGCCAACTTCGACAGGCGCGTCGACTTCAGCGATCTCAACACCATTCTCAACACCTTCGGCCGCAATGGCGTCGGCATCCCCGGCGACCTGAACCGCAACGGCCTGGTCAACCTCGAGGACCTGAACACCGCCCTCACCAACTTCGGCGTGACCTGCCGGTAAGCCGCTGACCTCCGGCTATCTCCGTCCGCGCGCGAGCCCAGGGGCCCGATCCCTGGGCTATTCTCTGCGCGCCCGGGCGCCTCATCGAGCCTCGGCGGGACCCGCCTCGTCCTGCTTCTCCAGCATCAACGCCACCAGCGCCGTCCACCCGGTCTGGTGGCTCGCGCCGAGGCCCCGGCCGGTGTCGCCGCAGAAGTGCTCATGGAACGGCACCAGGTCCTTCCAGAACGGATCGCGGGCGAACCTCGGGAGGTCGGCGACGCAGGGCCTCGCGCCGCCCTCGCCCGGGAGAAACAGGCCGCACAGCCGCCGCCTCAGCAGCCGCGCGACTTCGCCCAGCGTCATCATCACGCCCGACCCCGTGGGGCACTCCACGCGCAGCGATTCGCCGTAGAAGTAGTGGTACCGCTCCATCGCCTCGATGAGCAGGAAGTTCAGGGGGAACCAGATCGGCCCCCTCCAGTTCGAGTTGCCGCCGAAGATCGCCGAGGTCGACTCCGCCGGGTCGTACGCCACGCGGAACTCGCGGTCGCCCGAGCGGTGCACCAGCGGCGCTCCGCCCGGCCCCTCGCGGTGGGCCCTCGACAGCGAGCGGATGCCGTGGGGCGAGAGGAACTCGTTCTCGTCGAGCATGTAGCGCAGCACGCGCACCAGCCGCTCGCGCGAGGGCAGCGCCAGCAGCCTGCGGCCAGACGCCGGCGTCCCCGCCGCGCCGTCGGCGGCGGTCTGCATGTACGCGATGTGCCGCGCCAGGTCGGGCCGGTGTTGCAAGAACCAGTGCATCCGCCGCGAGAAGCCGGGAAGCCTCGCGATGGTGTGCTCGTCCAGCACCTCGACCGCGAGCAGGGGGACCAGCCCGACCATGGAGCGGACCTTCAGCGGCTCGCCCCGCCCGTCGCGGAGCAGCACGTCGTGATAGAACCCGTCGTCCTCGCTCCAGAGCCCCGCCCCGCCGAGATGGTTCATGGCGTCGGCGATGGCCACGAAGTGCTCGAAGAACTTCGACGCCATGTCCTCGTAGGCCCGGTCGTCGCGGGCGAGTTCGAGGGCCATCGAGAGCATCGTGCCGCAGTAGAAGGCCATCCACGCAGTCCCGTCGGCCTGGGCCAGGCTCTCGCCGTCGCGCAGGTCGGCGGAGCGGTCGAAGACGCCGATGTTGTCGAGCCCGAGGAAGCCGCCGGCGAAGATGTTCTTGCCCCAGGGGTCCTTGCGGTTCACCCACCAGGTGAAGTTGAGCACGAGTTTCTGGAAGCAGCGGGCCAAGAAGACGCGATCGCGCTTGCCCGCCGCGCCGCTCATCTTGTAGACCCGCCAGCACGCCCAGGCGTGCACCGGGGGATTGGCGTCGCCGAGGGCGAACTCGTACGCCGGCAGCGCACCGCTCGGGTGCATGTACCACTCGCGCAGGAACAGCACCAGCTGCTGCTTCGCGAACCTGGGGTCGATCCGCGCGAAGGGCAGCATCTGGAAGGCCAGGTCCCACGCCGCGTACCACGGGTACTCCCACGTGTCGGGCATCGAGATCACGTCGCGGTTGAAGAGGTGGCCCCACTCCGCGTTCCGCCCGCGACGCCGCGGCTCCGGGGCCGGCGGCTGCTTCGGATCGCCCTCCAGCCACTGCTCCACCACGTAGTGATAGAACTGCTTGCTCCACAGCAGGCCGGCGTACGCCTGCCGCGCCACCAGCGCGCCGGCCGGGTCCTTCGGCGTCAGGCCGCACTCGGCGTAGAAGCGGTCGGCCTCGGCGCGGCGCGCGGCGATCGTGCGATCGAACTCGGGGCCGAAGGGCTCCGCGATCTGCTCCGCCGCGGCCGTGAGGCGCGAGCGCACCGCCACGCTTCCGCCGGCCGGAACCATGAGCACGTGCCACGCCGCCGCTTTCGTCCCCGCGCGCTCGGGGTTGACCGCGCCTTGCTCGCCGTGGATCACACGGCGGTGGAAGGCATCCTTGACGAAGCGGGCGCCGCCTTCCCACCCGAAGAGGCGCTGCGTATTGGTCTCGTTCTCGGTGAACAGGAGTTCCGGCGCCCGCCCGCCGGCGTCGGGACCGGGGGCCCCATCGATCAGCCAGAGATACTCCCCCAGCGTCATCTGCTCCGCGCGGACCGCGCCGGGCCCGATCTGCAGCAGCGCCGGCTTGCCGTCGCCCTCCTCGTGCTCCACGCCCCACGACCACATGTTGCGGAACCACAGCGTGGGAAGCACGTGCAGCGCCGCCGCCTCCGGGCCCCGGTTGTGGGCCGTGATCCGGATCAGGATGTCTTCCGGCGAGGCCTTGGCGTACTCGACCTCGACGTCGAAGTAGCGGTCCCCGTCGAAGACCCCGGTGTCGTCGATCTCGTACTCGCGGGCTTGCTTCCCCCGCCGCGCGTTCTCCTCGACCAGTTGGCGGTAGGGGAACGCGGCCTGGGGGTACTTGTAGAGGCCGCGCAGATACGAGTGCGTCGGCGTTGAATCCAGAAAGAAGTAGTGCTCCTTGACGTCCTCCCCGTGGTTCCCCTCGGGGTTCGTCAGGCCGAACATCCGCTCCTTCAGGATCGGGTCGCGCCCGTTCCACAGCGCCACGGCGAAGCACAGCCGGCACTGCCGGTCGCAGATGCCCAGGATGCCGTCCTCACCCCACCGGTACGCGCGGCTCCGCGCGTCGTCGTGCGGCAGATACCCCCAGCAGTCGCCGTCCGGCGAGTAGTCCTCGCGCACCGTGCCCCATTGCCGCTCGGAGAGGTACGGGCCCCAGCGCTTCCAGTTCTCCCGGCGCGACGCCTCCGACGCCATCCGCAGCGACTCCGGATCGCTCCGCGGCGCGACGGCGCCCCGCGTCGGCCACAGCGCGCCTTCCGCGATCTCTCCGGGGGCGTCCTCGTCCTGTCCGTGGGGGGCCATCGCGGCACTCTACCCCGCGCACGCCCGAGCGCACCGATAGACTTTCGCCGTGTCCGACACAACGACGACGCCCGCCATCGCTCCCGGCCCCGTCCCGGATCCCGCGCCGGATGACGGCGTGATCGTCGCCATGCTCCGCGATCCGGACGCCGTCGTCCGCTCGGTGGGCGGCGAGCGCCTCGTCAAGCAGTTCGGCCCGCGCATGTTCGCCGTCGCGCGGCGCTACTTCGACCAGGACGAGGACGCCTGGGACGCGGTCCAGGACGCCCTGCTGTCCGCGGTCAAATCGATCGACCGGTTCGACGCCCGGTCGCGGCTCAACACCTGGCTCCACCGCATCGTGGTCAACGCCTGCCTGATGCGCCTCCGGACCAAGCGCCGCCGACCGGAAACCTCGATCGAGGAACTGCTCCCGACCTTCATCGCCGACGGCCACGCCGCAAAACCCGCGGAGCCCTGGCGCCGCGCGGGGGAGAGCGGCATCGAAGCCAGCGAGGCCGCGGCGGTCGTGCGCCGCGCGCTCGAGCAACTGCCCGACGGTTACCGCGAAGTGCTCCTGCTCCGCGACGTCGAGGGGCTCGACACCGCGGAGGCCGCTGCCGCGCTCGACATCACGGAGAACGCCGTCAAGACCCGGCTCCACCGCGCCCGCCTCGCGCTCCGAGGCCTTCTGGATCCCCATTTCCGAGAGCCGTCGCACGCTCCTTCGCTCAAGATCGATCGCACCACCCAGAGCCTGCGCCCATGACCTGCCGCGAAGTGATCGACTTTCTGATGCGCTACATCGACGGGGACCTGCCCGAGGAGCAGCGGGCGCAGTTCGAGAAGCACCTCGGCCTCTGCCCGTGCTGCGTCAACTTCCTCGATTCCTACAAGGCGACCGTCCGCCTGGGCCGCGAGTGCTTCCATCAGGATGCGCCGCCCCCGACCGGCAAGGTCCCCGAATCCATGATCGCCGCCATCGTCGAGGCCCTCAAGCACTCCTGAGGCCCCCAGCCCGGGCACGCTGCTACATTTGCGCTCGATGCGCACCGTGCTGCTGATGCTCAGCCAGTGCCCGCACGATCCCGCCAGCGGCGCCGCCCGCGTCATGCGGACGGTGTGCGAACTGCTCGCCTCCCCCCCGTCCAACCGCTCCGGCAAGCCCCTCTACGAGCCCTCCCGGGTCGTCGCCGTCGCCACCACCGCCACCGAGGCCCGCGAGCCCCTCGACGCGCCCGAGTTCCTCCGCGAGGCCGGCCTCTCAATCCATATTCAAGATCAGCCGGGGGCCCGCGTGATCACCGCCCTGTCTCCCGGCGGCGCCGAGTACCGCCTCCTCGACACCGGCCCCCACAACGCCTGGTCGTGGGAGCCGACCCACGAGGAAGCCTTCGAGCGCCTCTTCGCCCGAACCCTCGACCAGCACCGCCCGGACGCGCTCTTCTTCTTCGGCGAGCGCCAGGGCGAGGTGCGCCGCGCTCTCGCCGCTCGCGCCGCCGGCGCCGCCGTCGTCTTCGCGCTCCAGAACCTCGCCTACCACAACCCGCGCTCCTTCGACCACGTCGACGCGGTCATCACCCCCTCGAGGTTCGCCGCCGACGTCTACCGCCGGCGCCTCGGCATCGCGTGCACGCCGATCCTCCCGCCCATGGTCCTCGGCGACGTGCTCGTGCCCCCGGCCGACCGCGCCCCCGACCGCCTCGTCTTCGTCAACCCCGTCCCCGAGAAGGGCCTGATGCTCTTCATCGCCCTCGCCGACCTGCTCGGCGAGCGGAGGCCCGACATCCGCATCCTCCTCATCGAGTCGCGCGGCGGGGCCGACGACGTGCTCCGCGCAGCCGCCTCCGCCGGCGTTGACCTCGCCCGCCACCCCTCCATCGAGTTCGCCCGCCGCGTCCCGCGACCGCGCGACTTTCTCGCCGTCGCCCGCGCCCTCATCGCCCCCTCGATCGTCGAGGAAACCGCCGGTCTCGTCGTCGGCGAATCGCTGGTGAACGGGATCCCGCCCATCGTCTCGCCCCGCGGCGCTCTTCCCGAAACCGCCGGCGCCGGAGGCTTCGTCCTCCCTCTGCCCCCCGCGCTCCTCCGCGACCCCCACGCCGCCCTTGCCGCCGCCGATGTCGCCCCCTGGGCGGCGCTCGTCGAGCGCCTGTGGGACAGCCGCTCCTTCTATGACCAGTGCGCTGCCCGCGCCAAGACCGCCGGGAAGCCCTGGCTCCCCGCCGCCGTCGCGCCGCGCTACGCCGAGGTCTTCGCCTCCGCGCGCCGCGGCGCCGGGGTCTTTGCTGGCCCTCCCGCCAACCCCTAGCATCGGCCCCGCGCTCCGCGATACGCCGCCGCGGCCCCACGTCGAAAGGCCCCCATGTCCGTCCTTGCACGCTCGCTCGAAAACGCCGTCGGCCTGCACAAGAGCGGCAAACTCGCCGAGGCGGAAACCATCTATTCCTGGGTCGCCTCGCAGACGCGCACGCCCCAGGACCGGGCCATGGCCCTTCACCTCCTGGCCCTCTGCAGGGCCGGCCAGGGCCGCGCCGACGACGCCGTCGCCACCTTCCGCGAGTGCATCGCCTCCGACCCCGCGAACCCCCAGTTCCCCGACGCGTTCGGCGGCATGCTCATGAACCTCAAGCGCTACGACGAGGCCGCCGAGGCGTACGCCGCCGTCGTCCGCCTCGCGCCCCACGCCCTCCCGGCCTACATCAACCTCGGCAACGCCCTCATCAACGCCCGCGACTACCCCGGGGCGGTCAAGGCCTTCGAGGCCATCCTGCGCACCGACCCCAACCACGTCGCCGCGCTCTCGTCCCTGGCCTTCCTCGCCGAGCGCATGAGCGACCGCGCCAAGGCCCGCGCCTATTGCGAGCAGGCCCTCACGCTCGCGCCCGGGAGCGCCGAGGCCAACATCCTCATGGCCCGCCTCGACCGCCGCGACAACCGCAACGAAGTCGCCAAGGAACGCCTCGAGCGCACCATCCCCACCTGCCAGAACGCCCGCGACTTCGGCCGCGCCGCGGTCGAACTCGGCTTCGCGCTCGATGCCCTCGGCGATCACCGCCGCGCCTTCGAGGCCTTCGCCCAGGGACAGAAGGCCCTCTACTCCATCATGGACCCGCGCCAGCGCGACAAGGCCGCCGCAACCATCGTCATCGAGCGGTGCCGCGAGGTCATCACCCCCCAGCGCGTCGCGGCCTGGCCCGCCCCCCGGCCCGACGGGCTCCCGTCCCCGGCCTTCCTCGTCGGCTTCCCGCGCTCCGGCACCACGCTCATGGAGCAGATGCTCGCCTCCCACCCCCGCATCCTCACCACCGAAGAGGTCTCCGTCCTCTACCGCGTCAAGGCCGACATCCCCTCCATGGTCGCCCTCAGGAACCCCTACCCCGAGGCCCTCGACGACTTCACCCCCGACGAGGTCGCCCGCATGCGCGCCCGCTACTGGGACGACGCCAGGAAGATCTTCGGCGACCGCCTCGCCGGCAAACGCCTCGTCGAGAAGCACCCCCTCACCCTCGTCGACCTGCCCCTCGTCAGGCGCCTCTTCCCCGACGCCCCCGTCATCGTCGCCCTCCGCGACCCCCGCGACGCGTGCCTCTCCGCCTTCATGCAGGACTTCGACCGCGGCACGCCGCACTTCTACGACCTCGGCTGGACCGCCGAGTACTACGACGCCGTCATGGGGCTCTGGCTCCTCTACAAGTGCGCCCTGGGCATGAACGCCCTGGAACTGAAGTACGAGGACCTCGTCGCCGAGCCGGAGAAGCACGCCCGCGCCATGGTCGCCATCCTCGGCGAGGCCTGGGACGACAGCGTCCTCCGCTTCTTCGCCCCCGAGCACCGCCGCTACGTCACCACCCCCTCCTACGCCGACGTCGCCCGTCCCGTGTACGCCTCCTCGGTCGGGCGATGGAAGAACTACGAGCCCGAGGTCGAGGGCCTGGCGCCGCTGCTCAGCCCCTACGCCGAAGCCTTCGGCTACGAGCGCGGCTGAGCCGGCCCGCCGCGCGTTCCCCATCGATCCTCGCAAAAAGACGGCCCGCCCGGGTTTCCCCAGGCGGGCCGCTGCTTCCCTCACTCGTGAGGACCGTGGTGGGCGCCGGCGCTGTGAGGCGCGCCGGCGCTTCCGATGGCGTTACGGGCAGGTCGTCCCGAAGACGCCCAGGACGATGTTGAGGTCGGCGAAGGTCACCGCGCCGTCATGGTCGACGTCGCCGGGCAGGCCGACGCCGGTCTGGCCGAAGGAGCCCAGAATGATGTTGAGGTCGTTGAAGGTGACCATGCCGTCGCCGTCGATGTCGGCCGGGCACGGCGCGCGGCAGGCGGAAAGCCCGATGAAGTTGGACTGGAAGAAGGGGTTGGGGACGTTCGTCCGGTTGGAGAGCCCGACGATGCCGTCCGTCGCCGTGAGGCCGCGGTAGGAGATCATGATCCGCCCGTCGAAGAACATCTGGATCTGGAAGGTGTTGCTCGAGCCACTCGCGCTGAACTGCGGCACGTTGAGCCACGTCACCACCACGCTGTCGGCCAGTTGCGCGTAACGCACCGACGACGGCGACAGGACGTTCAGGTCGCGGAACAGGCCCGAGACGCGCGGCTGCGTGAAGTGAGCCGCGAGCGAGGGCGTGTAGGTGACATCGCTCGCCGTGAAGGTGATGTAGCCGTTCGTGCCGACCCAGAAGTTGGTGCGGGGGGTCCCGTAGAGGCGGACGGCCGCGCCCCCGCTCAGGGTCACCGCGCTCGATCCGTCGTCATTGTTCGGCGTGAACGCCAGCGAGGCGTGATTGGTCGGCTCGACCGGCAGCGCCGAGTTGTCGGTGATGCAGGCGGCGTAGTAGTCGTTCGATCCGTTCGGCCGGAACGTGATCGTCTTGTTCGACAGGTTCAGGTTGTTCGTGCCGCTGACGAACTGCTGCGTGAAATAGTTCGGCACCGCGGTCGTGCTGAAGGTGAAGCACGAGCCGCCGTTGTTGGCGATCGCCGTGTTGCCCGCGGCGTCGGTCGCCGTCAGGTTGAAGTAATACGCGGTGTTCGGGTTGAGCCCCGAGATCACGTACGAGTGCGAGGTCGAGGGAGCGGCGCCGTTCAGCGTCGTGCCCAGCGAGCCGCACGCCGCGCCGTAGGAGAGCGTGTCCGTCGCGTTCTCGTTGGTCGTGAAGGCCACGGTCGCGGTGTCCGGCCCGATGGCCGACACCTGCACGTTGCTGATCACCGGCGCCGCGCAGTCCACGGTCGCCGTCGCGATCCGCGGCAGGTTGCTCCCGCCCGGGCTGCTCGCGTCGATGTAGGTGAGGGTGATGGTGTCGCCGTTGTTGGCGATCAGCGCCGCGCCCGAGCCGGAAGGCCCGGTCGCGACCGTCGCCTGGAACAGCGAGGTGTTCGCGCCGGTCTCGGTCAGCACCACGGGAATCCCCGCCGGGTTGCTCGTGCTCGCGAGGTTCACCGTCACCGTCTCGGGGACGTTGGGATTGGTGTTCAGGTCGCAGTCGGTCACGCGGCAGATGACCGCCGCCCCGCACGGGTACACCTGCTTGTCCAGACTCGCGACGCCCGTGCTCGTGCAGTTCACCAGCGTGCCCGAGGCCGCCAGGGAGAACGACTGCGGGCCCTGCGGCACCGCGGTCCCGGCGATCTCCACGCGCCACGTCCCGGGAACCGGGTTCGCGACGAACACCTGCTCCATGTTGTTCCTGTGGTCTTCCTGGGTCTGCACCGCGTTGGCGTTCGGGCTCGCGGGGTTCAGCGTCCAGGGGAACCGGCGCACGCCGTTCGGATCGAAGACCCTGAGGTCGAGGTCGTTGACCAGGGCGACGCTCACCAGCGACGCGGCGGGATAGTCGTCCCACGCCAGCGTCGCCTTGAACGCCGGGTCGCCCGGATTGACGATCACGAAGACCGATGTGGTCGAGCCCTGCGTCGCGGAGCCCTCGATGAAGTTGCGGGTGCCGGGGCTCCCGCCGCGCATGAAATCGATCGCCGGCTGGATGCGCACCGAGCCGTACCCCGTCTTGTAGTCCGGGCCGGGGTTGCCGACGTCCGCCGCGGTGTGGGCCAGCACGGCCTTGATCGTCGAGTTCAGCGGGTCCGGGCGGCTCGGGTTCTGGGCCCGGAAGTCCTCGAGCATCAGCGCCACCAGGCCGGTCACCGTCGGCGTCGCCATGGATGTGCCGCAGAGCACCGCGTACGCGGTGTCGCTCGTGTTCGTCGTCGAGGTGACGCCCGAGTCGTTGGTGCCGATACCGTCGACGCCGTTCTGGCACCCCGTCGACGAGACGTCGGGCTTGAGCCGCCCGTCGTCCGAGGGGCCCCACGAGGTGAACGAGGTGATCGAGTCGTCGTTGGAGTTCAGCGCCCCGACGACGATCGCGTTCTTGTTGTTCGACGGGGGCGCGGTGGTGTAGAACCCGCCGTTGCTCCCCTGGCAGGCCGTGCTCTGCCGCTCGTTGCCCGCGGCCCAGCAGATCCGCATCGGCCCGCCGGCCTGGCCCCTCACGATGCCGTCGATCAGCGCATCGGTCGTCGCGTAATCGCCCAGCCACGAGCACGGGTTGCCGTTGGTCGAGGTGTTGTTGCCGATCGAATTGTTGGCGACCACGCAGCCCAGGCCCACCGCCGTGGTGTAGTCCTGCAGCATGTCGCCGGGGTTGGTGTACAGGAAGTCGTTCCCGCCGCTCCACTGGAACCCGAACACGTTCAGCGTGACGCCCGGCGCCATGCCCCGGTTGGTCCCGCCACTGGCCGCGCCCGAGCCGCCGACCGTGCCCGAGACGTGCGTCGTGTGGCCCGACACCGCGGTGCTGTCTCTGTTGGTCAGGCGCCCGCCGAAATCCTGGTGCGTCGCCCGCGCCGTCCCGCCGTCGTAGATCATCACCTTCACGCCGGCGCCCGACAGGTTGTAGGGCGCGGCCTGCACGATGTTCGCCCCCGTCCGCCAGCGGTTCGAGGGGTTGCGCGTCTCGTCGAACTGGGGCTTGGCCGCTTCCAGCCACAGCACCGAATCATCCGCCGCGAATGCCTTGGCCCGCGACAGCGGGATCTCCACCACGTACGCGTTCAGCGGCGCGATCGGCGACACCACCCGCCCGCCGTAGCGCAGCACCGTGTTCACCGCCTCGGTCTTGAAATCCACGTCCGGGTGGAAGTGCACGTACGCCCCGAACACCGGGTCCGACGCCATGCCCTCCTTCTTGTTCACCGACACCACCGCCCACGACGGCATCACGTCGTTCTCAAGCAAGGGGTCCAGTTTCCACGCTCGGCGCGACTCCTGCACGCTCACCAGCAGGGGCTCGGCCAGCAGCGACGCCGCGTTCACCCGCTCCCCGGCCACCGCGAAGAACGCGTTGTCGCCAAGGAAGGTCTGGAGCGTCAGCCCCGCCGCCCGGAAGTTCGCCCGCGCCGCGTCCGTCACCGGCCCGGACAGCTGCACCACCACGTGCCGCCCCGCGCCGCGCAGCGCCAGCCCCTCCAGCGATTCCTGCAACGCCGCGCGGCTCTGCACCACCGTCGGCTCCGCGCCGCTCTTCCACGAGATCCGAGCCTCGGCGCCGCCGCCGGCCAGCGCCAGCAACAGCCCCGCCGCCGCGGCCTTCCCGCACGCGGCCCTCAGCACTCCAGTCAAACGCACGACGTCCCGCACGGGGTTCACCGGCATGGGGAAACTCCTCTTGGTTCGAGTCAACAGGCGACTATCCCCTCGCTTCGATCTTGCTCCGGCGCGCGACACACTCGCGCCCCTAGGAGCCGACAACCACCGCCAGCCTGTGAGCGCAGGCCCGCGCGGGGGGACCTTGACGCTCTCCAAGATCATGCCCGCCGCCGCCCGTGTCAAGACATCGCGATCGAGTTATCTTGATTTTTCCCGATAACCATCGGGCGCACAGGCGACTCCCTCGCCCAGCCCCTCGGCCTCCCAGAGCCCGACGCCATGACCGTGAGCCACTGGCGCAGAAGCACCAACCCCGGAGCAACGATCGGGTGCGACGTCTGCGTCGTCGGCGCCGGGATCGCCGGCGTCTCCGCCGCCCTCCACCTCGAACGGCTCGGCATCTCCGTCATCGTTCTCGAGCGCGACCGCCCCGCCTCGGGCGCGTCCGGGAAAAACGCCGGCTTCCTGATGCGAGGCGCCGCCGACAACTACGCCGTCGCCTGCCGCGACTGGGGCCGCGACACTGCCCGCCTCGTCTGGCACTGGACCGAAGAGAACCTCGCCGCCCTCCGCGCCCTCGGCATCGACTCGATCCCCACCGTCCAGCGCATCCCCTCCTGCCTGCTCGGCCTCGAAGCCGAGGAAGCGGCCGAACTCGCCGACGCCGCCCGCCTCCTCGCCGAGGACGGCTTCGCCGTCGGTCTCATCGACCGGGGCGACGACCTCGCCTGGCGCCCGCGCTCCCCCCGCGCCTGCGGCCCGCTCATCGGCCTCGTCAATCCCGACGACGCCGCCTGCAACCCCGTTCACCTCCTCGAATTCCTCTCCCTCCAACTCGCCCGCCCCATCCTCGAGCGCCAGGAGGTCGTCGATATCTCCGTCGGCCCCGGCGAGCGCGTGGCGGTGCGCACAGCCGAGCACACCGTCGAATGCCGCCGCGCCCTCGTCTGCACCAACGCGTACGCCCCGCTGCTCATGCCCGAGTTGGCCCTGTTCGTGCGCCCCACCCGGGGCCAGATGCTCGCCCTCCGCCTCCCGGGCCACCCCCGCCTCGACATGTCCTACTACGCCAACCGCGGGTACGAGTACTTCCGCCAGACCACCGAGGGCACGATCGTCCTCGGCGGCTGCCGGCGACGCCACGCCCACGCCGAAGTCGGCTTCGAAGACCGCACCACGCCCGAGGTGCAGCGCGACCTCGAGGCTTTCGCCCGCGACCACCTCGGCGATGACTTCACCATCACGGCGCGGTGGGCGGGCATCATGGGATTCAGCGGCGACGCGCTCCCCCTCATCGGCCCGGTCCCCGCGCCGTGGAACGCGTCGGCGCTCGTCTGGTTCGCCGGGGGGTGCACGGGCCACGGCATGTCCCTGTTCCATCGCGTCGCCCAGGCCGCCGTCGACGCCATGATCCGCGGCGTGCCCAACCCCTTCCCCCTGGAGCGGGCCCTGCGCTCCGCGCGCGAGGCCGCCGCGGGCCCGACGCCTCCCCTCCACGCATGAGCACGCTGACCATTGCTTTCTTCGGCGACGTCGTGGGCGATCCCGGCCGGCGCGCCTTCACGCACGCCGCCCGCGCCCTCCGCGCCGAACGCCGCGCCGACCTCATCGTCGTCAACGGCGAGAACGCCAAGCACGGCTCCGGCCTCAGCGCCGACAACTTCCGCGCCCTCCGCGATGCCGGCGCCGACGCCGTCACCCTCGGCGACCACTGCTTCCGCGAGAAGCAGGCCATCCCTCTCCTCGACGACCCGCGCGAGCCGGTCTCGCGCCCGGCCAACCTCGCCGCGAGCGCCCCGGGCAAGCGCACCGCCAGGGTCCCCCCCGCAACCCCCGGCGCGCCGGCCCTGCACATCGTCACCGTCCTCGGCCGCCTGCAGATGCCCATGCCCGCCGACGACCCCTTCGCCGCCATCGACCGCGAGATCGCCGCCATCGCCGACCCCCACGCCGTCGCGCTCGTCGAGATCCACGCCGAACTCACCAGCGAGAAGCAGGCCGTCGCCTGGCACTGCGCGCGAAAGTGGGGGGGCGTCGTCGTCGGCGTCGTCGGCACCCACACCCACGTGCAGACCGCCGACCCCCGCATCCTCGAGGGCCGCGTCGCCGCCATCACCGACGCCGGCATGTGCGGCCCGCACCGCTCCATCCTCGGCCGCCGCGTCGACGACGTCCTCAGATGGATGACCACCCAGGCCCCGACCGTGCTCGACATCGCCGACGGCGACGAGCGGGCCAGCGGCGTCATCATCCGCGTCGACCCCGGTCAGCCCGGCGCGCGCAGCGCCCGCGCCATCGGCATCGAACCGTTCAGCATCGCGTCGGCGACCTGAGTCCCCACGATTCTCGGACCGGATTTTTTCCGGATTTTCCTTGCAGACCCCCCCCCCCCCCGTGGCATACTGCATGGGCGTAGGAAGGGTGAACAACGGTTTCGGGCGACTGTTCAGCCGCGAGTTCTTCTGGGAGACAACAGCAATGCGAGCAGCAACACGGGGCGTCAAGGCGAGCGCGATCGATGCCTTTGCCTTCAACTCCTCTCCCTCCGGGAGAGGGCAGGGTGAGGGGCTCCCGCGTTTCCTCCCCTCTTCTGACTTCTCCTCGCACAACCAAGAACCCCTCATCCGTCAGCCTGCGGCTGCCACCTTCTCCCGTTGGGAGAAGGGTTCTTCCAACCCCTCTCCCTCCGGGAGAGGATGTCATCGCGGAGCGATGACAGGTGAGGGGCTCTTGGCCTCCTTCGCCGGCCTGCTCATCGCTTCATCATCCACCCTCGCGCAATCCAATGTGCCGCCGTCGTACGGACATGACTTTGTGACTGTCGGTGCGCCGGGCAATCGCCCCGCCCTGCCAAGCGAGCGCGTCATCAACTTCAATCTGACTCCTGTCACCGAACAGATCGGCGCGGTGAACTACACCTATCGGATCTCCAGAACCGAGACTACGATCGGCCAATGGCTCGACTTCGTGCGCGTCGCCTGGCCGGTGTACCAGAACGAGGTGAGAGGCAACATCCTGAGCGGCGCTTTCACCGGCAGCGGCATCGGCGTCCTCAACTGGACAACCAATCCCACGTTCTTCCTCGTTCGCGAGGCGAGCGTGACCCAGCCGACGAATATGGAGTGGCGAGCCGCCGCCATGTATTGCAACTGGCTGCACAACGGCCGGCCGACCGGCCCTGGCGCCGAGTGGTCGGTGCGGAGCGGCGCCTACGACATCCGCACCTTCACCCGCAACCCCGACCTCTCGTTCAATGATCAACTCCGCCGCTCCGAGGGGGCGCGATACTGGATCCCCGACCTGAACGAGTGGACCAAGGCGGCCCACTACGACCCCAACAGATACGGACCCGGGCAGGAGGGCTACTGGAAGTACCCCGTCACGAGCGACACGGCGCCCCTGACCGGCCCCCCCGGGCAGGGAACCACCGGCGGAACCGCTGCAAACGGCCTGCCCCTGCCCGTCGGCTCGTACCCCGACGTGCAAAGCCCCTGGGGCCTGCTCGACGCCTCTGGCGGCTACTCGGAGTGGACCGAGACGGTCATGTTTTCGTGGCAGAATCAGTACGGACTGGTGTCCGACAACTCCCGCATCATCCGCGGGAGCAACGCGGGCGCCGGTTCATTCAGAGACGAGATCGATGCTTTCCCCGCCAGCGCTGGAGCCACAGGCGGCCTGACCGGATTGCGCATCGCGTCGTTGGTCTCTTCTCCCGCCGCAGCGCCGCTGTTGTTCTTTGCACTTTGCGTTTGTGAGAGGAGGGTTCGCTCGCGCTGAGCATACGAGCGATTGACATCGCGAACTTCCGGGCCCATCTGTTCCGGTGAATCACTGGCCATTCTTGTCCTCTCACCCAAGTGAGGAGTATCCATGAGTCGCATCGCGACGTTCGTGAGCGCTGTTGCTGCGCTCGCCCTGACCTCGGGCGCGCTCGCCCGCATCATCCAGGTCTCGCCCTCCGGCTACGAGACCATCACCAACGGCGACGTGTTCATCAACGCGGCGTCGGCGCCGAACGGGACCCTCTTCACGGTCTCGAC
>CANJRL010000017.1 GCA_947476675.1 Phycisphaerales bacterium
ACGAGTAGGGCGCCAGGTTCGTCGACGACCCGTCCGGGGCCACCGTCGACACCAGCGCGATCGGCCGCGGCACGATCGCCCCCACCAGCAGCTTCGACCGCTCCGAGATGGTCAGGGTCTCCGGGTCGATCTCCATCACGCCCCCCGCATCAGATCGGCGATCGCCGCCAGCCCACGCTCCAGCGTCGCGTCCGGCGCCGCGTACGACAGCCGGAAGTGCGTGTCACGCCGCGAGAACACCCCGCCGGGCACGATCAGCACGCTCCGCTCGTAGGCCTTGCGGCAGAACTCGCTCGCCGTCAGCCCCAGCCGCTCCGGCACCCGGGGGAACGCGTAGAACGCCCCGGTCGGAGGGGGCAACTCGCACACGTCCCTCAGCGCCGCGACCACCATGTCGCGCCGCCTCGCGTACGTCGAGATGATCCCGTCGATGCTCGTGTCCAGCGCCGCCAGGCACCCCCACTGCGCCATCGAGGGCGCGCACACGAAGTTGTACTGGTTCAGTTTCGTCATCTCCGCGAGCAGCCGGTTCGGCCCCGCCACGAAACCCATCCGCCACCCCGTGCACCCGTACGTCTTGCCGAAGCCGCGGATCAGCAGGAGTTCGCTCCACGGCTCGCGCCCGGGCCGCACCGTCGCCGGGCTGGGCGCCCGCCCGAAGCCCGCATCGCTGGGCTTCAGCGCCGCCCCCTCGGGAAACGCGAAGCGGTCGTAGATCTCGTCTGAGATCATCAGCGTCCGCCTCTCCCGGCACAGGTCGGCCAGGTCGTACACCTCCTGTTGCGACAGCGTCACCCCGCTGGGGTTGCTCGGCGAGCAGCACAGCACGAACTTGGTCCGGGGCGTCAGCAGGGGGGCCACCCGCGCCGCCGTCATCCGGAAGTCCGGGTACGTATCGCATAGCGCCGCCTCGGCGCCGCACATCGCCGCCAGCGGCGGATACAGCACGAACCACGGGTCCTGGATCACGCAGGTGTCGCCCGCGTTGAGCGTTGCCAGCGCCGCCAGCACGAGCGCGGCGGACGTCCCCGCCACCACCAGCACGCCGTACGCGTCTTCATCCAGGGGCCACCCGTGGTGCTCGTGCAGGTCGCGCCGGATCCGCCGCTGCAATTCCGGGATGCCGCGCGTGATCGTGTACCCGTTTTTGTCCGCCCGGATCGCCTCGATGGCCGCCTGCTTCACCGCCTCGGGCACCGGCTCCGAGGGCTGGCCGAGCGACAGGTCGATCGGGTCCTTCAGCGTCGCCTTCAGTTCCGACACCCGACGGATGCCCGAGGGCGTCGTCGCCAGCGTCCGCGCCGAGAGCAGGTGGTCGAAGTCCATCGCCCGCATCACGCCAAGCGCCCGCCCCAAAAACAAAGCCGAGGCCGCGCGCGGGCTTTCGCGGCCCCGATCATCCCACGCCGGCGGCTCACCGCCGACCTCCCCGGCTTACTTCTTCGCCGCCCCGCCCTTGGCGCTGGTCTTCACCATGCCCAGGATCGGCGACTTCTCCGGGTTGAACCCCTTCGTCGCAGCCAACTTCTCGATCCGCTCCGTGCGCTTCAGCACGCTGCGGTTGGCGGCGGTCATGGACGACATCTTCAGGCTGGAGTGGATGCTCATCGGGCGGCTCCGGGCGAAAGGGGGCGGAGAGTCTAGGGCGTGTGCCGCTCCGCGTACAAGTCGGAGAAATCCGTCGGCCCCTTGGCCTCCGCCTTGTACGCCCTCCCCGCCTTCCGGATATCCGCCTTGAGTTTCGACGCATCGGGCCCGGTCAGGTCCGCCTTTGCAAACCCGCGCACCGCGATCACCCGCATGAACTTCGGGTTGTTGCTCGGGATCACCGCCGCCGAAACCCCCCGCGCAGACAAGAACGCCGCCGCCTTCTCCGCTTCCTCCTGCGGCAGCCGGGCCACCACGAAGTAGTTCAGCCCCGCCACCCGAGGGTCCCCGCCCACCTGCACCGGCTGCGGCGCCGGCGCCTGGCTCGGCGACACACCCGAAACCTCCTTCGTCACGGGTTTTCCCTGGGCTGGCGACGGTGCGACCGGCTTCGGCTGCACCCCAACCACCGGCGGGGCGGCCTGCTTCGGGGTCGGGATCGCCGCCGGGCGCCCGGTCGGGGTGGAGGCAGACGGGGTCAGCAGCGGGTCGCGCTCCGGGCCTTCGATCGGGCCCTGCGCAAGCAGCCGCTCATCGCGCTCCACCGTCTTTCCGCGACGGAAACCGCCCTCGTACGCGAGCCAGCACAGGCCCACCACCAGCGCCACCGCGACGAACACCCACCCCATCGGCAGCCGGATCATCCGCCCGCCGCTCACCAGCATTGGCGAGGAGTCCGCCTCCACAATCTCCGCCGGAGGCGCGACCGGCGGCTCCGGCGCGCGCGGCGGCGGCGAGACGCGGGTGGCTACAGGGCCCGGCAGCGGCGTCGCCGGCACGGGCGCAGAAGGCCCAGCCCCCTGCGCCCCGGCGTCGCGCGCGCCTTGGCCGCTCGCTCGGTCTCGGACCAACTCGATCAGCGCGGGACCTCGGCGGGTGCGGCCCATGACAGGATTATCGGTTCCCCGCGCCCCGGAGCAACCGCCTCATTCAGAGGGATCGCCCGATTCCCCTTCCCCAACCGCGATGACCGACGCCAACGCCTGCGCCTCGGTGTGGCTCAGGCTCAGCCACCATTCGCTCACCCCGCGGCTGCGGGCCAGGTCGGCAAACCGCCCGGTCACCGACAGCGCTGGACGCCCCGACGCCTCCCGCGACACGCCGACGTCCGTCCACGCGACGCCCCGGGTCCACCCGATCCCCAGGGCCTTCATGGCCGCCTCCTTCGCCGCGAATCGGGCCGCCAGGTGCTCCGCCCGCCGCGACCCCGCCGCTGCCGCGACGTACGCCCGCTCTTCCGCCGTGAACACCCGTTCGAGGAAGCGGTCGCCGTGCTCCTCGAGCATCCGCCCGACCCGCGCCACCGCCACGATGTCGACGCCATGCCCGAGGATGCGCACCCCCCGAGCCTACCAGCCGTCCCGCCCTTCTCCACGCAGGCCCCGCACCCCCGGCATCCGGCGAATCATGCGCGTCCGCCCCAACCGCCGATATCACCGGCGATGCCCGCGGACCTCAAGGCGGTGATGAAGCTCGAAGTCCCCCTCATCGTGCTCCTTGGCGAGCGCCAGATGATGATGGAGGAACTCCGCGTCCTGGCTCCCGGCGCCATCATCGAAGTCGCCAAGGCTGTCGACGACGAACTCAACGTCCTCGTCAACAACCGCCCCATCGGCGCCGGCTTCGCCGTCAAGATCGGCGAGAACTTCGGGATCCGCATCACCTACGTGGGCGACCTCAAGGACCGCATCAAGGCCATGGGGCCCCGCCAGGGAGACGGCGAGTCCGCCGAGTCCGCCGAACTCACCCTCGCCGACGCCCTGCTCTCCTGAGCCGCGCGCCAAGACCCGGCGGCATCCGACGGCGATACCCTCCCGCGACCCGCGCCGCACCACCCACCAAGCCCGGAGGCCACCATGGACCTGTACATCGACACCGCGAACCTCGACGAGATCAAGCAGGCCAACGACCTGGGCGTGCTCGACGGCGTCACCACCAACCCCTCCCTGATCGCCAAGGAGAAGACCGACTACGCCAAGCGCCTCGCCGAGATCTGCAAGATCGTCCCCGGCCCGGTCTCCGCCGAGGTCATCGCCCTCGACTACGAGGGCATGATGAAGGAGGGCCACGCCCACGCCAAGATCGCCGACAACATCGTGGTGAAACTGCCCTGCACCGTCGACGGCCTCCGCGCCTGCAAGGCCTTCAGCGACGAGGGCATCAAGACCAACCTCACCCTCTGCTTCCAGCCCCTCCAGGCCCTCATGGTCGCCAAGGCCGGCGCCTACCTCGTCTCCCCCTTCATCGGCCGCGTCGACGACATCGCCGAGGACGGCATGGACCTCATCCTCAAGATCCGCCAGATCTACGACAACTACGGCTACGAGACCAAGCTCCTGGCCGCCTCCATCCGACACACCAAACACCTCGTCGAGTGCGCCCTCGCCGGCGCCGACGTCGCCACCGTCCCCTTCAACGTCATCCAGCAGATGCTCAAGCACCCCCTCACCGATCAGGGCCTCGAGAAGTTCGTCGCGGATTACAAGAAGGCGTTCGGGTAAGCCCCGGTCCTACTCCACCTCAAAAACGAACTCCACCTCCACCGGCGCGCCCAGCGGCAAATCCGAGCAGCCCACCGCCGCCCGGGCGTGGCGCCCAGCCTCGCCGAAGATCTCCTGCAGCAGTTCGCTCGCGCCGTTCGCCACCTTCGGCTGTTCCCCGAATCCCGGGCCGCAGGCCACGAACACCCCGACGCGGACGACTCGCCGGATGCGGTCGATCGACCCCAGCGCCGCCTGCGCCTGGGCCAGGCCGTTGATGACGCACTGGCGGGCGCACTCGCGGGCCTGCTCCATGCCCACCGGGGTCGGGACCGCGCCCCGGGCGATCATCGCCCCATCGCGGAGCGGGATCTGGCCCGACACGAAGAGCAGGTTGCCGGAGCGGACCGTCGGCACGTACGCCGCCACCGGCGCCGGGGCGGCAGGCAGGACAAGCCCCAAGGCCTCGAGTTGTTTGGTCGGTGTCTGGGTCACGGCGTTCTCGCAACATCGGAGAGAGCGGATGAGAATCCGGGCGCTCGCGGGAACCGGGGATGGTTGACAGGCGAATCATCGAGTATATTGTCTCGACCCGCACGTGCGACTGGTGTGCACGCCGCAGGCCCGCCGACCACATGGTCCGATTTGCAGTCATGCGACGGCTTTCCGCCGTCACCTGAATCTCCGGCGGTCCTCAAGCCCACACCGACAACCCGACCAGCCGACACGCTGACCCCGAGCCCCCGGCCCTCAAGGCCCCGGTTCGGCAACGCCTGAGCGGCACGTCCCCGTGAGAGCGGCCCTGCCGCGCCCCGCCTGATCAGCGGGCGCAAGCAATCGCCGCGCAGGTGTGTCTTGGGTATCCGCCAATGGATCGAGCGTTCGCCCGGTGCACTCGCGCCCGGGTCGGCGCTCCCCGATCGTGAAGGAGATTCACACATGTCGAAGTCGAATCGCAAGGGCTTTACGCTCATCGAGCTGCTGGTGGTCGTGTCGATCATCGGCCTGCTCGTCGGCATCCTGCTCCCCGCCCTGGGCCGCGCCAAGAAGAACGCCCAGCAGGTCAAGGACGCCGCCCAGATCAAGGAAATCCAGCGCGGGCTGGTCAACTACGCCACCAACAACAAGGAGGCGTACCCCATCCCCAGCCGCATCGACCGCTACAACTACACCGAGAACGGCGGCCAGGCCGGCACCATCGCCACCAACACCAGCCTCGGCGACACCCAGAAGAACCGCACGGGCGCCGTGCTCTCGATCCTCATCTACGGCGGGCTCATCACCCCCGAGATGACCGTGACCCCCGCCGAGGCCGACGGCGGCATCCGCAAGGATTCCGACTTCCGTTTCGGCGACATCCAGGGCGCCAACGGCCTGCCCAGCCAGGCCCTGTGGGACCCCGGCTACGTCGGCGCGTTTTGCGACGGCGACAACTTCATCGCCAACCCCTCCACCGACCCCAACAGCCCGGTCGACAACCCCACCTCGGGTGTCACCCAGGTCGGCAATAACTCCTACGCCCTGCCCCCGCTCTGGGCCTACCGCCGCTCCGTGAACTACTGGGGCCTGACCTACGACGCCAACTCGCCGGTCCTCGCCAACCGCGGCCCGGCCTACCAGGTGCCCACCACCATCAACACCAACACCATCTACCAGCTCGTCCAGACCCCGGCGGCCGAGGGCATCTCTTCGACCACCCTGCTGATCCACGGCGACAAGAAGACCTGGGACGGCAACCTCGCCTGGAACGACGGCCACGTCTCCTACGAAAACGGCGCCAACGCCGCGACCCCCGGCAACCTCCGGATGGATTACGTCAACAACAGCGTGACCCTTTCCGTGCCCGACAACATCTTCATGGACGAGACCTTCGAGAGCCAGAACCTCCAGACCGCCGCTTCCAGCCGCACCAACATCTACCTCCGCCAGTGGCCCAAGGGCATCTCCAACACCTCGACCACCGGCGTCGCCCAGATCGACGACAAGGCCACCTGGGACGGCAAGACCGCCACTCCCAAGTGGGGCGCCAGCCAGTAATCCTGCTCCGCGCCTGATGCGAACCATCCCCCCGGGCCGGCCGTTCACGCGGCCGGCCCGGATTCATTTTTGCCCGCGCCCGGCTCTACACTTCCGCCCGTCCATGCCCTCGAAAACCGTCTATCTCGAGACCTTCGGGTGCCAGATGAACGAACTCGACAGCGAGCTCGTCGTCGGGTCGCTCCGCGCACTGGGCTACCGCTTCGTCGACGACGCCGGGCGCGCCGATGTGGTGCTCTACAACACCTGCTCGGTCCGCGACCACGCCGAGCAGAAGGTCCGCTCCCGCCTCGGAGAGTTGCGCCTTCGCAAGGCCGAGGAGCCGGGCCTGGTCGTCGGTGTCCTCGGGTGCATGGCGGAGCGCGACGGGGCCGATCTCATCCGCCGCATGCCCGTCGTGGATGTGCTCTGCGGCCCGGCGGAACTCGACAAACTCCCCGGGCTCCTCGACAACGCCGTCCGCACCCGCGACGCCATGCTCGCCGAGCCCGAGCGCCGCACGCTCCCGGGCCTCACCCCCGCCGGGGGCGCGATCGCTGAGCGGTCCGCCGCGCAGATCGCCCTTCAGGGGGGCGCCTCGCGCCGCTCCTCGACGCTGACCGCCGCCGAGGACCGCCTCGAGTTTCTTGACCTTGCCCGGGCCGTCTCCCCGGACGATCACGATGGCTCGGCCTACGTGCGCATCACCCGGGGGTGCAACAAGTTCTGCTCGTATTGCGTGGTGCCGCACACCCGCGGCGCCGAGGTGCACCGCCCCCCGGACCATATCGTCGACGAGTGCAAGCGCCTCGCCGACGCCGGCGTGATCGAGGTCACCCTGCTCGGCCAGACCGTCAACCACTACCGCTTCGAGCACGGCGCCGCGGTGACCGTCGGGGGCGTGACCCAGCCTCAGAAGGGCCGCAGCTACGCCGGAGGCCACCGCCGCGACCCCTTCGCCGGCGACCGCGTCACCACCTTCGCCGACCTGCTCCGCCGCATCCACGACGAAGTTTCCTCGATCCGGCGGCTGCGCTTCGTGACCTCCTACCCCCGCGACTTCGGCGACGACGTGCTCGAGGTGATCCGCGAGCACCCGCGCATCTGCCGCTACCTCCACGTCCCCGCCCAATCCGGCTCCGACCGCGTGCTGGCGCTGATGAACCGCGGCTACACGGTGGGGGAGTACCTCGAGTTCCTCGACCGCGCCCGCGCCTTCCTCGACCAGCCCGAGATCGGCCGCCCGCTCACCATCGCGGGAGACATGATCGTCGGCTTCTGCTCCGAGACCGAGGACGACCACCGCGCCTCGCTCGCGCTCCTCGAGCGCGCGAACTACAAGAACTGCTTCATCTTCAAGTACTCCCCGAGGCCCGGCACGTCGGCGTTCGGACGCCTCCCGGACGATGTGCCCGACGACGTCAAGCGACGCCGCAACAACGAGATGCTCGCGGTCCAGGCCTCGATCATGCTGCGCCTGCTCGCCTCCCACGTCGGCCAGACGCTCTCGGTCATGGTTGAGGGCCGGAGCGTTCATGAGCGCCGCCGCGCCGAGCGGTCGCCCGGGACGACCGCCCTGACGGTGGGAGGCCGCGACCCGCACGGTGGGCGCGTTGCGGCCGAATCGCCGGCGCAGGCGCAGTACACCGGCCGGACCGATGGCGACCTGATTGTCCATTTCGACGCGCCCGAGTCCGGGACGTCCCTGACGGGCACGATCGCCCGTGTGCGTGTGGTTGGGTGGACCGCTGTCTCCCTGAAGGGGGAATTTTCCCGTCCCGACTCCCCGCGCTGACCCCATACCGGGTGGTTCTGGGGCCCTTCAAGGTGAAATGCCTGTGTGGATCCAACACGGGCCGTCATCAGAAGTGCTGAAAACTGCGACACGAAGCCCTTTTTCTCTTGCAGCCCCCCTGCGCTGTGCTAGACTCCAGTCGCCCTCGCACAGGGTGGGATAGGGCCCCTTCGCCCGGACATGGAGAAACGTCGGCTTTGGCTGCTTTGTCGCCGCGCCGATAGGGATACTGGCTCAGCGCCTGCACAGCGCTGCCAGGGGAGGAGTTGAGTCATGAAGAGTCGTTGCGCCCTTGTGGCGTCCATCGCGGGCCTTGCGCTCGCCTCTGCGGCAAACGCCGCGGTGACGTTCACGTTCCGGGACCCGGGTTCGCCCCGCGAGGTGTCCTACGTCCAAGGAAATGGCGTCAATCCCGGCACGATCACCTACTCGAGCCCGACCGCGGTGGAACTGGTGTTCAACGGCGCCCCCGAGGGCCTGCCGGTGATCACCTACCAGACCACGCTCACCATGAACATCACCGTGGGCGTCGGCAACGGCTTCGGCGGCCTCTTCGCCGCCCCCGTCTCCGGAACCTTCACGTTCCGCGACAATGTCTCGAACCAGAATGTCCTCACCGGCACGCTGCTCAACGGCGCCCTGCTGACCTTCGGCACGACCGGCGGCATCGCCGGCACCTCGTCGAACAACACGCTCATCTACACGGTCGGCGGCCCGCTCGCCACGGTGTTCGCCAGCGCCGGCCTCACCATCACGCCGAAGTTCGACGGCGCGTTCTCGCTGTCGGACATCAACCCGCAGCCCGTCGCGCTGACCCCGGACGGCTACATCGCCTCCTTCCAGGCTTCCGCCGCGTTCGTGGGCAATGCGGATGTCGTTCCCTCGGCTGGTTCTGCCGCCCTCGCCGGCGTCGCCGCCGCGGTGCTGCTCCCGGGCCGCAAGCGCCGCACGGCCTGAACCGTCCCTGTCTGGTACGCGCTGACTCAACCCCTCCGACACCGCCGCGCGCATCCGCGGCGGTGTCTGTCTTTGCTCACCGCCCGGAGGGTTGATCCGCCCCGGCGCGCTCGCCCCGCCCGCGCTTGGCATCCGCCTGCGTCTGCTTGAGCAGCCAGTCCGACCCGAGAAGCACCACGTCCTCGTGGAAGTCCTTGGCCCCGCGCACGCCGGCCTTGGCGGGGAAGTCATTCACAAGGATGGAGAACACCACCCTCGCCCCTGTCGAGGGCTCGGTGATCACGCCGGAAAGACACGACACGTTCTTGATGTAGCCGGTCTTGGCCCGGATCTCGGTGCGGAGCCGGTCTTTGCTGAAGCGGGAACGCAGGCTCCCGTCCTTCTGCGCCACCGGCATGCTCGCCACCAGCGGCGGGCCGACCCTGGGGTCCTTGATCATCGCGGCCAGCCACCGCGACATGACCCCGGCGCTCACGCGATTCTCCCGGCTCATCCCCGAGCCGTCGGCGATAGTGACCGCGGCGGCGTCGGCCGGCCCGAGTTTCTCCTGGAGCGTCATCCGGATGACCGCCGCCCCGTTGTCCCACGAGCCAGGCTGATGGGTCACCTCGTGCCCCATCCGCTTGATCAGCGCTTCGGCATAGAGGTTGTACGAATTCACGTTGCACCGGCGGAGGATCACCTCCATCGGCGATCTCACGACCGCCACCACGCGGCCCTCGGTCTGCGGCTCGTCCGCCGCCGCGAGCCGGCCGGTCGGCGCCCCGAGCCCCGCCGACCTGAGCCGGTCGGCGAGGAGCCGGGCAAAGGACGCGGGGGGATTCGAGATCGCGACGTCAACTGGCTCCTCCAGCGCGAAGCGCACGTTGCCGTAGACCGTCATGGTCGCCCCGTCCGGCGATCGCGACGCCCACACCGAGTTCTGGCCCTGGGCCTTCGACACCGCGCGATTCTGGATCTCGAGCCAGTCGGCCCGCGGCTCGGTGGAGATCGAGGGAGCCGTCTCCGGGGCGCCCGGGCGGGCGAACACCGAGAGGATGTTGGTGTGGAAGTTCACCCCGCCGATCTCGGCGCAGTACCAGCGATTCAACTGGTCCTTGGGCCAGGTGGGATGGGCGAACTCCCGGTCGAAGATGCGGTCGTCGACCACGACCTCGCGCACCGCGCCGGCCCCGGCCTGCTTGACGGCGTCCACCCACTTCTCGAGCAGCGGCTCGACCCCGACCCCCATCTCCTTGAGCAGTTCCGGGTCGCCCAGCGCCGGATCGCCCGAGCCCCGGACCATCAGCCGGTCGCCGACGAGCACGAACTCGGTAGTGAAGGCGAACCCTGGCCCGAGCACGGAGATGGCCGCGGCGCTGGTCAGGAGCTTCATGTTCGACGCCGGGATGAGCGGGTCGTCGGCGTTCACGGCGGCAAGGGTGCGCCCGGTGTTGAGGTCGGCGAGGACGACGCCGATCTTGGCGCCCCCGAGGCCGTGTTTTTCGATCAGCGCCCGCACCTCGCCGTTCAGCGTCTGAGCCGCGGCGGGCAATGCCAGCGTCAACCCGGCGGCAAACGCCAGCGCCGTGCGGAGGCGAGGCCGGGACGGCGCCGGAACGAGAGGGAGAACGATCCGCGTCATGATGGGCAAGCCTAACCCCTTCCCGCGATTGGAGATGCACTCTCGTCCGCGCCGCAGCGGCGAGCATGGCGTATCGGCAGAGCCCCGGGATCCGCTGCAACGCTTCGCAGCGGCGGTGCGCAGATTCACATGGAACCCCGGTTCCGCGACGCCCCCTCGGTGCGCGCACCGTACACTGCCCGCCCGGCGTTTGGGCCTCCCACGCCGACGGAGGATGAACCCTTGTCCGAGCCCAAGCCGCCCATCGCGTTTGACGACTTCGCGAAAGTGGACCTGCGCGTGGCGCGGGTCGTCGCGGCCGAGAATCACCCCAACGCCGACAAACTCCTGAAACTGCAACTCGACGACGGCTCGGGCATCCCCCGGCAGATCTGCGCCGGCATCAAGGGCCATTACACCGCCGAGGAGATGGTCGGGCGGCTCATCATCATCGTCGCCAACCTGGCCCCCAGGGTGATCCGTGGGGAGGAATCCCGGGGCATGCTCCTGGCGGCGAGCGACGCCCCCAAGACCGACGATCCGAACGTCGTGCGCCGGGTCATCGTGCTCCAGCCCTCGGCGGAGATCGCGCCGGGGTCTATCGTCAGTTGATCGGTCAATCCGCCCGTCCCCCCCGTTGCCAGAGGAATCCGCACGCATGATCCGCGCCTACGCCGCGTCCGCCCCCAAAGCGCCCCTCAAGCCCTTCGAGTTCGACCCCGGCCCGCTCGGCGCTGAGCAGGTCGAGATCAAGGTCCGGTCCTGCGGCATCTGCCACTCCGACCTGTCGATGCTCAACAACGACTGGGGAATGTCGGCCTACCCCTTCGTCCCCGGGCACGAGGTCATCGGCACGGTGGCCGCGGTCGGCCCCGCCGCGAAGCGGGTGAAGGTCGGCGACACCGTCGGCCTGGGCTGGTTCTCCGGATCGTGCATGGCCTGCCGCACGTGCCTCGGGGGCGATCAGAACCTCTGCGCCACCGCCGAGCAGACCATCGTCGGCAGGCACGGCGGCTTCGCCGACAAGGTCCGCGCCCACTGGGCCTGGACCACGCCCATCCCCCAGGGCGTGGACTTTGACAAGGCCGGGCCCCTGCTCTGCGGCGGGATCACCGTCTTCAACCCCATCGTGCAGTTCGACGTGCGCCCGACCCACCGCGTCGGAGTCATCGGCATCGGGGGCCTGGGGCACATGGCGCTGGCGTTCCTCAACAAGTGGGGGTGCGAGGTGACTGCGTTCACCAGCAGCGCGTCGAAGCGCGAGGAGGCGATGAGCCTCGGCGCCCACCGCGTCGTGAACTCCACCGACTCGGCGGAACTGGGGAAGATCGCCGGCTCGCTCGACTTCATCCTGAACACGGCCAACGTGGACCTCGACTGGGGCGCGATGATGAACGCCCTGGCGCCCAAGGGCCGCCTGCACATCGTCGGCGTGCCGCCCTCGCCCATCCCGGCGGCGGCGTTCCCGATGATCGCGGGGCAGAAGACGCTCTCCGGCTCGCCCCTGGGCTCGCCGGCGACGACGGCGACGATGCTCGACTTCTGCGCCCGGCACAGGATCAACCCGGTGACCGAGACGTTCCCGATGAGCAAGGTGAACGAAGCGCTCGAGAGGCTGCACTCGGGCAAGGCGCGGTACCGGGTGGTGCTGCAGGCGGATTTCGCGTGAGGTGCCCCGAAAAGGGTGTCTCTTGCTCGTCGATGCTGCTTCATCAAGATTGAGAACCTTGCGATGAAGCGCTTGACGGGCGGGGGGGGGGGGTACGCTTCGAACAAAGGAGCGCGGCATGGACAACCGTCTCTCTCTCGTGGCCTCCCTGACGATCTTGACACTGTGCGCCATCGCGATGGCCGACTCGTCGGCCGGCTGGCAGTACGGCGGCGCGAATTGTGGCTGCGTCAACAATAGTTCTGCCAACCTGATCTCTTGTAAGAAGTGCTGTCGTGACGGCGCGATCAACGGCGGCATGCAGGCGTCTGACCTGGGGGATTGTCTCGCCTTCTGTAATCAGGCTGTGTTCCCTTGCTTGCCGAAGAATGGTCTTCCGGTCGATCCATGATGATCCACGCGACCCGTCGTGCGCTCACGGTGGTCTTGTCGGTGGTTGCGCTGACGTGCGCTGTCGTTGTGGTCGGTCTTCCTCTGCTGCGTGGCAAGAGCGCTTGTGATAACTGCGGCGATTGGGTTCCGAACCCGGCCTTCACCGGCGAACACAACGAAGCGCTCACTTACCTCCAGAACGTGCTCAGGAAGAAGGCCGACTGGGACATGGACGATGTGCGGCGCCTGCGTGAGTACGCCGCGCTCGAGCCGCCTCTGATGAAGCCCCAAGCCGGCGCTCCCATGAGCGAGATCATGGCCTATAACTCGATGATTGATCGCCAGGGCTCCGCGACCGCGAGCGCAGCCGAAAAACTGAGAAGGTCCGTCCGACTCACGCCGGAGGTGCGAGTCGCGCTTGCCGAGATGTTGCTCGATCAGCTTGGCAGAGACAATCCGAAGATCCGGATGGGCGCGGTGTCCAGCGTGGTCTACGCGCGTCTCGTGGTCGATCCCGCCGTCCGATCCCGCCTTGAGCGTATGTCGGAAACGGAGACCGATCGCGGAGTTGCGGATAACATCCGGCGACAGCTCGCGCACTTTGACACTGTCGAGCGATTGCGCGCCGAGGGCAAGTATGTCGAGCCACCCCCCTTCGATCGACCGGAGAAGTAGATGTCCCGACGGCGCTGCGGCTTCACGCTCGTTGAATCAGTTGTCGCTCTCGGTGTGATCGGCGTTCTTGGCGCGATCCTGCTCGCGTCGGTGTCTGGCGCCCAACGACATGCGCATCGCGCTGGGTGCCTCGCGAATCTTCGCGTCTGGGGAGCGGCGACGATTGCGTTCATCGCGGATCATGAGCGTCTGCCGTTTGCGGAATACGGCGTCTCGATCCCCATGGGGTTCACCGCGCCGCTCGGCGATCTCATCCCCTACTCCGGCGTCGCCATTCCGGTGCAAGACCCCGACGGAGAGATCGACGCCCGGCCTCCGCTGCGATGCCCCTCCGATGGCGGCAGGGCCGGCGAGAGCGGCTGGAGTTACACGTATGTTCCGTCCGCATTTCTCCCCATCGAGGACGCACGTCAGGTGCTTGCCATGTTCCGATCGGCTCGGTCAAGCCCGGTTTTCATCGATGGCGGCCCGTTTCATGCGTCCGCTCAGGAGATTCGCAGGGCGCGAGATGTGAGCGGCGTGCCGCTGGAACTCGGGCGCCACGGGGTGTGGCTGGATGGGCGAGCCGAGGCTCTGCTGCGTTCGCCGCGGCGCTCGCCTTGATGGATGGGCTTACCCCGCCTTCCGGGTCGCCCGCGCCGCCTCCAGCACATCCTTCAGGTACCGTCCGGTGAACGACGCCTTGCTCCGCGCCACGTCCTCCGGCGTGCCGGCCGCGACGATTGTGCCGCCACCGGCGCCGCCCTCGGGCCCCAGGTCGATGATCCAGTCGGCGCGCTTGATGACGTCGAGGTTGTGCTCGATGACCACCAGCGTCGCGCCGGTGTCGGCCAGGCGGTCGAGGACGGAGCAGAGTTTCCGCACGTCCTCGAAGTGCAGGCCGGTGGTCGGCTCGTCGAGCACGTAGAGCGTGTTGGCCGCGGCGCCCCCGCCGAGTTCCGCGGCCAGTTTGATGCGCTGGGCTTCGCCTCCGCTGAGGGTGGTGGAGGGCTGGCCGAGTTCGATGTAGCCGAGGCCGACGTCCTCGAGGCACTGGAGGTAGCGGAGGATCTTGGGGTGGTTCTCGAAGAAGCCGCGGGCGTCCTCAACGGTGAGGGCGAGCACCTCGGCGATGTGCTTGCCGCGGTAGCGCACCTCGAGGGTCTCGCGGTTGTAGCGGGTGCCCTTGCACACCTCGCAGGGGACGTACACGTCGGGCAGGAAGTGCATCTCGATCTTCTTCAGCCCGTGGCCCTGGCAGGCCTCGCACCGCCCGCCCTTGACGTTGAAGGAGAACCGGCCGGGCTTGTAGGCGCGGATCTTGGCCTCCTTGGTCAGCGCGAAGACCGAGCGGATGTCGTCGGCGATGCCCGTGTACGTCGCCGGGTTGCTCCGCGGCGTGCGGCCGATGGGGGTCTGGTCGACCTCGACAACGCGGTCGATCTTCGCGAGCCCGTTGACCTTGTCGTGGGCGCCGGGCTTGACGCGGGCGCCCGTGAGCCGCTGACGGGCCGCGGCGAGCAGGATGTCGTTGACCAGCGTGCTCTTGCCCGAGCCCGAGACGCCGGTGATGCAGACGATCCCCCCGATGGGGAAGCAGGCGTCGACGGCCTTGAGGTTGTTCTGCCGCGCCCCCTTGACGGTGATGGCCTGCTTCTCGCTGACGGCGCGGCGCTTCGCGGGGACCTCGATGGTCCGCGCCCCGCTGAGGTAAAGCCCGGTGATCGACCCCGGCGCGGCCATGACGTCGGCGACGGATCCCTGGGCAACCACGCGCCCCCCGTGCACGCCGGGGCCCGGGCCCATGTCGAGGATGTGGTCGGCGGAGCGGATCATGTCCTCGTCGTGCTCGACGATCAGGACGGAGTTGCCGATGTCGCTGAGGCGGCGCAGGGTCCGGATGAGGCGGTCGTTGTCGCGCTGGTGCAGGCCGATGGTGGGCTCGTCGAGCACGTAGCACGCGCCGACCAGCCCCGAGCCGACCTGCGTCGCGAGGCGGATGCGCTGGGCCTCGCCGCCGCTGAGCGTCGCGGTCTTGCGGTCCAGCGAGAGGTACTCCAGCCCGACCGAGGCCATGAAGCCGATGCGGTTCCTGATCTCGCGGACGATGGGCTCGGCGATCTTCTCCTGCTCGGGGGTCAGGGCGAGGGCGTCCACGAGCCGCGCCGCGTCGGCGATGGTGAGGCGGGTGAAGTCGGCGATGGTCATCGCGTGGTCGTCGGGGCTCAGGCCGTGGGCGCGGCGCCGGGCGACGACCTCGGAGGGCAGCGCTCCTTCCGCGCCCTTGCCGCGGGTGGTGACGTAGACCGACAGAGCCTCGATCTTGAGCCGGTCTCCCAGGCACACTCGGCACGGCGTATCGGCCAGGAACTGGGTGAGCCACTCCTTGATCGCTGGGGTCTCGGTCCTGGCCCACCAGTCGTGGGTGATCCTGAGGATGCCGTCCCACGCCGGCGCCTTCTTCGCCTTGTCTGCCGCGGTCGTGCCCGAGATGAGGATGCGGAGCATCTCGGGGTCCCAGGAGCGCAGGGCGGCGTCGTAGTTGGCGCCGAAGGCCTTGCAGAACCGCTTGAGTTTCCGCCCGAACCACACGCGGACCGGCCCGGGCTTGTTCCACACCGCGACGGCGCCCTCGCTCAGGGCCAGCGATTCATCGGGCACGCACAGCGCGTCGTCGAACTCCAGCACCGTGCCCAGGCCGCCGCACTCCGGGCAGGCCCCGAAGGGCGAGTTGAAGGAGAAGAGGCGCGGCTCCATCTCCTCGAGGGCGCACTCGGGATGCACGGAGCAGGAGTGCTTCTCGCTGTAGACCTGGTCGCTCCAGCCGTCCTCGCCCTTCTCGACGGCGACGACAACGGTCCCGCCCCCGATCTTGAGGGCGGTCTCGATCGATTCCGCGAGGCGCTGCCGCGCCTCGGGCGCCGCCTTGAGCACGACGCGGTCGATGACCGCCTCGACGGTGTGCTTCTCGTAGCGGCCGAGTTTGAGGGGGTTCTCGCCCGGGGCCTTGAGGGTCTCGCGCAGGTCGACGACCTTGCCGTCGACGCGTGCCCTGACCAGCCCCTGGCGCTGCAGGTCCTCGAGGACCTCGCGGTGGAAGCCCTTCTTGGCCCGGACGACCGGCGCCACGATCATGAGCCGCGAGCCCTCGGGCATGGCGCTCACGGCGTCGACGATCTGCGAAGCGCTGGTGCTGGCGATCGGCAGGCCGCAGCGCTCGACGACGGCGCCGTCCTTCTTCGTCCTGGTCGGGGCCCAGCAGCAGGCGCGGCCGGTGCGCGCGAAGAGCAGGCGGAGGTAGTCGTAGATCTCGGTGCTGGTGGCGACGGTGGAGCGGGGGTTGTGCCCGCTGGTGCGCTGCTCGATGGCGATGGTGGGGGGCAGGCCCTCGATGTCGTCGATGTCGGGCTTCTGCATCCGGTCGAGGAACTGGCGGGCGTACGCGGAGAGGCTCTCCATGTACTTGCGCTGGCCCTCGGCGAAGATGGTGTCGAATGCGAGCGAAGACTTGCCCGAGCCGGAGAGGCCGGTGATCACCACGAGCCGGTCGCGCGGGATGTCGACGCTCACCGATTTGAGATTGTGCTCCCGGGCGCCGCGCACGCGGATGCAGCGCCGCGCGGGGTCGTCGCCCTTCCGGGGGGCGGGATCGCCGGGCTGAAGAGCGGGCTTTGGCTCGAGGAGGCCGTCGGGCGGTCGCTGCACGGTGGTCAACGTCGGTGTTCTTTCGTGAACGGGCCGGGATGATAAGCGGGCCGCGGGCGGCGCAGGAAAAAGCCCCGGCCATTGCGGGGCCGGGGCCCAGAGTTGTCACGAATCGCGGGCTCCGATCCGGCCGGGCGTCGACTCAGCGGCGGCGGCGGGCGCCGGCCAGGCCGACGAAGCCGAACAGGGCAGCGGCGCCCGGAGCGGGGACGAAAAAGTACTCGACCTTGGCCTCGGCGCTGCCGAAGGTGCTGAACAGCGTCAGCAGGTTGCCGGCGCCGGAACCGCTGGATTCGCCGTTGGCGAACGCCGGGAGGCTGATCGTCTCGCCCGCGAAGGCCGCGGTGAAGAGGGCCAGGTCGGCGGGGGCAGAGGAGGTCTGGGTGTTGGAGAGGGTGGCGGCGAGGGTGGTGTACGTGCGGCCCGACGCGCCGCCGAAGTCGGTGGTGCCGTCATAGGCCGCGACCGTCTCGGTGTTCGACGCGATGGGGATGACCACGACAAGGTTGGAGAGGTCGGGGCGCTGGAGGCCGATGCGGGCCTGCAGGTTCACGGTGACCGTGGCGGGCTGGCTGTCGAGGCTCTCGAACGCCGCGGTTCCGCTGACCGTGCCCGAGATGGTGAACGACACGCTGGTCAGCGTGCCGAAGCTCGAGTCGAACTTGGGGAACACCAGGCTGGTCGCCCAGTTCGTGCGCTGGGTGGGGACCGAGGCGGTGTACGACAGCGAGTTGCTGGCGGAGGCGGCGATAGCGCCCACGAGGGGAAGGCCGCAAAGGGCGGCGCGGATCCACGTCTTCATGATTTCTCTCCTTCCTGTGAGCGCCGATCGCGGGGCAGTGCGAGCCCAAGCGCGCGGATGCTCGAGGAAATCCTGACTCCTACCTGTCTGTGCAAGGAGACGGCGTGCGACCGCTCCTACGAATGACCCAGTATCGGGGGCAGCCCAAGAAAATCAACCCCAAGCCCGCGAAGATGTCAACGAAATCTCATGTCTGAAGGCACAGCAACACACGGTGCGGTGGATGTAAGGGTCATCCCTTGCCCGTGAACCGCTTCCGCTTGCGGGCCTTCGAGCCCGGCGCCCCGGGGGTGGCCTTCGCTCCCTCCTCGCCGTAGATCTCCCGCTCCACATCGGACATCCGCACCTTCTGCGCCGTGCCCCCCGCCCCGTCGGGTGCGTCCGGCGCGAGTTTCTTGACCGCCTCGATCTTGTCCCGGAGGGCCGCGGCCTTTTCGAACTCGAGGTTCTCTGCCGCGTCGAACATCTCATGCTGCAGGTCGGCGATCAGTTCGTCCCGGTCGAACGCCGCCTCGGTGGAGCGCACGGCCTCTCGGGCGGTCTTGCGCCCCCGCAGTTCCGCCTCGATGCCGCGGCGGATGGCCTTGGTGATCTGCGTCGGCGTCACCCCGTGCTCGGCGTTGTAGGCCAGTTGTTTGGCGCGGCGGCGGTCGGTCTCGTCCATCGCGGCGCGCATCGCCGGGGTGATCTCGTCGGCGTAGAGCACCGCCTTCCCGCTCAGGTGCCGCGCCGCGCGGCCGATCTGCTGGATCAGGCTCGTCGGGCTGCGCAGGAATCCCTCCTTGTCGGCGTCCAGGATGCACACCAGCGACACCTCGGGCAGGTCCAGCCCCTCGCGCAGCAGGTTGACGCCGACCAGCACGTCGAACTCGCCGATCCGCAGGTCGCGCAGGATCGCCACCCGGTCCAGGGTCTCGATGTCGCTGTGGAGGTAGCGGACCCTCAGGCCCTTCTCGTCGAGGAACGTCGCGAGTTGCTCGCACAGCCGCTTGGTCAGCGCCGTGACCAGCACGCGCTCGCCCCGCTTCGCGCGCTCGAGGCAGCGCTCCAGCAGGTCCGGCACCTGCGTCCGCGCCGGCTTCACCTCGATCTCCGGGTCGATAAGCCCCGTCGGCCGGATCACCTGCTCCACCACCTCGCCCCCGGACCTCTCCAGCTCGTACGGGGCCGGCGTGGCGCTCACGTACAGGCACTGCGGCACGACGGCCTCGAACTCCTCGAACTTCAGCGGCCTGTTGTCCAGCGCGCTGGGAAGGCGGAACCCGTGCTCCACCAGCACCCGCTTGCGCTGCTGGTCGCCGTTGTACATCGCCCTGACCTGCGGGATCGTCACGTGGCTCTCGTCGATGATCAGCAGCCAGTCCTTCGCGTCCCTCGCCCCCGCCGAGCGCATGAAGTAGTCCATGAGCGTGAAGGGCCGCTCGCCCGGGGCGCGGCCGTCGAACCAGCGGCTGTAGTTCTCGATGCCCTGGCACGTCCCCGTCTCCTCGATCAGTTCCAGGTCGTACTTCGTGCGGGCGATCAGGCGCTGCGCCTCGAGCAGTTTGCCCAGGCTGCGCAGCTCGAGCACCCTGGCGTCCAGTTCCTCGCGGATGCCCCCGAGCGCCGAGGCCAGCGTGTCCTCCGGCGTCACGTAGTGCACCGCGGGGAACACGAAGAACCTCTGCTCGTCGGCCAGCACCTCGCCGGTCAGCGGGTTGACGAGCCGGATCGCCTCGACGTCGTCGCCGAAGAGCTCGATCCGCACGGCGAACTGCTCGTAGGCCGGGTGGAGTTCGATCACGTCCCCCCTCACCCGGAACGTCCCCCGCTTGAAGTCGATCTCGTCGCGGCGGTACTGCATCGCCGAGAGCGCGAGCAGGAACTCGCGCCGGTCCATGGTCTGCCCCACCTGCACCGGCAGCACCTTCTCCTTGTACGCGTCGGGCGAGCCCAGGCCGAAGATGCACGAGACCGACGCCACCACGATCGTGTCCGGGCGGCTCAGCAGGCTGCTCGTCGCGGCGAGCCGAAGACGGTCGAGGTCGTCGTTGCGGCTCGAATCCTTCTCGATATAGATGTCCCGCGCCGGGATGTACGCCTCGGGCTGGTAATAGTCGTAGTACGACACGAAGTACGCGACGGCGTTGCGGGGGAAGAGTTCGCGCATCTCCTCGTAGAGCTGCGCCGCCAGGGTCTTGTTGTGGCTCAGGATCAGCGTCGGGCGCTGGCGCCTGGCGATCACGTTGGCCATCGTGAAGGTCTTGCCCGTCCCCGTGGCGCCCAGCAGCACGACCGCCTTCTCGCCGGCGTCGAGCCGCCGGGTGATGCCCTCGATCGCCGACGGCTGGTCGCCCGTGGGGGAGAACTCGGAGACGATCTCGAACCGCTTGTCCGCGAGGGCCATGCGCCGGATCCTAGCCCCCGCCGGCGCTCACCCGCGCGTCGCCGCGAGCAGCCGCCGAGGCTGCTGCCGGGCCAGGCCCAGCGCGAACGGCGCCGCGGTGCACAGCACCAGGGTCAGTAGCAACGCCCAGCCCAGGGCGATGGGGAGCAGGGGAGGGATCAGCGTCGCCTTGAGCCCGCCCACCAGTTCCCAGATGCGCAGCGCGGCCATGCTCCCCTGCAATCCCAGCGCCGTGCCCAGCACGCACGCCGTCAGCGCGATGATGAGCGATTCCGCCAGCACCAGCCGCCCGAGGAGCCCCGCCTGCGCTCCGAGCGTGCGGACCACGCCGAACTCGAAGCGCCGGGCGTCGATCCCCGCCACGATCACGTTGAGCACCGCGAAGCACCCCAGAAGCATCGCGCCCATCGCGACCAGCGTCGCGATGCGCATGAAGCCCCTGCCCATGCCGGTGATCTGGGCCTTGATCTCGCGCCCCGAGCCGACCACGAACGCGCTGTCGCCCATCGCCTCGCGCACCCTGGCCGTCGCCTCCTTGTCGCCGATCGGGCCCTTCAGTTTCAGTTGCAGCATGTGCACCACGTCGGTCCCGAAGACCCTCTGCAGGTCTGCACGCGAGCCGAACACAGCGTGGATCGCCTGGTTCGCGTAGTCCTGCCCGACGTCGAAGTAGCCGCTCACCACGTCGAGCCCCGGCGAAGAGACGGCCCCGACGATCTCGAAGGGGAACGATCGGCCCTTGTGCTCGACCGTGAAGGTCTGCCCGATGTCATAGCCGCTGCGCCGGACCAGGAACTCCTTGGCCACGATCACCGCGCCGCCCTCGCGCATCCGCCGCATCGCGTACGCCGGGTCGCCCTTCACCCAGGCCAGTTTGGTCATCCGGAAGAACGGCTCCGGCTCGAAGGCGATGAAGTTGGTGGGGGGCGAGGGCAGGCCGCGGATGCCGAAGGCGCTCGAGTCCACGCGGTAGAGGGTCACGGGCACGGAGTCGGCGACGAAATCCAGTGCGGCGATGCGATCCTGAGCCTCCTTCGGGATCCCGCCCGGGTGGTACGCGAAGGCGTCGGCAAAGTCGATCGCGCCCAGCCAGTCGCGGAGCAGCGTCGTCCCGTTGGTCCAGACCGCCGTCATGATCGAGAGCCCGACCATCAGCGCCCCGGCGGTGAAGCCGTTGCGGAACGGCGCCGCGGCCGCCGAGCGCACCAGCAGCGTTCGAGGCACCCGCAGCGCCCGCGCCAGCAGGGGCCCGGCGAGCCGCGCCACCGCCATCGCCAGCGGCACGCCCATCAGGAACGTTCCCAGGAACATCATCGGGATGCCCGCGATCGCATGGGCGTAGAACACCACCGTCGGGTCGCTCGGGATCATCAGCAGCGCCACCTGCCCGCCGACCAGCGCAGCCCCAAGGAGCGTCACCACAACGAACCCGCGCCGACCCGGCGGCCGCGAGCGGGGCGATAGCGCGGCCAGGGGCGACACCCGCGACGCCGACACCGCCGGCCACACCGCCCCGGCCACGCCGCAGAGCACCGCGCCGGCCCCTCCGCTCGCCAGCCCCCAGGCATCGACATGGAACCCGGCGGGGAGCCGGTCGGGGAAGAGCACCGTCAGGAACCAGGCGAGCCCCGCGCCCAGGGGCACGCCCATCGCCGCCCCGGCCGCGCCCACCATCGCGCCGCCGAGCAGCTGCGCGACGAGCAGCGTCCGCCTCTGGCCTCCCAGGCACCGGACGATGGCCAGTTCCCGCTGGCGGTCGAGCACCCCGGTCGTCAGCCCGGTCGCGATGATGATCGCCGAGGCCACGAAGGCCAGCACCGAGATGAGCACGAAGAACAGGTCGTTGGCCCGCATCGCCGCGCCCATGCCCGAGGTCACCCGCGCCGTGCTCTCGGCCAGCACGTTCTGGGGGAGCAGCGCGGTGTACCGCTCGGCGAGGGCGTTGGCCTTCCCCGCGTCGCGCTCGCGCAGCACCGTCTGGATCTCGAACAGCCGCCCGGATTGGCCCGACACCGAGGCCAGCGTCGCCATCGTCACCGTGCCCTCGGAGCGAGGCATGAACCGCCGCGTCAGCGTGTCGTTGATCCCCACCAGTTCCAGCGTCAAGGGCTCGCCCCACCGGAGCACGGTGAGCCGATCCCCGATGGCCGCCCCGAGGTCCTCCGCGATCGGCGCGTCGAGCACGATCTCGCCGTCGCGCACCGCCGCCCGCCCCCTGGTCACCGCCGACTTCGTCAGGCGCGATTCCAGGGCCAGATCGACCCCCCGGCCGACCGCCGTCGCCTCTTTCCCGGTGCGCTCGTTTCGGAGCGGGATCGGCGCCCTTGCTCGCGGCACGGCCAGTTCGACCTCGGGCTGGGCCGCGATGATCCCGAGAACGCCGGCGTCGAAGGTCTGCCCGGCGACCTCCTTGACCCGGATGTCGGCGCGCCCGAGCGTGCTCGCCAGGCGCAGCGCCATCCCGGCGTTCAGCGAGGTCAGCGCGCACGAGACCGCAGCCACGAGCGCCGTGGCCAGGGCCGCGCCGATGGCGAGCAGCGCGAAGCGCTTACGCCGTCCGGCCCAGTTGTTGGTAGCGAGTCGCCACGCCGGCAGCATCGAGGCCTTCCGTTTCGATCCGGCCCGTGATCCTGCCGTCGTGCAGGACGTGGACGCACCGGCAGTGGGCCGCCGCCGCCGGTTCGTGGGTCACCATGACGATGGCCATGCCCCGCTCGGCCGCGAGGCGGTCGAGGAGCGCGAGCAGCGCGGCGCTGTTTCTTGAGTCCAGCGCCCCGGTCGGCTCGTCCGCGAGCAGCACCTTGGGGGAGAAGAACAGGGCCCGGGCGATGGCCACGCGCTGCTGCTCCCCGCCGCTGAGCGCCTCGGGGCGATGCCCAGCCCGGGGCGACATACCCAGCGCGTCCAGCACCTCCAGCGCCCGCTTGCGGGAGGCGCCCGCGGGCTGGCCCGCCAGGATGCCCGGCAGTTCCACGTTCTCCGCCGCCGTCATCGTCGGCAGCAGATTGAACTGCTGGAACACCACGCCGATCTCGCGCCCCCGGAACCGCGTCAGGTCGCGCTCGCCCAGCCGGTCGACGCGCACGCCCCCGATCTCGATCTCGCCCCGATCGGGCGTGTCGAGCGCGGCAAGCAGGTGGAGCAGCGTGCTCTTGCCCGAGCCCGATGCCCCCATGATCGCGGAGAACCCCGCGCCGCCGAGCGACAGGTTCACGCCGCGAAGGGCGTCCACCCGCGCCCCCCCGGCCGCGCCCGGGGCGGCGTAACTCTTGTGCACGTCAACGCATCGGATCATGGGCGGGGAAGCGTAGCGGCCCGACCGCGCCCGTCGCCCCGGCTGGCCCGCGCCCCCGGAGGACCCCCGCTGATCAGTGCCCCTGGGCCTTCTCGTATGCCGCGGCATCCATCAGGCCCGACGCGCTCGAAAGGTCCGCGCCCTTGATCCTGATCAGCCAGCCGGCGCCGTACGGATCCGTGTTGATCAGCCCGGGGTTGTCCGCGAGTGCCGCGTTCACCTCCGCGATCTCGCCGGCGACCGGCGAGTAGATGTCGCTGGTCGCCTTGACCGATTCGACCTCGCCGACCACGGCGCCCTTCGCGACCTTCGTCCCCGCCGCCTTCATCTGCACGTAGGTGATGTCGGTCAGCTGGTCTACGGCAAACTGGGTGACCCCCAGCGTCGCGACCGCGCCGTCCATCTTGATCCACTCGTGGCTCTCGGTGTACTTGCGGTCGGAAGGGGTCGGCATCGCGGTGTTCTTTCCGGGGTGGTTCGGCAGGGGCGGGGGTCATCGGGCGGTGCGTTCCCGGCGCCACCTCGACTGCCATTGCGGGTCGCATGCTACTGGTTGTCTGAAGCCCCAGAGTCGTCAACGACACCGGCAATGGCAAGCAGACAAGGGGTACCCCTCATTGGGTGTGGGAGGTTTCGGCATCCTTGGTGGCGGTTTCCCCATCATGCGGTATTCTTCATCCATGCCTTCCGAGGGCCTCGCCTCTGGCGGCGGCGCCTAGGCCCGGTATTCCCCTGCTTTCTCCCCTCCGGACGGTCGGCGCCTTCGGGCCCGGCCGTCTTTTTTGTGCCGTTCCCGGTCGCGGATCCCCGCGTCCAGCGATGTTCGGTGCGCAGTCGGAGGTTCGGTACAGTGGCCCGGTCAACATGATCCGCCAAGGCTGGCGCGCCGACACCCATTCATGCTTCTCATCCTCTCGGCAAACTCCCTCGCCAAGCGGCTCAAGGCCGCCAGCGGCGGGCTCGACCTGCTCGACCTCCCCCGCTTCACGCGCGAAGAACTCGGGCTCTTCGGCCTCCACATTCACACCGCCATCCTCGCAGGAAGGCCCGCGTCGCAGATCGACCGATTCCGCGACCAGGCCGACAAGAACGCCTGCCCGTGCCTGGTGCTCGAAGAGTCCGATCCCCAGCCGATCGCCGGCGAAGACGATGAGGCCGAGGCGGGTATCGAGCGCATGCTCCGCGTGCTCGAGGTCGGGCACCGGCTCGGATGCAACGCCGTTGCGTTCCGGCTCGCCGCGCGCGACACCGAGGCGGTCTTCCAGGACGCCGTCGACAACACCAAGCGTTTGCTCGAGCGCGCCGACCGCCTCGAGATCAACCTGCTCATGGCCCCGCACACCGGGCTCACCTCCAAGCCCGACCGGCTCACCTCGCTCATCAAGAAGATCGGCGGCTTCCGCATCGGCACGCTGCCCGACTTCCAGAACGCCGCGGCCGGGGGCGCCGGCCCGGTCGACGCGCTGCGCCGCCTCACGCCGTACGCCTCCGCGGTCATCGCGTCCACGATCGCCTTCGACGCCGCGGGCAAGCACGAGGGCTACGACCTCGAAGCCGCGCTGACCGCGATCGAGGCGGTCGGGTTCGAGGGCGCGCTCGCCGTCGACTACCGCGGGAAGGGCGATCCCGTCGAGGGCCTGCGCAAGAGCCGCGTCGCCATCGAGCGCGTGATCGGAGGCGGGCCCGAAGAGGACGAAGGCGACGACGACCTCGCCCTCGGCGCCGACGCCCCCGAAGTGCCGGAAGAGACCATCGACGAATAGACCCGCTGCAGGATGCGCCCCGTGACCACGATCCCGCCGAGCCGCCACCTGATCGTGACCATCGACGGCCCCGCGGGCACCGGCAAGAGCTCGGTGGCCCGCGCCGCGGCCTCCCGCCTTCACCTCGAATTCCTCGACACCGGCTCCATGTACCGCGCCGCGACCGCTCTGGCTCTCGACCGCGGCATCCCGGTGCGAGACGAGCACGCCGTTGCCGCCAGCGCCGCCGACGCCCACCTGCGCTTCGACTGGACCACCGACCCCCCGACCATGCTCGCCCACGGCCGGTCCATCGCGCACCGTCTCCGCGCCCCGGACGTCGACGCGAGCGTTTCCGTCGTCGCCAGCCTCCCCGCCGTGCGCGAGGTGCTGGTCGGCCTCCAACAGGCGATCGGCCGCTCGCACGCGCGGCTCATCACCGAGGGCCGCGACCAGGGTTCCGTCGTCTTCCCCGAAGCCGACGCGAAGATCTACCTGCACGCCTCGCCCGCCGCCCGGGCCCGCCGCCGCGCCGACCAGCTCCGCGCCCAGGGCCGCCACGCCGACGAGGCGGAGATCGCCCGCGAACTCGCCGAGCGCGACGACCGCGATTCGCGCCGCGCCGTCGGCCCGCTCCGCCGCCCCGAGGGCGCTGTCGACCTCGATACCTCCGACCTCACCTTCGAGGAATCCGTCGACGCCGTCATCGAGATCGCACGCCGCGCCGCGGAGCAGGCGCTCCCTTTCGCGAGCGCGGCGGGGAACACCGGCTGACCGGCCCGGGGGGGCCATCGTTCGAGGCCGCCGCCGATCCGCCGCCGATCACGCGGAGGAAGCGGAAGTTCCGCCGCGCCAGGCCGCGCCGCGCCGGCGCCGGCATCAGGAAGCCCCTCGCCCAGCGCGCGTTCTATTGGTTCGCCTGGTGGGCCGCCATCAGCGCCTTCACCGCCGTCTACCGCTTCCGGCGGTTCAACTACCGCCGCATCCCCGCGTCGGGCCCCGTGCTCCTCGTCAGCAACCACCAGAGCCACTTCGATCCGCCGCTGCTCGCCCTGTGCCTGCCCTCGCGGCAGTTCCGCCCCGTGGCGCGGGCCTCGCTCTTCAAGATCCCCGGGTTCTCGCGGCTCATCCGCACCCTCAACGCCGTCCCACTCGACAACACCACCGGCGACCTCGCCTCTCTCCGGCTCGCCGCCGATCTCCTCGCCGCCGGCGACGTCGTCACGCTTTTCCCCGAGGGCAGCCGAACCCGAGACGGCGCCATCGGCCACTTCAAGCGCGGCGTCACCGTGCTGCTCCGACAGGCCCACTGCGTCATCGTTCCCTGCGCCATCGACGGCGCCTTCGACGCCTGGCCCAGGCGCCGCCTGCTCCCGCGCCTCGTCAGCCGCCGCATCGCTGTCAGCGTCGGCCGCCCGATCGACGCCGACGAACTCATGGAACTCGGCCCCGACAACGCCCTCGCCCTCCTCCGCGCCGAGATCACCGCGCTGCACCACGACCTCGAGGCCGGCCGGAGCGGCCCCTCCGCGCCGCGCCCGCGAGCCTCACGACACGCCCACCGCCTCGGCGTCGCGGTCGCTCAGCATCCCGCCGTCTGACCGGCGACGCACCGTCCCGTCGCGCTTCCACGACCGCTCGCACCGCGGCTCGCCGCGCAGGTCCGTCACCCCCGGTCCGTGCGCCGCCGGGTCGAGGGCCACGCGGCTCACGCCCAGCAGGTCCGCGAGGTCGCGGGCGTCAAACCGGCCCAGCGTGCCGCCGGGGTCCGGGAGCGCCACCCCGGCGTCGAGGGGGTTTTCCACCGCCGCATCGCCCCCGGCCTTCTTCGCCGCCTCGAGCGCCACCAAGGCCGCGTCGCGGGCCTTCATTACCGCGCCCCACCCCTCGTCCGCGCGAATATCGGTCGGGGGCAGGAACTCCTGCAGGTGCACGCACAGGCCCGGCGTCTCGTTCGCGCCGGGTTCCCCGTGCAGCGACCGCCACGCCTCGTCCGCGGTGTGCGGGATCACCGGGGCCAGAAGACGGCACAGCCCGTCGGCCAGGATGCGCATCGCCCGCTGCGTCCGCCTCCTCCGCACCGAATCCGCGCGGTCGCAGTACAGCCGGTCCTTGGTCGCCGCCAGGTACACGGCGCTGAGCGTGTCGTTGCAGAAGTCGTAGATCGCCTGCGTCGCCAGGCGGAAGTCGTACGCGGCGTAGGCCTTCCTCACCGTCTTCGACAGCGCATCGAACGACGCCAGCGCCCACGCGTCGATGCTCGTGGGCGGGAAGTCCCCCTTGACCGCCGACGCGAGGTCCTCCGACGGCGCATCCGACAGGTTGCTCAGCAGGAACCGCAGCGTGTTCCGCACCTTGCGGTACGACTCGCCGGCGGTCTTGAAGAACTCGAGATCGACCTTGATGTCGCCCTCGTAGGGCTGGCCCGCGACCCACCATCGGCACACGTCGGCGCCGAACTCCTTGAACAGGTCCTCCACGTTCAGCGTGTTGCCCAGGCTCTTGCTCATCTTCTTGCCGTCGCGGTCGACGATGAAGCCGTGCGTGAGCAGCGCCCGGAACGGCGCCCGCCCCCGCGCCCCCAGGCCGCAGAGCATCGACAACTGGAACCACCCGCGGTGCTGGTCCGACCCTTCGAGGTACAGATCGACGGGGAAGCCATGCCCGCGCTCCACCATCACCGAGTGCCACGACGAGCCGGACTCGAACCACACGTCGAAGATGTCCTCGCTCTTGCGCAGCGCCGCGGCGTCGAACCCCGCCCCGAACTCCGGCGGCGCATCCGGGTCCGCCTTCGCGTCGTACCCCGCCAGCAGGTCGGCCGGCGCCGCCTGGAACCACGCGTCCGACCCCTTCGCCCTGACCACCGCGGCAACCGCGCGCACGCTCATCGGCGTCAACAGGGTCGCCTCGGTCCCGTCCCCGCGCCGGAGCGTGAACGCCGGGATCGGCAGCCCCCACGCCCTCTGGCGGCTGATGCACCAGTCCGGACGGCTCTCTAGCATCCCGCGCAGCCGGTTGCGGCCCCACTCGGGAACGAATCTGATGCTCATCGAAGCAGGGAGCATGTGCTCATTGCTCATCTCAGACGCGCCAGCGATGAGCGCGCTCAGTTCCTCTGGAGAAGCATGTGTGAGTGAGGACTGGTGTTGCTGATCCTCTTGGGCTTCCTGCTGAATCTCGTGGACTTCCCTGATGTACTCCTGCTGAATCTGATGTTGTGCCGGCGTCGCAGCTGGTGCGTACATCTCGATGAAGACGATGTCGATCGCGCGCTGCCGCATCGTCTTGTTCCGCTCGAAGGCATTGTCATCGGGCAGCATGTATGGCCGGTCGACTCCCACGAACCACTGCTCGGTGGCGCGGAAGATCACCGGGGTCTTGCTCCGCCAGTCGTGGGGGTACGAGTGGTTGAAGGTGTGCGCGTGGTACAGGTGCCCGCTCTGCTTGAGCCGGTCGGTCACCAGCGTGTTGGCGTCCCACACCGTCTTGCCGCGGAGCCACTCGGGCGCGGTTGCGTCGTACGTCCCGTCCGCCTGCACCGGCGAGTAGATCGGCAGCCCCTCGCGCAGCCCGGTCTGGTAGTCCTCCACGCCGTGTCCCGGCGCGGTGTGCACCAGCCCCGTGCCGTCCTCCAGCGTCACATAGTCCGCGGCGACCACGCGATGGAGGCCCGCCTCCCACCCTCGCCCCGCGTGGGAGAGGGTGGCCGCGGAGCGCCCGGGTGAGGGCATGTCGGCTTCCAGGGCCGCCGCCAACCCCGGCCCATCCACAAACGGGTGCCGATAGCGCAGCCCGGCGAGCCGGTCGCCCGTGGTCGTCGCGATGATCGTCGCCTCCTCGACGCGTCCGATCTGCGCGATCTTCTCAGCCATCTCCTTCGCGACCACGGTCACCGCCCCGTCGAGCCGCACCAGCGCATACTCGAATCGGGGGTTCACCGCGATGCCCAGGTTCGCCGGGAGCGTCCAGGGGGTCGTCGTCCAGATCATGAACCCCGGGCGCACCGTCGGCCGCCCCCCGGGGAACTCGCGCCCGGCGCTGTCGAGGTCCTCCGAATCCTCCTCCGGCGCTCGCGGCAGCCCGAAGGCGTCGTAGACCGCGTCGGCGTCGTCCGCCTCGAAGTCGACATAGATCGAGAGGTCGTCCCGGTCCATGTACTCGAGTTCCGCCTCGGCGAGCGCCGTCCGGTTCGCGATCGACCAGTGCACCGGCTTGCGCTGGCGGAACACCAGCCCCTGCTCGATGAGCGTCGCGAAGAGTTCCAGCGTCGCGCCCTCGTAGCGGGGGCTCATGGTGAGGTACGGGTCGGCGTAGTCCGCCATCGTCAGCAGGCGCTGCATCTGCCCGCCCTGGAGCCTGACGTACTTCTCGGCGTACTTCTGGCACTCCCGCCGCACCGCCATCCGCCGGGCGTCGGCCTCGAGCGACGCGATCTTGGCCATCTTGCCCGTCTCGGTCAGGTCGGTGACAACCTTCGCCTCGATGGGCAGCCCGTGGCAGTCCCACCCCGGGGTGTACGGGCAATCCATGCCTTCCATCGCCTTGAGCCGCACGACGAAGTCCTTCAGGCTCTTGTTGAGCAGATGCCCGAGGTGGATGTCGCCGTTGGCGTAGGGGGGGCCGTCGTGGAAGGCGAAGCGCGGGCGGCCGGCGCGGGCCTCGCGCAGGCGCTCATACAGCCCCAGCGTCGCCCAGCGCTTCTGGCTGGCCGGCTCGTTCTGCACCAGGTTCGCCCTCATGGGGAAGGACGTCTTGGGCAGGTTCAGCGTCGCTTTGTAGTCGGGGCCGCTGGGGGCCCCGGCGGACGGTTCGGCAGGCATGATCGCTCCGGCGGCAGGGCTCCGCCCCCGGGCGGGGTCGCCGCCGGCGCGATGCGCCGAGGAGACCGCGCCGGGCGGCTCAGGACAGTGGAACGCCGATCGTAATCATCCCGGCCCCGCACGACGCCCGGCGCGCAGTGCGGCCCGCCCAGAGGGCCGGCCGCCGCCGCGGGCTTACTGGATCTCGAAGATGGTCTGGGTCCGGATCACCAGGCCGCCGGTGGCGACGAGGTGGTAGCACTGGGCGTGCAGTTCCTGCCGGAACCGCTGCACGTCGACGAACGAGAGGCACTTGCCCCCCTCCGCGTCGTTCCAAAGCACCGCCGCGGCGTCCTGCTCCTTGGCGAACTCGAGGAGCTCGGTGTACGTCGCGTTGAACAGGTTCTCGCTGAGCGTCTCGGTCTGCACGGTGCCGACGTACTTGATCCGCTCGCCGACCTCCTGCTCGTGGTCGCGCTCGCCAGCGCACGGGAACGCCGCCACCACCCCGCGCTCGGGCAGGCCGGTCTCCTGCTCGGTGACGAGTTCCGACGCGCACTGCTCGCCCAGCTGGAAGCGGAGCACGTGACCGCCGGGCATGACCCAGCCCTCGAACTCATAGTCGCCGTGATGGATCACGATGCGGTTCCGCACCTTGAACAGTTCAGGGTGCAGTGCGCGACGGTAGAGAACAAGGCGGTACGCCTGGAGGAGATTCGCTGCTTTGGTCGACGCGTTCATCGCTTTTCCCTGCGTCTTGTGCTCACGCGGCGTCATTGCCCGCGTGTGACCCGGAGTGTAGGCGGAAAGTTCCAAACGGCAAGCCTCTTATCGGGAAAAACGGGCCTCTCTCCCCGAGAAATGCCGAAGTTGATCGACACGCGAGGCCCCGCGCAGTGGAGGCTCGCCCCTTGGCCGTCGGCCCCGAACTCCCATGTTTCTCTCCCCGCGCTCCCGCGCCCAACCCGCCGCAACGCCACGGGTTCCATCCGAAACCCCGGCGCGCTCCCCGCGCGCAAGCCAGCGCCGCGCCGCGCTGCTCGCCGCCGCCCCCGAGGAGGCCCGCAGCGCCGCGCGCGCCCTCCTCCGAAAGGCCAAGGGAGCCCACAAATCCCAGTCGCTTGCGCTCGCGGCCTGCGCCTGGCCGCACCTTGCTCCGGCCGACCGCGCCGCCCTAATGGAGCGCGCCGGGGCCGACTGCGGACGGCTTGTGGACAGCCTGTCTGCCGACGCCGCAACCGTGTGCCGCATGGCAGTCGTCGACATCCTCGGGGCCCGCCCGGCCTCCGTCTCGCCCGCGCCCCTGCTCGCCCTCATCGCGGATCACGACGCCGCCGTGCGCGCCGCGGCGAGCGCCATGCTCCTCCGCCTTGCCGATGCGCTGACCCCGGCCGACCCCGCCTGGCTGGGCTTCGACGCCGCCCTCGCCCACGCCGCCAACGCATTCGACCGCCACCGAAATCGGGTGGCGATCGACGCCGTTGCGCGCCTCGCCGATCGCCCGGGACCCGCAGTCAAGGCGTGGCTTCGTGATGATTCTCAGCCCGGCCACCTCGCCCTGCGGGCCCTCCTGCGGCGCGACCGTGCGGCTGGCTCCCGCTCCCGCGCCGCGGGCCTCCTGGCTCTACCCTCCTTCACCGCTGCCGCTCTCGACCGGCTCCTGCAGCCGGACACGCCCGAAGAGCACGAGCGATGTCTGAGCGGATGGCCCGCGCTCGCGCTGCGCCCGCGCGCCGCCGCGGCTCTCGCCAAGGTCGCGCCGGCCCAAGCCGGGGCGCTCCTGCCTCACTCCGCGGAGGTCGCCCGCTTCGTTGAGGACGCCCGCATCGGCCACGCGAGGCTCGCGGCGATCATCCGCCTGCCGCCGGAGGCTCGGGTTGCGGCCCTCGCCCCTCGCCTCGCCGACCCCGCGCCCCGGGTGCGCGCCGCGGCGGTGCACGCGCTGAGCGGAAGCCCGCTCTCGGCGCCGGTCCGCGGCCTGCTCATGGATTTCGCCTTCGACCCCGACGATGCGGTGGCCGCCTCCGCCGCGGCCGCGCTCGCCGCCGAGCCGAACTCGGCGGTGCGCGCCCTTGCCCGTTCGCGCCACCCCCGTGTTCGCGACCTCGGCGCTACGACGGCGAACGCCGCCGATGCCCTGGCCAATCCGGTCGCGGCTCGCGCGCAGTTCGAGCGCCAGCCCGAGGCGGTGATTCGATGCTTCCGGGCCGGCATCGAGTCGGGTTCCCCGGCGGCGCAGCTCGCCGCCATGCGGGCCGCCCTGCGGCTGGGATTGGGTGATGCCGTGGAGATCGAACTGCTCGGCGCCGCCGCGACCCGCGCCGACATGCGCGTCCCCGCCACGGCCGCATCGTCG
>CANJRL010000018.1 GCA_947476675.1 Phycisphaerales bacterium
CCCTCGAGCCGCCGGGGACGAGGCCCTCTCCCGGGCCGGGGTTCGCTGACGCCCTCACGTCGCGCACCCACAGGTCCCGCGAGGCCAGCACGCGCACCACGGGCAGGCGCTCGGCCCCGAGTCCGAGCCGCTCCAGCCGCAGCGCCCATGCGCTCTCGAGCGCGGCGGGCGGTGGAGAGCCGCCGCGGGCGTCACCCAGGTTCTGGAGGTCGGCGTGCCTGCCCAGAGGCGCCTCGACGACCAGTTCCTGCTCGCCCCGGAGGATGCGCAGCGGGATGGTGTCCCCCGGGTCGTGCGAGAGAATGACGCGGGCCAGGGCGACAGTGTCGCTCATGGCGGGGAACTCGACCCCGTCCGCCGCGAGGACGATGTCCAGGGGCTTCAGCACATTGGCCGCCGGGAACTGAGGCTGCACCGTCTGGATCGCGATGCCGGGCTGCTCGCGCACGCCCTGCATCGAGATGCCCAGCGCGGGGAGCGGGCCGGCCATGTACCGCTCGCGCATGGCCTCCATGACGCGCTCCTGCTGTTCAAGCCCGAGCGCTCCCGAGCGCATCGCCCCCGCGAGATCGGCGTCGCCGGCGCGGGAGCGGTCGCGCAGCGCCGCGCTGGCGCGGTCGCGTTCCTCGCAACTGTCGCTCGAGAGCATGGCGAGCAGGGCGCCGAGCTCGCCGTCGGCCGGGGAGACCAAGGCCTGCGGCGAGGAGGATTCGCTCTGCTGATCCGGGGGCAAATCCTCCTGCTTCTGAATGCTCGCGGCGATGCCGCGGAACAGCGAGCCGGGATCGATGGAGGGCTGCTGCGCGCCCGCCGCAGCCGACACCCCGACGGCCGCCACGATGCCGAGCACGCGCGACGCGATACGGTCCACGCTGCGTTCCATGCCCCGATGATACCCATGGCCGCCCCCGGGGATGCCGAAAACCCCGACCCCCAGGGCGGTCTGTGAGGCCCAAGGTCCGGCAACTCGGGCCTCAGCCGCTGACCAGGTCCGCCAGCCGCGGGGCCTCCCGCGCCATCCACTCGACCTTCCGGCGGACCATCCGCAGGAAGTCCTCCCCCGGGTAGCCGGCGAACATGCCGGTCGCCGCGATCGGCGCGACCGCCTCGACAATCAGCGCTTCGATCATGAGCCAGGGCATCGCCTGCAGCTCCGCGGTGCTCAGCAGGCAGCCCTCCACCGAGTCGTACCCCCGGCAGAACCGCTTGAACCGGGAGTCGTCGAGGTGGGCCGGCCACTGCGCGAGGTCGGCCCCGCTCATCGTGATCGAGAACTGCAGGGCCCCATTGGCGACGTCGAGGGCGCGGGCCTCGTGGCGGACGGAATCGAAGTCGATGACCGCGACCACCTTCTGGCCTCGGTACAGCGTGTTCCCGGGATGCCAGTCGCCATGGACGATCTGCGCCGGCCACCGGCCGAGCCCCGCGCTCTGCGCCTTGGCTGCAGCCTTCGCGTACAGGTCGCCGAGCGCCCGGCAGGTCGGGCCGAGTTCGGGGGAGCCCGGGTCGCGCGCGGCGATCAGGCGGAGCTGCTCGGCCATGCCCGGCGCCTCGTGGTAACTAGGCGACAGCCGGCGGTCGCTGGGCTGGTGGTCGGCGATGATCTTGTGAAAGAGCGCGAGCGCGCGGCCCGATTCGGCCGTCGCGGGGAGCGACGCGTCGTACCTCGTGCCCGGGATGAACTCGAAGAGTTCGTAGATGCGCCCGCCGTGGCGGAGCAGCGTCTCCCCCCCGTCGATGCGCTCGATGAGCCGCGGCACCGGGAACCCCCGCGCGGCCAGATGGCGCTGCACCCCATGGGCGAGCAGGACTCGCGCGAGGTCGTCTCTCCCGGGCGCGCGCCGCTTCAGCAGGAAGACTCCCTTGAGCCCGCTGATGATCAGTTTCGGCGAACGCCGCGACCCCCGTCGGAACTCCTGGATCGCCTGGATGGGACCGACGTCATAGTGCGACAGCACAATCGCGAGTTCTTCCGTGCCGTAACTCTCGCGGCTGCCGCCCGGCTGATCCGGGGCCCTCTCCGCGGAACTGGCCCCCAGCCCGATGCTGAGGCGGAGGCCTGTCCCCGAGAGCGCCGACAGCCCGGATCCTCCGTCAGCGCTCGCGAGGCCGGAACCCAGCGCGATGACCGACGTGGGCGTGACCTGAGACGGAGCCCGGCCCGTGGTCAGCACCTGGCCGAGCGGGAACTGGGGCTTCGGGGAGCCCGACGATCCCTCCCCGGCGTCGCTTCCTGCACCCGGGGAATTGATCGGATACGGGGAAATGGCCTTGCTCCGTCGAGATGCCGCACGATCCGATCAACGAACACCCGTGGTCGGGCCCGGCCGGCGATGGGCGCGAAAAACCGCCCTCCCGCTCCAATATACGGGTCATTCGACGTTCTGGACTTGTTCCTTGATGCGGTCGATGGCGCCCTTCACCTCGACGATGTCCCGGGCGATCTCCGAATCGCCCGACTTGCTGGCGATGGTGTTGGCCTCGCGGAGCATCTCCTGGGCGAGGAAATCGAGCGTGCGGCCGATCGGCTGCCCGTCCGCCTGGCTCAGCAGGTCGGTGAACTGCGCGATGTGGCCGGCGAGGCGGGCCAGTTCCTCGGCGATGTCGCTCTTCTCGGCATAGACCGCGATTTCCCGGATCAGGTCCGAGGGCTCGAGACGCAGGTTCGAGCCCTGGAGCAGCATGTCGATGCGCTGCCGGAGCCGCTGCTCGTACTCGAGCACCACGGCCGGGGCGCGGAGGCGGATGCGTTCGAGGCGCGAGGTGATGAGGTCGCGGAGCGAGAGGAGGTCGGCGAGCAGGGCCCTGCCCTCGCGCTCGCGCATCGCCACCAGTTGCGCGCAGGACTTGTCGAGCAGTGCCAGGAACGAGGCGCGCACGCGGCGGATCCGCTCCTCCTCGTCCGCCGGCGGCTGCAGCACACCCGGCAGGGCCAGCAGCGCCGCCGCGTCGATGTGCACCTGCATGCCGCTGAGGCCGGCGGCGCCCTTGATCTGCTCGACGTAGGAATTGAGAACGTCCTGGTTGATGCGGTGCGATGCGCCGCCGGCGTCCTCGCTGGTGCGCGCCGTGAGGGTCACCGTGCCGCGCGTGAGGCGCCGGCGCAGTTCCGATTCCAGTTCGGCCTCGAGCCCCTGGAACTCATCCGGCAGGCGGATGACCGCCTTGAAGTACTTGCTGTTGAGGGACCGGACCTCGAGAAACGAGTGCACCCCTCGCTCGTGCGATGCGGACTCGCCATACCCCGTCATGCTTCGAATCACACGGTGCTCCTGACCGAAGGCCACGCGGGACCGGCGCGCCCGGCGCCGGGGTCGGATCAGCCGACCGGCTTGGTCGCCGGAGGCGCCTCGGCATGACCCGGGGCCTCGCTGGTCGACGGTGATGCGGGCGAAGGCGGGGGCGCGTCGACGGGCTCCTGAGGCGGAGGCGCTGCGCCCTGCTCGGGTGGCGACGCCGAGGGCCGGGCCGGGCCGGTCGCGGGAGGGGCGGAGGTCGCGGGGGGCGCCTGGGTGCTGACCGGCGTCGCCGCGGCTGCGGGCTTCGAGGGACGGATGGCGTAGTTCAGACCCGCCGCCATCGTGATAAACACGACGAAGATCCCGATCGTTGCGATGGTCAGGGCGTCGCCCGTGCGGGCGCCGAAGGCCGTCTGCCCGGAACCGGCGCCGGAGCCGAACGCCCCGCTGAGCCCGCCGCCCTGCGGCCGCTGGATCAGGATGATCAGGATCATCACCGCCGAGATGAGGAGAAACAGCACCACCAGCGAGGCGTTGAGCCAGGTCACGGCGCCGAGCAGGGCCGGGATGGAAGCGTTCAGGGTGTGCATAAGGAAGGGAGGCTCCGAGGCCCCCGCCCCGAGCGGAGGGGAGGGGGAGTGTAGCGGGCTCGACGCTCGCGCAGGCGGGATCAGCCCGGGGCCTTGGTGATGTGCACGAAAAGCAGCAGGAAACGCTTCCAGACCCACCGCTTCCAGCCTGACGTCGCGACGTTGAGCCTGCGGAGCGCGAAGCCCCGTGGGAGCGCGCGGCGAAGGTCGTAGATCGACGCCCAGTGCACGGCGTCGGCGTCTCGAAACCAGGGCCTGTGCAGCACCGCTGGGTCGAGGTGCACGAGGAACGAAGGCGGCCCCCCCAGCGCGGTCCGGAGACGCGCGGCCTGAAGCCGGGCCAGGAGTGCGAGCTGCCTCGCCGACCCGTAGTGCCGCGCCGACGGGGGGACGTATCCGGGGGCGTCGTAGCGAGGCGAGGCGAGGAAGAGGCTGCCGCCGGGCGCCAGCATGCCGAGCACATGCCCGAGCAGCGCCCTCGGGTTGCTCACGTGCTCCCAGACGAAGGTGGAAAAGATCACGTCGTACGGCCCGGTGAGCCCGAGCACGTCGCCGACGTGGACCATGTCGGCATGGAGGGCGAGGTAGTCGCGGTTCTGGTCCGTAACATCCTGCGCGTGGATCTCGGCCCGCGAACGGAGGTCGCCCAGCGCCGCGGGGAAGCCCGTCCGCCCCGCGCCGAACTCGAGGATGCGCACCCTGCGCCCCGGGTGAGCGGAGGCGAGCCGCCGAATCTCGTCGATCACCGGCCCCCAGAACATCGTCTGGATGCTGACTTCCTTGAACGCCTCGTATTCCGAGGTGGTGCGATAGAAGTCGTCAAGCCGGCGACGCATGTCGGCCACCCGGGGGTCGTTCTCGGCGCAGACAACGGTCGGCATGCGGTCCTCGCGGCGTCGCGACCGGGAGCGTCGCGGGGCGCGGGATCCTACCCGGGGACCGCCGGCGCCGGCTCAGTCGTCGTCGTCCTCGCCGGCCGGGGCCCCGGGCCGCCCGCGCGAGGCGGCGAGTTCCGCCAGGTACTTCTTCGCCTCGCCCACGAGGTAGAACGAGCCGGTGACGCAGATGAGGTCGCCCCTCGATACGGCGCGGGAGGCGAGGTTGAGCGCCTCTGGAAGAGCGTCAGCGACCTGGGTCATCTTCCCCGAGATCGCGACGAACCGCTTCTGCAGCTCGTAAGGGTCCACCGCGCGGGCCGACCCAGCGACCTTGGTGAAGATCACCTTGTCGGCGCCGAGGGCGATCTTCCCGAGCATCGCGTCGATGTCCTTGTCGGCGGCGCAGCCGAAGACCATGACCATCGAATCGTACGGCACGTGGGCGCCGATGGCCTTGATCAGGGCGTTGATCGAGGCCTCGTTGTGCGCGCCGTCCAGGAGCACGCGGGGATTGGTCCATGCCATCTCCATGCGGCCGGGGATCCGGGTGCGGGCCAGGCCCGCCGCAACTCGGCGCTCGGGCGTCTCGAACCCGCGCTCGCGCAGCCGGTCCAGCACGGCCAGCGCGAGCCCGCAATTCCAGGCCTGGTGCTCGCCGGCGAGGGGCACCGCGAGGTGCTCGAAGTTGCTCCGAGGCGAGGCGACGCACACCCTCCGGTGAGGCCCGAGTTCGGGGCTGCTCTCGAAGCGGTAGGAGAAGTCGATGTCTTCGCCCAGCACTTCGAGTTTCGTGCCGCGCTTCTCGGCGGCCTCGCGCAGCACCGCCAGCACGGGCTTGGGCTGCTCGATGGTCAGCGCCGTGACGCCGGGCTTGAAGATCCCCGCCTTCTCGCGGGCGATCTCCTCGACCGTGTCGCCGAGGATCTGCTGGTGGTCGAGGCTGATGGCGGTGATGACCGAGATCTCCGGGGTGATGACGTTCGTGCAATCAAGCCGCCCGCCCAGCCCGCACTCGATCACCGCGATGTCCACCGCCTGCTCCGCGAAGCGCAGGAAGCCGAGCGCGGTCATGAGTTCGAAGAAGGTGGGCTCGCCGTGCTTGCCCTCGATCTTCGAGGCGGCGTGGGCCGCCTGGCTCAGCAGGCGCGTGAAGTCGGAGGTCGAGATCATCGCGCCGTTGATCTGCACGCGCTCGCGGATGTCGACCACGTGGGGGCTGGTGTACAGCCCGACGGTGTAGCCGCAGGCCTCGAGGCACGAGGCGGTCATGGTCGAGGTCGAGCCCTTGCCCTTGGTCCCGGCGACGTGCACGGACCGGAAGGCCTCGTGGGGGTTCCCCAGAACATCGAGGAGCGCGACGGTGCGGTCGAGCTTGAACTTGTCGCGGTGCTCGCGGGTCAGGCGAGTCCGCTCGAAATCCTGACGCTCAGCAAGGTATCGCAGGGCGGCCTGATAACTCGGAAAGGGCTTGCCCTTGGCGGGAAGGACCGGGGCGGCGGCCTTGCCAGAGACTCGACTTGTGCGCGATTTGTCCGAGACCGCCTTGGAGGTTGAAGCCATAACGCACTGAGCGTAACAGGCTTGCCCCATCGAAACAACGGAACCGGCGGGGAGAAGTTTGTAAGTGACTGTGAAGCATAATCTTATGGAAGTTAGTCGACCGAAACATCCCACGCCTGTCGCCGGCCCATGGGGGCGCTCGGTGCGGGCGGACCGGGGTAGAGTCAGCCCGGCTCCTCGGCCGACCGACATCCACCGCGAGCACCGTCGCGGCGCGGAGAACCGCCTGATGCACCTTGCCGACATCCGCGCTCAGGAGGCCTGGCGCGTCTTCAAGATCATGGCCGAGTTCGTGGACGGCTTCGAGACGCTCGCGTCGCTGCCGCCGGCGGTGAGCATCTTCGGCTCGGCGCGCACGGCGCCGTCCGACCCCGACTACGCCGCGGCCCGCCGCTGCGCGTTCGAACTCGCGAGGCGCAACATCGCGGTCATCACCGGCGGCGGGCCGGGGATCATGGAGGCGGGGAATCGCGGCGCCTTCGAGGCGTCCGGGGTCTCCGTCGGCCTGAACATCGCGCTCCCCATGGAGCAGGCGCCCAACGCGTTCCAGACCCACGCGCTGCACTTTGAGTACTTCTTCGTGCGCAAGGTGATGTTCGTGAAATACGCCCGTGCGTTCGTCATCTTCCCCGGCGGTTTCGGCACGCTCGACGAGTTTTTCGAGGCCCTCACGCTGGTGCAGACGCTGAAGATCCCGCCCTTCCCGGTCATCTGCTACGGGACGGAGTTCTGGGATGCGCTGCTGAGGTGGATGCGGGCGACGCTCCTCGAGAAGCACCGCGTGATCTCGCTGGGCGATCTCGACCTCTTCCAGGCGACCGACGACATCGACGAGATAGTCGACATCATCGAGAAGCACCTGCGCGGCGAGGGCCGGTTCTGCGAGTTGCCCGGGCGGCCGATCGACATGCCCGAACTGGGCCGCGCCGGCGAGATGACCGCCGAGGGCACGCGTGTGGGGCAGAGCACCAAGCGGGTGTCGACCGCGTTCCCGCTGTCGAACGGCGGGCCCAGCCCAGGGGTGCCGGGGGCGCCGCCGTCCCAGCCTGTGGGGTGATCAGTCTTCCGGGCCCTGCCCGCGCGACGACCTGGAGGTCTTCACGCGGCCTCCGAGCATCTTGGGCGGGAGTTTGGTGGGCACCACGCCCCCGGGGAAGCGGGCCGGGTTGGGCCCCTTCTCGGCGTTGACGCGGGGAAGTGTGGGCCCGGTGCGCGAGGGCGCGGGCGGCTTGGCCGGAGCCGCGGCGGGGGGCTGGGTGTGGGCCGGGCCGCCGTGGGCGATGCCGCCGTAGGGCTGGTGATCCCCGCCGCCGGCCGGGGCGCGGTCAGGACCGCGATCGTGCCCGCGATCCGGCGCTGGGCCTCGATCGCCTCCGCGGTCGCCGCGAGGGGGCCCGCCCCTGCGGTCGTCGCGCCTGCCGCCGCCGTGGCTGGGGCCGCGGTCTTCGCGGGGCGGGGAGGGCTGGAAGTCCGGGTACTCCATCTTGGGGATCTCGATGTTGGCGAGTTTTTCGATCGCGGTGAGCAGTTCGCCCTGCTCGGTGGTGACGAAGGACCAGGCGACGCCCTTGCGGCCAGCGCGGGCGGTGCGGCCGATGCGGTGGATGTAGACCTCGGGGTCCTCGGGGAGGTCGTAGTTGATGACGTGGGAGATGTTCTCGACGTCGAGGCCGCGGGCCGCGAGGTCGGAGGCGACCAGGACGGCGAGTTTCCCGCCGCGGAGGTTGGTCATCACGCGGTTGCGCTTGCTCTGCTGCATATCGCCGTGGATCGCCTGCACGTCGATGTTCTGGCGGCGGAGGAACTCGGCGATGTCGTCGACGGTGCGCTTGGTGCGGCAGAAGATGACGGTGAGTTCGGGCTCCTCGTGGGTGAGGAGGTGATGGAGCAGGCGGCGCTTGTCCCAGGGCTGCACCGGGAGGTAGTGCTGCTCGACCATGGAGACGGTGAGCGATCCGGCGACGGTGACGAGTTTGACCGGGTCGCGCATGTACTTGCGGGCCAGGGTCTCGATCTCGTCGGAGATGGTGGCGGAGACGAAGATGGTTCGGTGCTCGTGCTTGACGCCGCCGAGGATCTTGCGGATGTCGTCGCGGAACCCGATGTCGAGCATGCGATCGACCTCGTCGAGGACCGCGAACTTGACGTTGTTGAGGTGGAGGCGGCCCCGCTCGAGGAGGTCCATGAGGCGGCCCGGGGTGGCGACCACGATCTCGGGGTTCTGTTCGAGGCTGGCCGACTGGCTCCGGATGCTCTCGCCCCCGAAGACGGCGCTCACCTTGATGGGCGTGTGGCGCCCCATCTCGGTGAGTTCGTTGGCGACCTGCTGGGCCAGTTCGCGGGTCGGGACAAGGATGATCGACTGGAAGGGCAGGCCCCGCGTCGCGAGGTGGAAGAGAGGCAGGCCGAACGCCGCGGTCTTGCCCGAGCCGGTCTTGGCCTGGCCCAGGACGTCGCGGCCCTGGAGCACGACGGGGATGAGGTCGGCCTGGACCTTGGTCGGGTGGACGAAGCCCATGTCGGCGACGCCCTTGAGGACCGAGTTGCGCAGGCCCAGGTCGGCGAAGGTCTGGGTCATCTGAAAGACGTCGTTGACGCGCGCGGCCGGAGCGGGCGCGGCGGGCCCACCCGCCCGCGCCCCGGGGGCAGCGCGAACCTCGGCTTCATCGTCGGTGTCCACATCGGAGGCCGGGGCGTGATCGGCGCTCTCGACGTCATCGCCCTCGTCGTCATCGTCGACCATGGCGGCCACGGCCTGTCCTTCGGCCTTCGGGCCGCCGTCGCCCTCGCTGCCGGCTCCCCCGCGACCGCCGCGACGGCGACGGCGGCGGCGGCGGCGGCGCGGCTGACCGTCGGGCCCGAGGTTGGGGCCGGCGCCGCCAGGGCCGTCGGAGGCCGGGCCTGTTGGCATGGGCGCCTCGCCCTGGACGGAATCATCGGGGGAGAGGAGGAGCGCGGGGTTGTGATGGTCGGTCATCGGGGATCCGTGCAGCGGCCGGGCTTTCGCGCCGGGTGGCCGCGGATGACTCGCGTGCGCCGCCTCGGGAGGCGGTGGGCGCGAACCATCCGCGGGTCGCGGGTCGCCTCGGCGGGCGCCGGGCAGGTGTGCTGCCGACACGGCCATTGCCGGGACAATCGCGGGGCGCGGGGAGCGGCCGGGGCTGCTCCAAAGGTGCGGGGCCTGCCGCGAGGGCCCCCAAACGTTGCGGCGTCGACGAGCGGGGCGGCGGCGTGACATCGGCCACACCGGCCTCGACTCTGCGTCCATGGTAGAGCGCGTCGCTCGCCGATACAAGGCCTAGCGTCGCTCACTCTCGCGGTCTTCATACTCGAGAGGGCCTCCGTCACACGGGCCGAAGGGGCGCACAGGAGCGCTTGACCAGTGCAGAGCACGAGCCGGATCGAGGTCGACCTGGGGGCTGTGGAGCGCAATGTCGCGGTCATCCGCCGGGTGTTCGCCCGGCCGGGCGCCGGCGCCGCGGCGGCCCCGGTTGCGCTGTGCGCGGTGCTTAAGGCCGATGGCTACGGGCTGGGCGCCGTCGAGATCGCGCGGTGGCTGGAGCGGTCGGCGGTGGAGATGTTCGCGGTGTATTCGGCGGCGGACGCCGCGCGCCTGGCCGAGGCCGGGGTCACCACCCCCCTGCTGGTGCTGATGCCGGTGGAGTCCCTGAGTTTCGACGGTGCGATGCACCAATCGGTGCGGGCCGGGCGGGTGCACTTCGTGATGCACAACGAGGACCAGTTGCGGGCGCTGTCGGCGGGGGCGGCGCTGCTCGGCGCGCCCGGGACGATGCGCCTGCCGGTGCACATCGAGGTGGACACCGGCATGAGCCGCGGCGGGTGCGCCCCGGCGCTCGCGCGGCGCCTGGCCGAGCGCGTCGCGCTCGACGACCGGCTGGCGCTCGCCGGCGTGTTCTCGCACTTCGCCTCCGCCGACCGCGATGACGCCATGACCGCCGCGCAGGCCGAGCGCTTCTCCGCCTGGATCAGGGACTGCGGCCCGATCATCCCCCGGGGCTGCGCGGTGCACCTGGCGAACTCCTTCGGGGTGTTCCGCTCCGCGGCGCACCACCGCGACATGGCCCGCGTCGGGCTGGCGCTGCTCGGGTACCTCGCGGAAGAAGCGGGCGACCCCGAGCACTTCGGCCTGCTTGGCGCCGCGGCCGACCTCACGCCGGCGGTGCGCTGGCTCACGCGCATCACCCATGTGACCAGGATCGCGCCGGGGACGAGCGTCGGCTACGGCGCCGCGTGGACCGCGAAGCGCCCGACGCGGCTGGGGCTGGCCCCGGTGGGCTACGCCGACGGCTATCCCCTGTCGCTTTCCTGCCGCCACGGCTCGGGAGACGCCTCGAGCCCTGGACTCCCCGGCGGCATCGTGCGCCTGCGCACGCTCGGCGGGAGGATGGCCGAGGCGCCCATCGCCGGCGCCGTGAGCATGGACCAGATCACCATCGACCTCACCGACATCCCGGAGGGCCAGGCGGGGCTGAGTTCGGAGGTGGAGATCATCGGCGCGGACCGCGGCGCAGCGACGCACCTGCCGACGGTGGCGCGGCGCGCGGGGACGATCTCGCACGAGTTGCTCTGCCGGCTGAGCCCGAGACTGCCGCGGAAATACGTGGTGAGCGCCGGGGCGCCGGAGCCCGGCCCCTCGGCGGGGCAGCAGCGCACGACGCGGCCGGCGTGAGGGCCGGCCGCGTCGCGGGACGGACGGGATCGCCGTCAAGATGGCGGGGAAGGCTCAGCAGCCCTCGGCGAAGGAGGAGAGGAAGATCACGAGGTCGGCGAAGGTGATCGTGCCGCTCTCGTTGAGGTCGGCGTTGAGGTCGCCGGACTCATAGAAGCGCAGGAAGGCGACGAGGTCTCGGAAGTCGCGCACGCCGTCGCGGTTGACATCGGCCGGGCAGGGGGCGGGGGCGGCGGCGAGGTCGGCGGAGAAGAAGACGTTGCGCTGCAGGCGCTTGACGCCGGTGGTGCGGGCCAGGATGTCCGACAGGCTGGTGCGGCGCAGCCGGTCGAGCGCCTCGGGCGGGAACTGGTTGTTCTCGTACCAGAAGCGGTCGCCGTCGCGGAGGCGGAGGAACTGGTCGGTGATGGCCGCGGCGTGGGTGGGCCCGACGCTCGCGCCCGGGATGTGGTCCTCGGCGAGGGCGCCGATCCAGGGGTCGATGTTGTCGACGGTCGAGTAGAGCGATCGCAGGCGGGCCGCGAGGTCGGGGTTGGAGGTGATCTCGGCGAAGGAGCGGACGCGGGGAAGGCCGAGGTCGGCGCGGAGGGTGTTGTAGTCGGCGAGGCCGTGGTCGCGCCCGCGCTGGATGTTGAGAGCGGCGAGGTCGAACCCCCCCGCGCCCGGGGGGCCGAAGAGGAAGTTGCGGAGCGGGTCGACGATCAAGGTGTCGACGCGCTGCATGGTGTCGACTGCGAAATAGCGGACGAAGGGCAGGATGCCGCCGACGCTCGGAATCACGGAGGGGTTGAAGAAGGCGGCGGCGAGGTCGATGGAATCAACTTCCTTGAAGTCGCGGTTGATGACGCCGATATCGAAGCCGACCATGGAGTGGCCGATGCGGTAGGTCGCGGCGGCGAAGGAGTTGCTCAGGCCCGGGTTCACGTCGGTGCGGTAGCCGCGGTACGGGGGCAGCGGGCGGCCCAGGAGCGCGGGGAGGAACTCGTTGTAGGTGATGGCCTGCATCTCGGCGGCGACGATGCGGCGCGCCTCCTGGTAGAGGCGCTCGTCGTCCCACCGGGGGTTCTCGCGGCGGAGGCGGTCGGCGTGGAAGTTGTGCTCGCGGAGGAAGACGGTGTGGAGGGTGGTCAGCCCGGGCTGCTCGTTGGCGCGGACATCCCCCGCGACGACGAGCGAGGTCGGCGGCTGGCCGAGCGGGTCGTCGTTGGCCTGGGTTCCGTCGTTGAAGGGCAGATAGTCGCCGGATTCGGCGCGGATCACCTTCATGCGGCCCCCTGAGAAGGTTCGGAGCCAGGCGGCGCGCTGCGCATCGGCGCCGTAGATGTGCGAGGCGTCGATGAACGAAGTGATCGTGTTGATCTGCTGGCGCGGGGCGGAGGCGCCGGTGGAGGGATCGAAGGCGGAGCGGTCGAAGAAGATGCGCGCCGCGCCGGTGTTGGACGGGTCGAACCACGGGTCGCCTGCCGGGACGGGGATGTCGAAGGCTTCGGTGAAGCCGCCCTTCGCGAGGCCGATGTCGTGGTCGAGGAACTGGCCGAACTCGTACATGGCGGTGGAGAGGCCGCGCTCGTCGGCGGAGGGGACGGCGTGCTGATCGGCGAGCGCGTTGCTGATCTCCCGCGCGCCGGGGCGGTTCGCGCCGGCGGGGGCGTTGAGGCCGTCGGCGTAGTGGGCGCCGCTGCGCTCGCGGAGGTATTGCGCGCCGGCCGCGCCCCAGGCCGGGTGGGCGGGGTTGTTGCCGGAGCCGTCGTAGGAGCGGAACTCGGGCGCGGGGCGGGGCGCGCCGGCCGCCTGGGTCGGGCGCTCGGGCGAGGCGTGGCGGCGCGCGTTGTCGCGCCAGGCGTCTCGGGCCTCGGTCTGGGCGACCTGCGCGCTCGCGCTGCAGGCAGTGGCGGCGCCCGCGGCGACCGCGAGCGTGCGTGCGAGCCGATGGTTGCGACGGATCATGGTCTTCTCCTTCTCGTGAGGGACGAGCCGCGCACCGATCGCGCCGGGGCGTCGATCCTCTCTTCGCCCTGCCGATCCCCGAGATGGCCTTGCCGGGCGCCGGTGCGCTCGCGTCGCTATCCGCACCGCCCGGGATCGGGATGCGTCAAATGCCGCCGATACTTTTTTTCTTTTCATGGATTCTATCTGGATTACTTTTTTCCTCGATCCTCGCATTACATCGCGGCGTGCGCCGTTGAGTGTCCCGGGCGGAGGCTCCCGCGCCGGGCGCGATCGCCGCCTTCGTGTTCTCCCGCGCTGGGCGCCGCGGACCATCTGCGGCCCCGGGGGCCCGGGGGCCCATCGCCCCGAGATCCCGAGGTTGGCGCCCGTTCCTCGGTTGCCGCGGGTGGCGCCGGCGCAGATGCTTCGCCCCATGCTGTCGCTTCCCTCTGCCGACGACCTCTACCGCGCCGTGACCGAGCGCGACCGGGCGATGCACGGCGTGTTCGTGGTCGCGGTGAAGACCACGGGCGTGTTCTGCCGCGTCGGGTGCCCGGCGCGGGCGCCGAAGCGCGAGAACTGCGAGTTCTTCTCGACGCCCCGCGAGGCGCTGCACGCCGGCTACCGCGCGTGCCTGCGCTGCAAGCCGCTGGACAAGGCCCCGGAGCGCCCGGAGCAGGTGACGCTGCTGCTCCGTCTCGTTGAATCTTCGCCCGGGCGCCGCTTCACCGACGAGCGGCTCCGCGAACTGGGCGTGGACCCCTCGACGGCGCGGCGGCAGTTTCTCAGGCACTGCGGCATGACGTTCCACGCGTACCAGAGGGCCCGGCGCATGGGCCTGGCGCTGGGAGATCTTCGCCGCCACGGCAAGGTCGCGCGGGCGATGGCGGCGTCGGGGTTCGGATCAACCAGCGGGTTCGGGGCGGCGTTCAAGGGCATCTTCGGCGCTCCGCCCTCGGCCGCGGGGCGCGTGGAGGCGATGAGCATGAAGGTGATCGACACCCCCCTGGGCCGCATGGTGGCGATCGCCGGCGACGAGGGGCTGGTGGTGCTCGAGTTCGAGGACCGCCGGGCGCTGGAGCGCGAGGTGGAGTGGGCGCGGCGCCGCTTCGGCGCGGTGGTCGCGCCGGGAGACAACCCGCACCTGCGATCGATCGAGCGCGAACTGGAGGAGTACTTCGCCGGCGCGAGGGCGCGGTTCGAGACGCCGCTGATGATGGAGGGCTCGGCGTTCCAGCGCTCGGTGTGGGCCGAACTGCAACGCATCCCTCCGGGCCGCACCCGGTCGTACCAGTCGATCGCCGAGGCGCTGGGCAAACCCGGCGCGGTGCGCGCGGTGGGCAGGGCCAACGGCGACAACCGCCTGGCGATCGTGATCCCATGCCACCGGGTGATCCGGGCGGACGGGTCGCTCTGCGGCTACGGAGGTGGGATCTGGCGCAAGCACCGTCTGCTGGAACTCGAGGCGTCGCCGGGGCTGTTCGCTGCCGCGGGCTCCGGGACACCGCGCGGCGCGGTCACAGGTAGGTGAGCGGGTCCGTGTCGGCCCCGCTGACCCGGATCTCGGCGGCGGGGAGCCTCTCGCGTAGGCGCGCGGCGAATCGGGGCAGATAGCCCCGCTCGGTCGCGGTGTGGCCGGCGAGGATCACCGCGCAGTCGCGGGACAGAGCGCTGAGCACCTCGTGGTGCTTCAACTCGCCGGTGACGAATGCCTCTGCCCCCGCGGCGCAGGCGGCGTCGAGGAGCGCCGCCCCGGCCCCCGGGCACACGCCGATGCGCTCGATCGGCCGCTCCGCCGGACCTGCGACCCGTGTGCGCACGCCCAGGAACTTCTCGACCCGACGCGCGAGGTCGCGCAGGCCCACAGGCTGATCGAGAGTCACGCGCCGCCCGGCGCCGGCGTTGCGGTACGGCTTGTCTTCCAGCCGGTATACGTCGACCGCGGGAGTTTCATACGGGTGGAAGGCGTAGAGCGTCTCCAGGATCAGCGGGACGGCGGCGCCCTTGGCGACCATCTCCAGCCTCACCTCGTCGACAACCTCGAGTTGCCCCGCTCGGCCCGCTGCCGGCCGCGAACCCTCGCCCCCCTTGAACGAGCCGCGCCCCGCGACGGTGAAGGAGCAGACCTCGTAGGCGCCGATCAGCCCCGCGCCGGCGGACGCCATCCCGTTGCGGACGCGCTCGACATCGGCCTCGGGGACGAAGGTGACGATCTTGTGCGTCTGGCGCTCGTCGGGAAGCCCGCGCTGGATCAGGGCGCGGCGGTCGCCCGAGCCGGCCTTGGAGGTCTCGGGCAGAACGGCGTCGGCGAGCCAGTCGGTCATGCCGCCCTCGGCGGCGTCGAGCGCGGTGTGCGGCGAATACACGAGCACGCCCGCGCCCAGGGCCTGCAGCAAGACCCGCCCCTCGGCGCTGTCGGCGGTGATGCGATGCACCGGGCGGAAAATCGGCGGGTGGTACGAGATCACGGCGCCGGCCCGCACGGCCAGCGCCTCGGCCATCACCGGCGCGGTGAGGTCGATGGTGAGCAGCACCGGGCCGGCGAGCCCCGCGGCGCGGTCCCCCAGAATCAGGCCGGTGTTGTCCCACGGCTCGGCCAGGGCGGGCGGGGCGATCGATTCGACAGCGAGGATCAGGTCTGAGGCGAGCATGCGCGGCTCCGGCGGTGGTGAACTCCACTCTAGAGGGCCGCGGAGAGCGGCATCCGGACCGGGGCGGCGCGCGGGAAGCAGCCCTGTTCCCGTCTTCGTGGAATCTTCACGGGGCACTTTCTCAGCGCCCTGCCGGAGGGCGCGCCGATAGACTTTGCCATATGCGGAACCTGACGGAGTCGGGCCCCGCCGATGACGCCGCCCCCAGCGCCTCAGCGCTCCAGGGCGACTCTCGGGGCAGGAGAGAGACCGCCTCGGACGCCTCCCGCGGGGGGCGGGCCGCGAGGCACGGGCCCGCATCGCCCTCGGCGCGGAGAGCGCAGGGCGACGCCGCCGAGCGGACGACCGCGCGGCCGGCCGAGTCCCGCCAGCGCTCCGGCGGGACGGCCCAGTCGGTCAAGCACTTCGTCCTCGACACCAACGTGCTCCTCCACAACCCGGAGGCGATGTTCGTGTTCGAGGAGAACTTCGTGATCATCCCCTTCGCGGTGCTCGAGGAACTCGACCAGTTCAAGACCGCGACCGACGACCTGGGTCGCAACGCCCGGCAGTGCATCCGCAACCTCGACAAGCTGCGCGAGGCAGGGCGCCTGACCGACGGGGTGGAGTGGGGCTCGGTCAAGCCCAGCGCCGGTCCGACCGGGGTGGTGCGGATCGACATCGCGACGCACAGCCGGCCGGACGCGCTGAGCGCCGATTCGCCGGACAACCGCATCATCGCGGTGGCGCACGCGATCCACCTGCAGGGGTTCCGGGCGGTGTTCGTGTCCAAGGACATCAACGCCCGCATCAAGGCCGACGCCCTGGGCATCCGCGCCGAGGACTTCGAGAACCAGAAGGTCGACGCCGAGGCGCTCTACACCGGCTTCACCTCGCTGCTGGTCCCGACCTCGATGATCGACGAGCTCTACAAGAACCGCATGCTCCCGCTGGGCAAGCTGGCCGGCGCCGCGGTGCTGAACATCGACGGCTCGGTGCCCGTCTCCAACCCCCTGGGCGAGACGTTGGAGCGCCCCGACGACCTGGTCGCCAACCAGTTCGTCATGCTCCGCTCGGAGGACGACCCCAACCACACCGGGATGGCCCGGCGGCTCGCGGACACCGACCACGTGATCCCCGTCTCGGCGCCGCGCAAGCCGGTCTTCGGCATCCTGGGGCGCAACGTGCAGCAGACCATGGCCCTCGACCTGCTCCTCGACGACGAGATCAAGCTGATCACCCTGCTGGGCTCGGCCGGCACGGGCAAGACGCTGCTGGCGCTCGCCGCGGGCATGTCCAAGGTCTTTCACGAGGAGCGCTACGACCGCCTGCTGGTCGCCCGGCCGATCATGCCCCTGGGCCGCGACATCGGCTACCTGCCCGGCTCCAAGGACGAGAAGCTCTCGGCGTGGATGCAGCCGATTTTCGACAACATCGAGTACCTCCTGAGCACGCGCGGCTCGCACCTCAACGCCCCGGAGAGCCACACCCCGGAGCAGCGCCTCAAGAAGCTCATCGCCGACGGCCGCCTGGTCCTCGAGCCCCTGACCTACATCCGCGGCCGCTCGATCCCCCACCAGTTCATGATCGTCGATGAGGCGCAGAACCTCACGCCTCACGAGGTCAAGACCATCGTGAGCCGCGTCGGCGAGGGGACCCGGCTGATCCTGACCGGCGACATCCAGCAGATCGACAACCCCTACCTGGATTCGTCGAGCAACGGGCTGTCCTACGCCGTCGAGCGGATGAAGGGCCTGGGCGCGGTGGGCCACGTGACGCTGATGAAATCGGAGCGCAGCCCGCTGTCGAGCGTGGCGGCGGAGAGGCTGTAGGCTCCGCGCCGACACCGCCGCGGTACGATCCCGGCATGACGGGGAATCGCGGAACATCCAGCAAGGGCGCCGGACGCGCCGCGCGCCTGCTGATCGGCGCTGCGCTGCTCCTGAGCGCCCTCGTGATCGTCGGCGTCTACACGGCCTCGGTCACCGCCAGCCAAGCCGCCCATCTCCCACTCCTGACCCCTCCGATCGACCCGTCGCAGCCCGAGCCGAAGCGGAGTTACCACTACTTCCATCCCGCGAACGGCGGGCTTGCGACGTACACGAACGTGCAGATACCCCGAGCCGTGTCGCGCACCTGGCGCTACGGCTCGTTCTCGATCGAGCATTCACTTCCCGCCGCAGCGGGCGGCGCTCGCGAGCCTCTGGTCATGCTTATCCGCGTCGGTGAAGGCAAGACGTTCACTCGCGACCGGGGCTGGGGATTCGTCGGAGGGCCCGTGCTGCTTGCGATGTGGGTGCGCACCTCCCCCACTTCCGCGATCACCGTGACGGCGGCTCCGTGGTGGCTGCTCGCCCTCGCGGGGCCATGTGCGCTCACGGGAGGCGGGCTGACGTGGAGTGGCCTGCTGCCCTGGCGCAGGATACGTCGCGGCCGGTGCCCATCCTGCGGATACGACCGATCGGGGCTCTCCCCGGCGACGCCGTGCCCCGAATGCGGCGCCGCGAGACAGATTCCCGCCATTCTGTAACGCATCGCCCACCCGCACATTCTTCGGCGGGCGAACCCCTCTGCGCCGATATGATCCGTCCGTGTCGCGGAACCCCGCGGCCGTCTCCGGAGACCCACCATGCCGTTCCGAACTTCCAACCCCGCGATGCGGGAAGACGTCTTCAAACCCGCCCAAACCTGGGACGACCTGAAGGCCCAGGGCCGCGACATCCCCGGCGCTGAACTCGACCCCTCCGGCGCCGGCGAGCCCCCGCGCAGCCCGGCGTCCGTCGGCGCGAGGACCATGACCATCGGCGGCACGGCCTCCAAGACGCTGTTCCTGCTGGCGCTGTGCGTGACCACAGCGTGCCTGACCTGGGGATACCTGCTGCCCTGGGACGCGAAGGCCGGTCACCACGCCTCCAGCATCTCGCACGACCCCCTCCCCCCGCTGTTCGGCGGCATGATCGTGGGGCTGATCGCCGGGCTCGCGACGTCGTTCAAGCCCATGTGGGCCCCCGCGACCGCGCCCATCTACGCCCTGGCGGAGGGCTGCTTCGTCGGCGGCGTCTCGGCGTGGTACGCGGTGAAGTTCGGCGTGACCAGGGACGGCTCGCTGACCCCCAACTACGCCATGATCTTCCAGGCCCTGGGCCTGACCTTCGGCGTGCTCGGCACGATGCTGGCGCTCTACGCCGGCCGCATCATCCGCCCCACCGAGAAGCTCAAGGCCGGCATCGTTGCCGCGACTGGCGGCGTGTGCCTCCTCTACCTCGCGTCGATGCTCCTCGGCTTCTTCGGCGTGAGAATGCCCTACCTCCACGAATCCGGCCCCATCGGCATCGGCCTCTCGGCGGTGGTCGTGGTCATCGCGGCGTTCAACTTCGTGCTCGACTTCGACTTCGTCGAGACCGGCGTGCGCAGCGGCGCCCCGGCGCGGCTCGAGTGGTACGGCGGGTTCGCCCTGCTCGTCACCCTCGTCTGGCTCTACCTCGAGATCCTCCGCCTGCTCTCCAAGATCCAGTCGCGCGACTGACCTCGCCCGGCCATCCGAAGCGCAAAGCAAAGCCCACGCTCGCCGGAGCGTGGGCTTTCAGTTTCATGGACGCACCGAACGGTTCAGCGCTCGGGCAGAGGCACCGGCGGCTCATCGGCCGGCATCGGCGCGGGCTCCGACCGGGGGGGCTCGCTCGCCGGGGCGACCTGCCTCGGCTCCGGGCGCTCCTCGGACGGGGCGGGCTTCCCGTTCTTGGGAGTCATGGCGGGCTTCGCCTTGCGCTCCGGGACGAACGCGCCGCCCCAGGCGCCGGCCTCGCCCTGCGGCACCTGGCCGAAGCCGGTGGCCCTGTACTCGGGAGGCTCCACCGGCGCTGCGCTGGGGAGTTCCGGGGCCGGGCGCAGTTTCATATCGAGGCGGCGCGAGTAGCGGTCGGGCACGGCGATCTGGTTCTTCAGTTCGCCGAAGATCGATTCGCCCGGGGCCACGTCCCACCGCATGAGCGAGGAGCGCCAGGGGTCTTCCGACTTGCCGTCGTAGAACTGCATCGAGAGCCGCTGGCCGACCGGCACGTCGTAGGACCAGATCTGCTCCCCGGTGCGGGTATCGACCAGGGTGATGGTCTTGGGCTGGGAGGGCGTGCTCTTGTAGGTGAAGCGGTCGAGCGACATCATCTGCCCGCCCTCGGTGTAGCACCCCCCGGCGGCGGCGGCGAGCGCGGCGGCGCCGAGGAAGGCGAGGCGGGAAGACACGGCAGACTTCCGACAACTGTGCATGCGCAACTCCGAGCCTGGGAGGGGCCGCCGCGTGCGGCAGGCCGTCGTCCGATACCATACGTTTCGGAGCGACCCGCAGCGCGGCGCCGGGACGGTGGAAGCATCGACCCGCGAGACGGGGGGACTCCACCGCCCCCCTCCTGCCGCGGCCCGGCGAAAGGCGCTGATGTCGTCGACCCCGCCCCCATCGGAAAAATCTGCGCATCCGCCCCTCGGACGGCGCGGCGAGCCCCTGGGCTTCCGCGTCGGCCACGGCTACGACCTGCACCGGCTCGAGCACCACCCGCCGGCCGGGCGCGGGCGCCCGTTCATCCTGGGCGGCGTCCGCCTCGAGCACAACTTGGGGCCGGTCGCGCACTCCGACGGCGACGCCCTCTACCACGCCGTCACCGATGCGGTCCTCGGCGCCCTGGGGCTGCCCGACATAGGGCAACTGTTCCCCGACACCGACAAGCGGCACGAGAGCCAGGATTCCGCCGTGTTTCTCGAGGAGGCCGCGCAGCGGGCTGGGAGGGCGGGTTGGATCATCGCCAACCTCGACTGCACGGTGATCCTGGAGCGCCCGCGCGTCGGCCCGCTCAAGGAGCAGATGCGGCGCAACATCGCGGCGCGGCTCGGCATCGAGCCGGGCCTCGTCAACCTCAAGGGCAAGACGCACGAGGGAGTGGACGCCGTGGGTGAGGGTCGCGCCGTCGAGGCGCACGCGGTGGTCCTTCTGGTCCGCCGCGAGGGCTGAGGAGGAAGGAGCAAACGATGACGATCCGCGAGCAGGTCGAGGCGTGCCGGAAGGGCGAGCATCCCCGGCTGGTGGCGCGGCTGCCGTCGGGCTGGGCGGTGATGGGCGAGAGCCAGCTGCTGGCCGGGTACTGCCTGCTGCTGGCCGACCCGGTGGCGGGGTCGCTCAACGATCTCGACGAGGCCGCACGCCGCCAGTTCCTGCACGACATGGCATTGCTCGGCGACGCCGTGCTGGCCGAGACCGAGCCCGAGCCGGCGCGGATCAACTACGAGATGCTCGGGAACGTCGACCCGACGCTGCACGCCCATGTGCTCCCGCGGAGCGAGGCCGAAGACCCATCCATGCAGAAGCGGCCGGTGTGGCTCTACCCGCCCCAGGTCTGGAACGACCCGGCGAACGCCTTCGACCCTCGTCGCCACGGCAACCTGGCCCGGGCCATCGAGCGCCGCGTCCTCAAGGCCGCCAGGCCTCAGAAGTCCGCGCTCAGCCCCCTGTGGCAGGAGGCGGCGTCGTTCGCGGCCCGCGCGCACCGCGGCGGGCTGCGGCAGGACGGCGAGACTCCTTACATCGCGCACCCCGCCCGAGTCGCGCTGACCCTGCGCGACCTCTTCGGGTGCGAGGATGACCACGCCCTCGCCGCCGCCCTGCTCCACGACGTCATCGAGGACACGGGCACGGACTTCGACGACATCGAAGACCTCTTCGGCATCGAGACGGCGCGGCTCGTGGCGGCCCTGAGCAAGGACCCCCGCTTGCCCGAGGCCGAGCGCGAGCCCGCCTACGACGAGGCCCTGGCCCGAGCCGGGTGGAAGGCCCACCTCGTCAAACTCGCCGACCAGTACGACAACCTGTCGGACGTCGATCCCTCGGCGCGAAAGAAGGTGCGCAGAGCGGTGGAGAGGGCACGCCGCGCGGTCGCCATCGCGGCGGCCGGGGCCACGCGACGCCCGGAGATCGAACGCGCAGTCGCCCTGCTCGAGCGGCTGATCGAGGTGCGGGAGAAGCAGGCCGCCGAGGAATGAGCCGCGTCACCCGGGAGCCCCCCCGGAGCGCCCTGCCCCTGCGACCGTCGGGACGCCGCCCCGGTAACCGGTGGCCGGCCCCCGAAGGCTGAAGAAAACCGAACGGGCTTGCCGATGCGCCAGAGCATGGGCCAGATATCCGGCCAACCCATCCTGCCGACCGCCCTCGCGTCCGCCGCCGCCGGTCTGTCCAATGCCGAGCGCGCCACCGCGCGTGAGCAGGCGAAGGCGGGGCAAGGCCCGCGCGACCGACTGCGCCGCGCCGCGGATTCCGCGGACCTGCGGGTCGTTGACGCCGAGACCGCCGAGGCGGTCCGCGACACCAAGGGCAACGACAAGGAAGAGGGCCGCCAGGACCGCCGCGAGCACGCCGCCTACAGCGCGGAAGAACTGCAGAAGAAGCACATCGACGTCGAGGGCTGACGCGGGAGCGCCGCGAGGCTCAGGACTTCTTGGACAGCGCGCCGTCGATGAGGTCCGAGACCTTCTTCTCGAACTCCGCAGCCTTGCCCGGGTCGAAGCCCGTCTCCGACAACAGCACCTTGCCGTCCGGCCCGATCACGAAGAAGGCCGGGATGCCCGCGACCCCGTAGGCCTTCGCGACGTCATCGCCGCGGAGCAGCAGCCCGTAGGTGTAGTTCTGGTCGCGCATGTACTTGGCGGGGTCGCTCTGCTCCCAAGTGTTGACCCCATAGACGCGGACGTTCTTGTTGTCCTTGTACTTCTCGTGCAGCCTCTGCACGGAGGGCATCGCCTTCTTGCACGGGCCGCACCACGTCGCCCAGAAGTCGAGCACCACGACAGACCCCTTGAGATCCTTGAGGCTGTGATCCTTGCCGGTGGGGTCCTTGAGCATGAAGTCCGGCGCCTTGTCGCCCGCGGCAACGAGACCGTTCTCCTTGCTGGACGACTTGGGCTGCTCGGCATCCTTCTTGTTCTGCGGCGCCAAGCCGGCGAGAACCGCGAAACCGGCCACGATGCCCGCAGAGACGCCGATCCACTTGCCCGTCGAATGCACGCCGCACATCAGACACCTCCGGTGAATTGCCCTGGGCCGCCGGCCTCGGGGCGTTGATCCGTCGTACGATTGGATGCGGGAGATAGTACCGGGGTTCGCGCCGTGGGCTGCGGCCGGGCTACCGGGCCCCGGCCATGCGCAGGAACGTTCCCGGGGATTCGGGCTGGCCGGTCCGGGCGCTGAGCAGGGCCGCCTCGCACATCGCCAGCACGGCGGCGTGCCCTGCCCCGGCTAAGGGGGCCAGGCGGGGAGCCCGGGGGTCGAGGATCTGGGCAACCTGCTCGGCAATCGCCGCGGCGGCTCCGGGGTCGTCCTGCGAGCCGCTGGACACCCTGGACCTTGAACGGTCCACGGTCTTGCCGTCCGGGGCGATGACCTCGAAGGATTTGTCGTCCATCCGCAGGCACCCGCCCTGAGCGACCAGGGTGGCCCCCCGGAGCCACCGGCCCGCCGAATCGCTGAGCGAGACCGATGCCGACCGCGCGCCGCCGAATCGGACATTCGCGGTCATATCCCCGCGGAGATCCCGGAGCGATTCCCCCGGGGCCAGGTGCACGCCGCTGGCCGACACCGGCCCGGCGTTGGAGGCGTCGATCGCCTCGGGCTCGCCCAGGATGCTGTAGACCAGTTCCATCGCGTCGAACAGCCGCGCGAAGAGCGAGCCCTGGCCCGCACCGGAGCGCTGCGAGATGGTGAGCGTGCGGGGCGAGCCGATGCTCTCGATGACCTCGGCGGCGGCGCGAAACCCGCGCGAGCGCCGCGTCGAGGGGACAAAGCGAACCAGTTCGCGCGTCTTCTCCCCCACGGCGAAGCGGGAAAAATCGAGCGTCGTCGCCGGGGTCGGCTCCATCGACGCCAGCCGGACCCCCCGCTCATCGAGGGCTCGCAGCAGATCGGGATCATCAAGGGGGGAGCCGGCGCTCTCGGTCGCGGCGAAGAGGAGGAGGTCGGCGTCGGTGGTCGCCAGCGCACGGCGAAGATCATGAACAGGCTCGGCCTGGAGCGCCGTCGCCACGTCGGAGGCGGAGCCCCGCCCGGCCGGAGACCCGGCCCAGGCGATGGCGATGTCGGCCTGCTCAGCGACCGCCCGGATCAGGCCGACCTGCTCCTGCTCAAGCCACACCAGCGCCCGACGCTTCGGCGGGGTCGAGGGCTGGCTGGAAACCGTCTCCGGCATGGATGGGCATGCTATCGGCGGCTCTGGTGTGCACCACAAGCCCAAGCCCGCCCCGGCGCGCGCCGATGCGTAGGATGACCGCAAGACGCGGACACGCGGCCGCTGGAGGCCTCAACCACCTCCAGAGGAAAGTCCGAACACGGCAGGACACGGTGGTGGGCAACACCCACCCGCCCGATGGACCCGGGCGAGGGAAAGTGCCACAGAGAACAGACCGCCGACGAACTCCGCGAGGAGGATTCGGGCAAGGGTGAAACGGTGCGGTAAGAGCGCACCGCCCGCTCGGCGACGAGCGGGGCACGGCAAACCCCACCGCGTGCAAGGTCACGCAGCCCTCGGGCGACGGAGCGATCCGCCGCCGCGGCTTGTTCGGCCGGGCGCCCTCCCCCCGCGGGAGGCGCCAGAGGGCGGGTAGACCGCTGGACCGCGCCGGCAACGGCGCGGCAAGAGAAATGGCCGCGACCGGCGCTCCCGCGAGGGCGCGCCGGGACAGGATTCGGCTTACCGTTCGCGTCGGTTCGACCGCGGCCTCCGGGATCACCGGGGGCCGCGGGCCTTTTTGCGGTCCGCTGAAAGCTGTGCTAATGTCTTAGTTCGTAGGAGGTTGTCATGGGAAAGTCTGCAAGTCCAGCATCACCACCCGCGCGCCTCGAATCGCTGAAACGGAGCATCGATACGCTCCAACGCCTGTATGCCATCGTCCTCGGACTGGCCTTCACGGAATCCCTTAAGCGGCTTGTGCTCGTCGACCCGGCTGGCAACACCTCCATCTCCTGGGAACGCTTCCATGTGGCGATCGGCATAATTCTTCTTGCCATCCCGTATCTGCATGGCATGAACCGCTTTCTCGACGAGCGCTTTTTGTTTGTCTCCGCCGATCAACAGGCCCGACGCCACCCTTGGGCATATGTGTTAATTGTATTCATTATATTTGCGGCCGAGTCCTTGCTCTTCGCGCTTTCATCTGTGTCTGTCTCAGACCCTGCAAAAGCTACCTCCTATACCGTCAGCTCGATCTGCGTTTCCATAGAGTTCTTGCTTTGGATCCAAGCGCTTGATTTCATATGGACCTTCGTCGCGCTACTGCACGCGCCTATCTTCGGGAAGCACAAGCCTGACTGGACGGTCGCTGTCTGGTGCGGCCTGAGCCTGCTTTCCTGCGTGATCCTGTTTTGGCTTCTTGGATCCGCAATGCCGAATGGACACAAGCCGGTCTGTCCGCTTCTCACTCTCGCTGCCAGGTTGCCAACGCAATGGCTGATGCGCGGCATAGATCCTCATCTGCTTTCACGGATTTTTCTAGCATTCGCAACGTGCCGGACAAGTTTTGACTATTTGTTGTGTCGCAAGTTCTACTTTCCACTTTGAGGTACCTCCTGATGCCGAAGTTGCAGAAGCCGCGGAGTGTCATAATTTACATCGACCTCTCTTCCAAGAGCGTACTCGTTCAACACTGAATGGCACCGATCAAGTACACGCAGGAGTGAACACATGAGTCTTTGGTCTGCTTTCGGATGGCTCGGTACCATCCTCATCGTGAGCGCGTTCGCCCTGAAGCATCGTTTCCCGCTCTTGTGGCTTGCGGTGATGAACATGAGTGGCGCGGGGCTGCTCGGCGCGTCGCTCATCTACGCGGCTGCATGGCCTGCCGTCGCACTCCAGGCGATCTGGTTTGTCATTGCGGCGAGGGATCTGCTCATCGCCCTCGGAAGGCGACGGAGCACAAACAAGCTCTCGACGCAGCAGACCGACGGCGCTGTGCACCTCACCGTTGCGGTACAGCACTGAGTGCATCTTTCAAAGATTATCACGTCGGGGCTGTTCCCTCAGTCGGAGCTACTGCGGATCGGCAATGACTATGGATCTCCCCGACCTTAACTGCCGGGTTGTTGTATCTGCATCCCCCCTCCTCCTCCGCCCCCTCCACCCGGGCGATCTGCTTACGCTCTACGAACTCCAGATCGACCCCGAGTCCAACCAGATGGCCGGGACCAAGCCGCGCACCCGCGAGGCCTTCTTCGCGGTGTGGGAGCGCGTGCTCCTGGACCCGAACATCAACTCCCGGGTGATCGAGGTCGGGGGAGCGATCGTGGGGAGCGTCTCCTGCTTCCAGGCCGAGGGGCGCGACTGCGTCGGGTACTGGATCGCGCGCTCGCACTGGGGGCGGGGCATCGCCTCGCGCGCCCTCCCCATGTTCCTCGCAGACGAACGCCGCAGGCCCCTGCACGCGACCGCGGCCCGGGCCAACGCTGCGTCGCACCGGGTCCTCGAGAAGTGCGGCTTCCGCTGCGTCGGATTCCGCATGGGCGAGGAGACCGACCGCTTCCTGGCCCGGGAGATCGCGGACTTTGTGCTCGAGTAACTCCTCCTCTGGCGCCCTTTACACTCTGGCAATGTCCGCCCCTGCCGCCACAGCCCCGCATCCCGGCCCCCGCCGCGACCCCCTCACCCGCGGCCTCCGCGAGGCCCTCAAGCCCTTCAAGCGGCTGGCCGTGCGTCTCGCCCCCGGCGGCAAGACGGTCATCGACGTCTTCGACAACGTCGAGGGCATCCTGCGGCTGCGCGAGGCCCAGCACCTGCACCGCCTGGCCCGGGGCCGCAAGACCATCGTCGAGATCGGGTCGTACCGCGGGAAGTCCTGCGTCCTGCTCGGGCTCGGGAGCGCCGACGCCGGCGGGGTCGTGCACGCTGTCGACCCCCACATGCCCGGCGAGGACGACCCGGGCATGCCATTTGACCTCCGGAACCTGGAGGCGTTCCGCGCCAATGTGCGGGCCTACGGCCTCGGGCCGCGCGTTCGCGAGCACGTCATGACATCGGCGGCGGCTGCCGCGCAGTGGGACGGCTCGCCCATCGACCTCGCCTGGATCGACGGCGACCATTCCTACGAGTCGGCCAAGCAGGATTTCCTGCTGTGGTCGAAGTGGATCAGGCCCGGTGGCGTGATCGCGGCCCACGATCATTCGAGGCGCTGGGCGACGGTGAAGCGGGCTTGGGCCGAGTTCCTCGCGGAGCGCCCGGAGTTCGTCCATCAGGGGCAGGTCAAGAGCATCGTCTGGGCAAAGCGGACGGGGGGATGAGCGGCGGCGCCTCGGGGCTTCGCGGTACCATCCTTTGCCCCCATGCCCTTGGAGCACGACAACCAAACGCTCAACCTCGATGTCATCGCCGGCCCGGCGATGGCGCGTGTGTCGATCGACACCGAGGGACGGGTCGTTGGCCGGGAGGATCAGGGAGGGGCCGACTACACCATCGGCATCGGCGGGAGAGCCGTCACCCTCGGCCGGGCGTCGATCTGCGAGATCGTGCTCAACGAGGCGACCATCTCGAGGCGCCACTGCTCGCTCCTCCATCGCTCGGGCAGGTGGATCGCGACCGATCTGGGCAGCCGCCACGGCACGGCGGTCAACGGCACGATCCTCCCGGAGGGCCAGCCGACTCCGCTGGGCGAGGGGGACACGCTCGCGCTCGGCCCCTGGGTGTTCCGGTGCACGATCGGCGAGCCTCCGAGCAGCCGCATCGCCACGACCGAAGAGGCCGGCAGCGAGCGGGTGGAGGCGGTGCCGGAGAAGGAACTGGGCACGCTCGCCGAGCAGCGCCTCGGGCTCCTCCTCGATTGCGTCTCGATCATTCACCAGTCGGAGAACGAGACGGCGCTCGCCGACGCGGCGCTGGACGCCGCGCTGCGCGGGACCGGGTTCACGCGCGGCGCCCTGGCCCGCCCGGTGACCCGGGACGCGCCGTCGGGGTCGGCGCCGGCGCAGACGGGTGCGCAGAGCATCCACCACGTGGAACTCCTGGGCTCCGCGGGGAGCCTCGACGACCATGGATCCTTCCCCCTCAGCCGCACGCTGCTCCGCGCCGCGGCGAGCGGGAAGGTGGCCCGCCTCACCGACGCGGCGGAACTGCGCGAGGCGGAGAGCGTCGTCGGCATGGGCATCAAATCCGCCATCTGCGCCCCGGTCATGACCGGCGCGGACGCCCCGGTGTTCCTGTACCTCGACACCCCCCACTCTTCCGACCGCGTGGAGCGCGACGCGGCAGCTTTCTGCGGCGCCATCGCCCAGGTGTGCGGGATGGCGCTGGCCAGCATCCAGCGCCGCAGACTGGAGGAGCAGCAGAAGCAACTGGAGGCCGACTTGCGGGTGGCCCGCGACGCGCAGCGCCGCATGATGCCGCAAGAGCGGGGCGAAGCCGCGGGCATGGCCTACGCGATGCGTTCGATCCCGGGCCGTGTCGTGGCGGGCGACCTCTTCGACGTGATCGACCTGGGCGGGGGCAAGGCCGCCATCCTGCTCGGCGACGTCACCGGCAAGGGCATGGGCGCTGCGCTGCTGATGGCGATGGCGCAGTCGCAACTCAACGCCTCGCTCCGCGAGCACAGCGACCCGCGCCGGGCGGTCGAGCAGGTGAACCGCTACCTCGTGGCCCACTCGGCCGACACCGAGTTCATCTCGCTCTGGCTGGGGGTGATCGATCCGGAGCAGCGCGCCGTGTTCTATATCGATGCGGGGCACGGGTACGGGGTGCACGCGCCGAGCGGCGGGCCTCCGCTGCGGATCGAGTCGTCGCGGGGCCTGCTGGTGGGCATCGACGCCGACTTCCCCTACGACGTGGAGCGCCTCGAATACGCCCCCGGAGACCGGCTGATCCTGTTCAGCGACGGCGTGGTGGAGCAGACCGCGCCCCTGATCGGCAGGCCCGGGCAAGCGGCGCCGACGCCTCCCCCCCCCGGCGGGGCTCCCAACGAGTTCGGGCTCGGGCGGACGCTTGCGGCCATCGCGTCCGCCGGAGGGCCGGAGGAGGACGTCGAGCGGCTGCTGGCGTCGCTGACCGAGTTCACCGGGGCGGCGGTGTTCAACGACGATGTGACGATCGCGTCGGTCGGCCTCCGATGACGCGCCGTGGCGGCCGCGCGGTGCGCGGCCTCGCCGCCAATTCGAGTGTTTCGCATTATCACCGGCCCGCGAATGTCCGGGCGCGGTCGCCGGCGGGGCCGATCCGCGCGGTCGGCGCGCCGGCGCCGACGGGCGCGCGGACGCTCGACGCGGCGAATGAACATTGACTTTCCTATCTGTTTCTCCGCAGAAGAGCGCACGTTTTGTCGAAAAGCGAAGAGAAGGAGAGCAGATCATCGCTGTGAATTTCCGACCAGAGGGTTGGCGGCGATCCCGAGGGTGGCCTCGGCATCCGGCCGCTTGTGTTCGACTCTGACGGAGATCCGCATCCATGACGACCCGCGAGAACCGTCGAAGCATCGCTGCAATCCCCGGCTCCGTGTCGCAGGCGCAGCCGCGCCCGCGCGAATGGCTCCGCCGCTCACCCGGCGGCGACACCGGAACGTTCTCCCCGCGCTCCACCGCCGAGCACCGGGAGGAGGCGAGGGAGTCCTGCGCCGACCCGGTGTGGTGGCGGTGCGAGCGCGCCCGCGAGGCGCGGGTCGGCTGGCTCCTTGAGCGATCCCCCGGAGGCGCCGCGTTCGTGATGCGCGACGATCTTCCCCCGCCCAAGGGCGCGGCGATCGAGATCTTCGCGTGGCTCCCGGGATCGGCCGACGGGCGCCGGGGCCGCCTCGGCTTTGTGCGGCGCGTGCAGCAGGTGCACGACAACCTCTACCTCGTCGCCGTGCAGCTCTTTCGCTACCGAACCTCGACGGAGGACGGGACGCCCCCCCGGGCGCTCCGCGCAGCCCTGGTGGAGCCCTACGAGCGCGTCGCCGAGGCGAGCGGCGGCGCCGACGCGCGGCAGGGCGGCGACCGCGTCGCCCTCGAGCCCAAGGTGCGGGAATCCCGCTCCAAGCAATGGCCGGAAGTCGCACCGGCACTGAGGTTCATCCCCGCTCCAGAGGGTTGGGCGGGCTGAGATCCTCGCGGGGACGCGCGACCGCGCCGGCGCCCACCACGGCGGCGGACGTCCGGAATTTCCTTGGCGACCAACCCAGCGCATACCTCGCCCGTACAATCGGCCGAGGTTCGTTGTTCGACGGGAGGGCGCCAGGATGCAAGCGGTCGACGCGGCGGTGAAGAGGGCGGCGACGAGGCTCGGCTCCGCGAGGTTCCTCGGCGCTCTTGCCGTGGCGTTGACGGTTGGCGGCGGCGCGGTGGTGCTGGCCCGCGTGGGTGAGCGGGTGCTGCCCTGGACCGCCCCGTGGGGCACGGTGTGGGCGGCTGCCGTCGGAGCGTCCGTGGTCGCGGCGGCGGCGTGGGCGTGGGTGACGCGCCCCTCCAGGCTCGATGTTGCCCGGCTGGTGGATGACCGAGCCGGTCTCCGCGAAGCGCTCTCGACCGCGGTGTGGACCGGTGACGCATCCGACGGCTGGAGCGATGCGGCCAGAGCGCACGCCGAGCGCGTTGCGCGGGGCGTCGATGTCGGCCGGGCCCTGCCGATCGGGGCGTGGGCCAAGCCGCGCGTGTGGCCGTGGCCCGCCGCCCTGGCCGTGCTGTTCCTGCTGCTCGGGCTGTCTCCGCGGGTCGACCTGCTGCATCGCGCCGAGGCGGCGAAGCCGGAGAAGATGGCGCAGGCCGAAACGGTGCGCGCGGAGGCGGAGGTCAAGGAGATGACCGACCGTCTCAACGCCGCGCTCGCAAAGGTGGGCGAGGACGCGTTGCCTGGCCCGGACTCCGCAGCGCCGGAGTCCCGCTCCCCGGAGGATGTGGCGCGGGTGGCGGTCAAGCGGCTGACCGAGGCGCAGGACCGGCTCGATCAACTGGCCCAAGCGCAGAGCGCGCAGGCCGCGGAGGAACTGCAGCGCAAGATGGAGACGCTCAAGAGGCCCGGCCCGGGCCCCCTGGACGCGATGGCGAGGGCGATGCAGCAGGGCGACTTCGCCGGCGCGGCGGCGGCGCTGGCGGAGGTGCAGAAGCAGGTCGAGAGCGGCGCCATGACGCCCGAGGCCGCCGAGCAGATGAAGAAGCAGCTCG
>CANJRL010000019.1 GCA_947476675.1 Phycisphaerales bacterium
GCCGGCGCGGCCCCGGTCCAGCAGCGGTGTCGGTCATGAGAAGGCACTCCGAATCAGAGAGGCGAACCTGCCGCGGCCGCGAGAGCGCCGGGCGGATCTCAACGTCGGCGGATGGTATGAGGAGTCCGCGTGTCCGAGGGCGGTTGGACGCTCATGCATCAGTGAGGTTTCCGTTGACGCATCCCCGCTCGCCGTCCCCCCCGCACCCGGAGCCCACCCCGGATCAGTCCACCCGGGCCATCGCCACACTCAGGGAAAGCATCCGCTGGATCGCCTCCAACGCCGGCCCTCGGGCGTCCGGGTGCACGCTGATCCGGTTCACCACCTTCCCGGCCAGCAGATGGTCGAGCACCCAGAGCAGGTGCGCCTGGTCGATGCGGTACATCGTGGTGCACAGGCACTGGCACCCGCTGAGGATCTCGACCGCCACGCCCCGCGCAGCGGCCTCACGAGCCAGCCGGCCGACCAGGTGAACCTCTGTGCCCACGGCCCACCGCGTGCCCGGCTTCGCCCCGCGGATGGTCTTGATGATGAACTCGGTCGACCCGGCAAGGTCCGCTTTGTCGACGACGCTCTTCACGCACTCGGGGTGGACCAGGATCGTCGCCTCGGGGTCGCGAGCCCGGACCTCGTCGCAATGCTCGGGCAGGAACAACCGGTGCACCGAGCAGTGCCCGGCCCAGAGGATGACGCTCGAGGCCAGCACCTGCTCCGCCGTCGACCCCCCGAGCGGATCGCCCTTGCGCGCCCGGCGCGGGTCGAAGAGGCAGGTCTGCAGAGCCACGTCCAGACCGAACGACGCCGCGGTGTTGCGCCCCAAGTGCTGATCGGGAAGGAACAGCACCTTGACATCCTCATCTCCCTTGCGGGGCCGGGTCCCGCCGGCCATCGCCCACCGGAAAACCTCGCGGGCGTTGCTCGAGGTGCAGCACGCCCCGCCTCGTGATCCGACGAACGCCTTGATCGCCGCGGTGGAGTTCACGTAGGTCACGGGCACAATGCGCCCGCGCCAGCCCTGCGCGCGCAGCGAGGCGTGGATCGCCTCCCACGCCTCCACCGCGTCCTCGTAATCCGCCATGTCGGCCATCGAGCACCCCGCCGACAGGTCGGGCAGGATGACGCTGACGCCCTCCGGGGCCAGGAGGTCCGCGGTCTCGGCCATGAAGTGCACGCCGCAGAACACCACGAACTCGGCCCCCTGCGCCGCCACGCGTTCCGCCGCCAATTGCGAGAGTTTCAGCGAATCGCCGGTGAAATCGGCATGCCGGACGACGTCGTCGGTCTGGTAGTGGTGGCCGAGGATGAGCAGGCGCTCGCCGAGCGCGCGGCGGCGGTCGGCGATGTCCCGCGCCAGCGATTCCGGCGCGGCCGCCGTGTAGCGCGCATCCAGCGAGGGCTGCCAGAGGTTCACGCCGTCATCGTAGGCGCGGACGCCGGCTTCCCTGCGCGTCAGGCCACCCGGGCGAGTTCCACCGGGTGCTTGAACTCCACCGCCACGGCCTGGTGGAAGTAGTCGATGGGCAGCACGCGCACGACCCGCGCCGGGGTCATCGCGTCCGAGGCGATCACCGCACCCGTCCCCGGCGCCGACACCGCGACGTCCACCTCATCGCCCGGCCGGAGCGCCCGGGCGCGGTCGACGCGGATCAGCGCGCCGCCCGAAGAGAGATCCGTGGTCTCCGCCCCGGCGTAGCGCAGCGACTGCTTCAGGAAGACCTTGGCGGGGCGCACCACGCTGAGCCTCGGGTGGCGGCGGCGCTCGGCGGGCGTGGCCTCGGCGAGCACGGGCGTCGGCGTCTGCTGCATGGTGTTCCTTGTCGGCGGGCGAGGAGGGCCTGCGCCGGGCTTCCGCCCGTCGGGCGGAGCGCGGCTGATTCCAGCGCATATCGGTCCGACCAGGCCCCGACTTTCGCGCCGGCCCTCGCCGCCGCCTCGGGGACCGGAAATCCCGCCTTCCCGCTACCCTGCCCGGCCCATGAGCCAACCTGTCCACCCCCGCCTTGCCGCGCTTGCCGCCGTCGTCTCCGACGTCGACGGCGTGCTGACCGACGGGACGGTGGGCGTCCTGCCCGGGGGGCAGAAGTTCCGGGCCTTCCACGTGCACGACGGCATGGGGGTGCAGCTGCTCAAGGCCGCCGGCGTGCGCATCGGCTGGATGTCGTCGTCGGTGGATGACGGCGTGATCCGAGCCCGGGCGCAGGCGCTGGGCGTGCACGCGGTGGATGTGGGCGACGGGGACAAGGGCGAGCGCTTCCGCAGACTGTGCGCGGCGCTGGGGACCACCCCGGACCTCGCGCTCTACCTCGGTGATGACGTCAACGACCTTCCGGCGTTCGCGCTCGCGGGCGTGGCCGCGTGCCCGGCCGACGCCCGCCCCGAGGTTGTCGATCGGGCGGCGATCCTGCTGCGCGCGTGCGGCGGGCGCGGCGCGTTCCGCGAGGCGGCCGACATGCTCCTCCGCGCCAAGGGCTTCGACGCCGCCGAGGACCATGCCGGCGCGCTCAACCCGGACCCGCTCCCGCTCGGGATCCCGCGCCCGTGAGCGCGGCGCCGGCGGCGCACGTCTCTGCCTCAGCGCGGGCCAAGATCAACCTGGCGCTCGCGGTCAGCCCACCGATCTCGGAGGAGGGCCCGCGCAAGGGCTGGCACGCCATCGCCTCGTGGATGGCGCCGATCGGGCTTGCCGACACGCTGGCGATCCGCGCCGCGGCGCCCGGGGAAGCGAGCGCGCACGAGATCCGGTGGGCCGACGACGCCCCCCGGGCCACGCCGATCGACTGGCCCATCGAGAAGGACCTGGCCGTGCGCGCCCACCGGCTGCTGGAGCGAGAGGCCGGGAGGGCGCTGCGGCTGCGGCTGACCCTCGAGAAGCGCACCCCGGTGGGGGGAGGGCTGGGCGGAGGGTCGTCGGACGCCGCGGCGGCGCTGTCGGCGATCAACCGGGCGCTCGATCTGGGCTTCAGCGCCGACCGTCTTGCCGCGCTCTCGCGCGAACTCGGGTCGGATGTCGCGTTCTTCCTGGATGGCGGCGGGGAAAACGGCGTTCGCCCCGCGCTGGTCGAGGGCTTCGGCGATCGCATCGCGCGCACGCCGCGGGTCGCGGGCGATGTGGTGCTGATCCTGCCGCCCTTCGGCTGCGCCACCCCGGCGGTGTACAAGGCGTTCGACTCGATCCCGGATGAGACGCTTACGCGGCAGTCGGGCCAAGCGGGGTTCAACCGGCGGGCGGAGGCGGCGGCGGCGCTGGCGCGTGCCGCGATGATCGATGCCGGAACGCCGCTGTTCAATGATCTCGCTCCGGCGGCGGAACTGGTCGCGCCGGGGCTTGCCGAGATCCGCGCCGAGGCCGCTCGGGCGACGGAGACTCCGGTGCACGTCACCGGCAGCGGCTCGACGTGTTTCCAGGTCGCCCGCGATGCGGAGCACGCGGCGTGGCTGGCGGCGCGGGTGCGGGCACGACTGGCTGAGCAGGGCGTGAATGCCGTGGGGAGCGGGTTGGGGGTATGAGCACGGGCCGTGTGCGCGGCTTGACATTGCACGGAACCACAGTGTTGGCAAGCAGATGCGAGACTTGGTCGCCGCGACCGGGGGGAAAAAAGCCAAAAAATTTTCACAATCCCTCTGCTCTCTTGCACCTTCATGCCGTAGTCTACTCGTGCGTGGTTTGGATTGGGATTGAAAGGAACCGGGTGATGTCCGGCGGGCGGATCATGGCGAGCGCTTCGATGGCGGCCCGGTTCGGGCTGTTCGCGGTGTTGGTCTACGCCGGCATGCTCAAGCTTCACGATCCCAGGCCGGCGTCCGAGTTTCTGCACTCGCTTCTCGGCGCGGCCTCTTCCGAGTTGCCGACGCGGTCGATCGCCCGCGGGGCGGGCATGGGCGAGATCGCCGTCGCGCTCGCGCTGGTGATCGTCCCGGGCTGGCGCGCTGGGGCGGTTGCCGGGGGGGCGATCTTCACGGCGTTCGCCGTGTTGCACGGCATGGCGATGGCGGGCGGTGTGAGCAAGGCCTGCGGGTGCCTGGGCAAGGGTGCGTTCGCCGATGTGCCGCCCGCTGGGCGGATCGCGATCAACACGGCGTGCGCAGCCCTTTGCGCCTGGCTGGCGGTCAGGAGGGACGCCGCCGCGTGGACGATCGCCGGCACGAGCGAGGGCGACGCAGCGGAGGCCTCATCATGAGACGGCGCGCCGGGCTGACGCTGGTCGAGGTGCTGGTCGTGATGGCCGTGGCCGGGGTGCTGACCGGACTGCTGGTGATGGGCCTGCGGCGGACGAAGACGCAGACCAGCGACCTGCAGAACGTGTCGAACATCCGGCTGTCGATGCAGGACTTCCTGGCGTGGTCGGCGGAGCACGAGGAGAGGTGGCCGACAATGGGCTTGCCATGGGGAAGCAATCGCTCATCGCTCTATGGGATGCTCGGCCAGAGCGGCGCCGCGCACATGGAATCGACGCTTTACTTCTCGATGCAGGCCTCATGGCCCAGCGCGCTCGCGGGGTGGCGCGGCGGTGATCAGCCCTACTGGTACGAAGTTGGGGGTCCAGATCTCTCCTTTGCATCGGCGTGGGGTGAAGGCGCGAAACCTGTCGGCCCATTCCCGACGCGATATCTCTACTCCGATACTCTCCGGACCACACCTGAGATGTGGCAGTGGCCCGGCGTCCGCGCTTTGCGGCGGTTTGACGAGCTCATCAAGTACGCCGCCGAGGTCCGTGTGTCCCAGGTGCGCTTTCCGTCTTCCAAGGGCGTCTTGTGCTTCGATGCCGGGATGAAGGCGCCCGGTGCGCCAGACAGGGAGTTGCAGATCGGGTGGTCTGATGGATCCGCGGGGCAACGAAGACGATCAGAGGCGAGACCGACCGCCCACGATCCGACGCGCTTCAGGCTCGACAGAGGCGAGCCCGTGCTCGCCACGCTTGATGGCTACATTGGCTCAGACTATTGAAGGACGAACGAATGAACTCTGGTCAAGCTTCTCTTGCGCGGTACGTGGCGGTCGCCATCTTTTCAGCTGCCGCATGGCGTGTCAGCGCCACCGACGCCGCTCCTTGTTCGTGCGCAGCTCAGGACTGGGACCTCGCGGAGGATTGGTCCCAGTGTCTTATGAAGGAAGGGATCGCGGATCCGAACGGCGTGAAATGGCGTGCGCCTGCCCGGTTCGTGTGCACGACCGCGTCAACAGGCGAGCGATGCTGGCCATCTGACGCCTGCTGCCCCGAGATCGGCGGCTGGACGGGCTATGTGCTCTGCCAATCGGTCGCGCTTGGCAGTGACCCTTGCTCTCTCGTCAGGGTCTGCGGGCTCAAGTGCTGCCAAAGCCTGCCGCGATTGGTGTCTGTGCAAAATAGTTGCATCGGATGGATGCAACTCGATTGCAGCTGAGGGGGAGAGTACGCAACCGTATCCGGTCTGAGCAGTGATGAGGTTCGCGGGCGCGAGTCGTGAGAACGGAACAAAGATTGTGGGGTCACGTGATGAAGCCCGCGCCGGGCATGACGCTTGTCGAGGTGCTCGTGGTGATGGTCGTCGCGGGGATCCTGACCGCGCTGGTTGTGATGGGGCTGCGAAGGACAAAGAGCCAGACCAGCGACCTGCAGAACGTGTCGAACATCCGGCTGTCGATGCAGGACTTCCTGGCGTGGTCGGCGGAGCACGAGGAGAGGTGGCCGACGATCGGCCTGCCGTCGCACAGGTTCCCGATGGGTCTGTACTCGCGGGTCGGCGTTGCGGCCCCGAACGCCGGCGAGATCTCAGCGGCGTTGTACTTCGGGATGGCGACGGCGTGGCCGCACATACTCGCGGAATGGAAGGGCCGCGAGGAGCCCTACTGGTATGAGCAAGGAGGCCCGGATCTCTCGTTTGCTGAGAACTGGCCGCCTTCATCGAAGCCGGTCGGGCCTTTCACAAGCAAAATCAGGTATTCAGACGCGATGCGGACGACGCCGGACCTCTGGGTGTGGCCCGGACGACGCGCCCAGACGTTCTCCGATCTGTTGAGGTTCGGGGCGGAAGTGCGAACTTCCCAGGTGAGGTCGCCGGGGTCGAAGGGCATTCTTCTGTTCCTTCCCTCGACTCCCGGGAGGGCGGGCGGCGAACAGATGTTCGTGGGCTTTGCCGACGGCGCAGCCGACGCGAGATCGGCATCATCGGCGAAGCAGACCGCGGCCCACCCGTTCACCGGGGAGCGAGGCCTTCCGGTCCTCGCGACGCTGCGTGGGTTTGAGGGAGTCGACTTCTAAAGATGCTGGAGCACCCGTACATGAATCGTCGCCAAGAACATCGCAACATCGTCGCTGCCTTGTCGTTCTGCGGGCTCGCGTACGCCGCGGTGGGGCAGCAATCGCGTCCCTGTGGGTGTGGCGGTCTTGATGAGGAGGTTGCGCAGTCGCTTGGATCGTGCGTCACCAGAGGCGGTCTTGGCGTCGATGAATCTAGGTTGCGAGACTACTGGCTTCAGCCGTGGCCGGGCCAGAGTCATGTATGGTGCGAGCGTCAGGCAGACGGCTCGCTGTGCAGGCCGAGCGGGTGCTGCCCGCTTGGCGCCACAGGAACAAGGGTCCTGACCCAGAAACGGCTGGCAGGCGTGATGCGGTCGTGGCCGCACAACCTCTTTGCGTGGTCGGGCAAGGATCAGCCGCATTGGTACGGGACGGGAGGTGTGGACCTCAGCCTGCTCCAGGGGGTGCAGAATCAAGAAGGGCTGATCGGGCCGTTCCCGAGCCGGTATCACTATTCTGACACGTTGCGTACGCGCCCTGACCTATGGATCTGGCCGGGCCGGGGACGGTTGCTGAGTCACGAGGAGATCGTCTCTCTCTGGGGAGAGGATGTGCGGGTCGAGCAGGTGTCGTAGCCCGCAGCGAAGGGGGTGTTGTCGTATGAGCCCCCCGCGGAGATTGGGAAGAAGGCGGTCAACTCCGCTGATCGGATCGTGTTCGTGGCGTTCGCCGATGGTTCGGCGTTGACTCGCCGCGTCGTCGAGAGCCAGCCGACAGCGGACGATCCGACGTCGGTCCAGCGTACACCCGGGCCCCCTGTCAAGGCCACGCTCAACGGGTATCACTGCTGGGATTTCTAGGGTCAAGGAGGCATGAACGATGAAGGGACTTCAACATCTCCCCCGGTGGTCGTGTGATCGACGACGGTCGCCTGTCGTGTCACCGGAGCCACGCCGGCGTCTTCTCCGGCCCCTGCGGCAGCCCAACGCGCGACCACCCATCGGCGGCGATCTCCGGCCCCGGGTCGATGTCGACCCCGGGGAACTCGCCCAGGACGCCGCGGCCCGCGACGACGTGCGCGGGGAGATCGAGCCCCGCGCTCCTGAACGCGGCGCGCAGGGCGGAGGTGCTGTTGGGCCCGAGCAGCAGGTAGCGGCTCTCGAAGACGCGGTCGCGGGCGAGTTCGCGGGCCTGCGCCGGGGTGACAAGGTACGCGGCTTCGAGGCGGTTGTCGGCCGGGCCGAGCATGGGCCGCACGGCGGTCCCCGCCTGCACCTTGGCGATGCGGTCGGCGAGGCTGTCGTCCGAAGGCGGCGCGTAGCCGTCGCGGATGCCGGTGCGCCAGTATTCGATCCGCGCGGCCTGCTGAACCTCGGCGGCGGTGGGTGGATTCGGGTCGGGGGGGCGGATGGCGGCGGGCGGCGATGGGCGCTTGGTCATGCTCGCGAGCGCCGGCGATCGGCCTTGGGGCGCGGCGTGCTGCGCCTCCCTGAGCGCGGCGATGGAGCGGGGGTGGTCCGCGGGGAACACGAGGGCGTAGAGATGGCGGCCCTGGCCGAAGACAACCCAGGAGCGGAGTTCGACGCGGAGAGAAGGCTCGGAAGCGCCGCGCTCATTGGATCCGAGGCGAGTGAGCAGGGCGATCGCGGCGAGCAGCAAGAGCGCAAGGAGAGCGCCGAAGGGACTTCGACGCCGGCGGGGAATCTCATTGGCTGCCGTCATGTTGGGTTATAGTCTCCACATGAGCGATATACTCGCGAAGGACGATGCGGCGGAGGCATCGACCGAGCCTGGGACGGCGGCGATGCGGCCGTTCACGGCGGCGGAGGCGGGCGAGATCGTTGATGCCTGCAACCTGCTCCGGTGGGGGTCGGCGGTGCACGCCGTGGCTCACGGGTTCGGCGTGCTCCTCGGTTTCGAAGCGATCCGGGAGGCGGCGAAGCGAGGCGCGGCCGCGGCGGGGCTGGGCGGCTTGATCGGGTTTCTGGTGAGCGTCTTTCTTTTCGTCCTCGTGACGGTGAGCCCGATCGCTATCTTCGCCGGGGCGTGGGACCTGGCGCGCCGGGGGCTCATCCCTGGCGATGCCCGATCAGATCGCCGCCGCAGGGGGGTCAGGCTGTGGTCCATGGTGAGCATGTTCTACGCGATGTACCTGGCGCAGTCGGCGGTGATTGGGTATGCGGCGCCCTTGCCGCCCGAGCGCTCGGCGCTCGCAGCGGAGGTCTCCGGCATTGCTTACCACATTGCCGGCCACATGGCCTTTCTGCTTCTCGCGCTCTCGGCCGGGCCGCTCGCGGTGCGGCTGATGCTCCGCGCGTCGCCGGCTGCGCCGGTCGGGGCGATTGGGGCGGCGCAGCGGCTGGCGATTGTTGCGGCCGTCCTGGGCCTGGTCGTCGGCGCCGGGCAGATCGCGCGGGGCGTTTCGTACGAGCGCTGGTTGCGCCTCCACGCCGACGGAGGGCTTGAGGCGGTGGGCGTCTTGCGTCAGGCCGCGATCGCGGCGATGGCGTGGGGCATGTTCCTCGCGGCGAGCCGCGTCAGGGCCGCTCTGCTCACGCGATCGTGACCGCCCTGTTCAGGTAGACGTCCTGGATGGCGTGGAGCATCGCGACGCCGTCCTTCATCGGGCGCTGGAAGGCCTTGCGGCCCGAGATCAGGCCCATGCCCCCGGCCCGCTTGTTGATCACCGCGGTCTTGACCGCGTCCGCCATGTCGCTGTCGCCCTTGCTCTCGCCCCCGGAGGAGATGAGCGGGGCGCGGCCCATGTAGCAGTTGGCCAGTTGGTAGCGGCAGAGTTCGATGGGATGGTCGCCGGGGGTCAGGTCGGTGTACATGCGCTTGTCGAGCTTGCCGTAGCCCGACGAGCCCATGTTGAGGGCCTCGTACCCGTGGTTGTTGGTGGCGAGTTTCTGCTTGATGATATCGGCCTGGATGGTGACGCCGAGGTGGTTGGCCTGGCCGGTGAGATCGGCGGCGGTGTGGTAGTCGACGCCGTCCTTCTTGAAGGCGTTGTTGCGCATGTAGCACCAGAGGACGGTGACCATGCCCAGGGCGTGGGCCTCCTCGAACCAGGCGGAGACCTCGTCGATTTGGCGGGTGGACTCGTCGGACCCGAAGTACACGGTCGCGCCGACGGCGACGGCGCCCATCTCGAAGGCCTGGCGCACCGAGCCGTAGCGGGTCTGGTCGAACTTGTTGGGGTAGGTGAGCAGCTCGTTGTGGTTGAGTTTGACGAGGAACGGGATGCGGTGGGCGTGCTTCCGGGCGCACATGCCGAGGACGCCGAGGGTGGAGGCGACGGCGTTGCACCCTCCCTCGATGGCGAGTTCGCAGATCTTCATGGGGTCGAAGTAGGCGGGGCTCTTGGCGAAGGAGGCCCCGGCGGAGTGCTCGATGCCCTGGTCGACGGGGAGGATCGAGACATAGCCGGTGTTGGCGAGGCGGCCGTGGCCGAGGATGGCCTGGAAGTTGCGCAGGACGGCGACCGGGCGGTCGGAATCGACGAGGACGCGGGAGATGAAGTCCGGGCCGGGGGCGTGGATCGAGGCCCTGGGGAAGCCCTTGCACTCATAGGAGAGGAGGGACTTGGCGTGGGCTCCCAACAGTTCCTCGATCGACGGCATCGCGGCGGCTCCAGAGAGAGGGGGTCGCGCGGCGGTGAGGGCGCCGCGGCTGGCGAACCGGCGATGATAGCGGCGGGACCGGATTTCTCAGGACCGGCGGGTCTTGGGCCGGGGCTTAGTCTCGACCTGGGAGGAGCGGGGCTCGGCCTTGGGGGGTGCGGCCTCGGACTCGGTGAGGGACTGCTGGAGCAGGCGGCCGACCTTGAACTTCACAACGCGGCGGGGGGGCACGGAGACGCGCTCGAGGGTTTTGGGGTTCTGTGCGGTGCGGCCGGCGCGCTGCTTGGTCTCGAAGACGCCGAAATCGCGGAGTTCCAGCCGGTTGCCCTTGGAGAGTTCCTCGATGACCTGGTCGAGGAACGACTGCACCGTGACCTTGACCTCCACCCGCGACTGTTTGGTCGCGTCGGCGATGCGTTCGATCAGTTCGCGCTTGGTGATGGTGGGCATCGTTGCGACCCCTTGAGCGCCGCCACGCAGGCGCTCGGAGCCCCAGTATGCCCGTGCCGGGGGGACCGGGTCAATACGCTGTCATCGACTTCTCTGAGGTTGGGCGGACCCGCGTTCCCGGTCCGCGATCAGTACGAGCGGCCCCAGTACGACCAGATCGAGGGGATCTGCGTCTCCGGTGGCGGCTCCAGCCGCGGCCACTGGGTGGTGAGAAGTCCTTCATCCGCTCGGGCGGAGAGAAGGGCGTCGCGGCGGGCGTACTCGGGCGCCGCGGCGTCGGCGAGCGAGCCGATCCGGCGCGCCCGCGCGACATGAGGCGAGTCAAAGACCAGTTGGGCGGAGGAGCCCTGGTTGAGGTCGGCCCCCTCGGACGAGTGGGAAGCGCTCACAACGCTGCTGGATGTCGGCGCGCACGCGGCGAGGGATGCGGCGCACGCGATGCCTGCGAGGATTCGCGGCGCGGGGCCGGCGCGGCCGGGGGCGACAGGTTTGCGCTCTGATCTCTCCACTCCGCACTCCGCGGTACAAATCGGGCGCCGCGATCCGGCGGCGGGCCTTGAGGGTTGTTCTCGGTCTGAGTGTGTCGCGCCCGTGGTGCTGGGGCAACGATGATGCCGCAACACGACGGGAGATTTGTCGTGTTGCATGCGAGATGAAGAACGCGCCCGGGGGGACTCGAACCACCGACCTGCGGTTTCGGCGCATCCGCCGGTTGCCCGGCGGGCCGGACCATCTCTTCGGCCTCCCTGCTTCATGAAGCGTTCGGGAGGTCGCCGGGGGCTTCGGTGCGTCGACGAGGGTTGCTCGTCGGCGCGCCTACGCGGGGGTATCGCCGGGGCGGCTCACCCGCTGGTCTCTACACCTTCCGCCGACGCTCGGCGGTTCTGCGCCGCGCGAGGCCCCGTCGGCGGGTCGGCTCGGTGTTGCCCTGCGCGTTCGGGCGCAGGGGTTCGCCGAGTTCACCCGGTTCGCCGCGGCCCGTTGCCGGGCCGGGCCCCTTTTCTCTTCGCCCGGCATCGCTCGCGCGCGCCGGGCGGTCTGCCCAAAGGAAACCGCTGCTCTATCCAGCTGAGCTACGGGCGCTGCTGGAGATCCCACTGTATCGGGGCGGAGGCGTGGCGGACAGGGGCCTCGCTCTACACTTGGGAGCACGGAATGCAGAGCACGCCAGGAAAGCATGGGGCGGTGAGCGATCCCGCGGGGGCGCCCATGCGACCGTGGAAGCGCCGCTTGGTCTGGGCTGGGGGGATTTTGGCGGGGCTGTCGGCGGCGGGGTACCTGTGCACGACCTCGCTGGTGCTTCGCCCGATCGTCCGCGGCCGCCTGGAGGCTCTGCTGGGCGGCGATGTGTCGATGTCATCGGCGACGCTGTCGAGCCGAGGCGACCTGGTGGTGCGCAATCTCGAGGTGACGGCGCGGCGGGTGACGGGGCCGGCGGGGCGGATCCTGGATGCGCGCGAGTTCCGCGCGAGGGTGGGGGTGTCCGACCTTCTGCGGGGGCGGGTGACGCTGACCGGGCTCACGCTGATCGGGCCGGTGGTTCGGCTGAGCCAGTCGACGGAGGATGCCCGGCTCAACGTGCAGGATCTGAGCCCTTCATCGTCGTCGGCGGCGCCGGCGTCGCTGCCGGCGATCGCGGTCGAGCAGGGCGCGATCGAGTTCGGCGAGCATGGGGCGTCGACGTTCACGCAGTTGTTCCGGCTGCCGGTCTCCGGCAAGGCCGAGCCGACAGCCGCTGACCCGAGGTCCTACGCGATCTCGTTCGAGGGGGCGCCGGGCACGGGCGAGCAGGGCGAGGGCGGCGGCGGCCGGCCGACGGTGCTGGAGGGGGAGATCAACCCGCTGCGTCGGGTGGGGAGGCTGAAGCTCTCGAGGATCAGGCTGTCGGACTGGGGGACGCAGTGGCAGGCGTCGGGAGTGAGGAGCCAGTGGCGGGCGCTGGACATCGAGGGCTCGATCGCTTCGGCGGAGTTTGTGCTTCCGGAGAGCGGGGGCCCCTACGCGGAGTTCGCCCTGCAGGGGGTGGGCGTCACGCTGCCATTCCAACGCCAGGACGGGGAAGCGGCCGACGGACGGCGGCTTCGGATGTCGGACGTGACGGGCGCGGTGCGTTTCGATGTCGCGGGGCTGAAGGCGACGCTGACCGGCCTGATCGAGGACCTGAGATACAAGGTGTCGCTGACGACCGAGGGGCTGGCGTTGGACGCGCCGTTCTCGATGACCGTGAGCACCGCGGAGCCCTTCCTGGTGGAGAAGCACCCGACGCTGCTGCCGTTCGCGCCGCCGGTGGTGCGGATGCGGTTCGCGACGTTCTCCGGCCCGACGGCGATGGTCGATGCGGAGGTGAAGGTGTCGCGCGGCCCGAAGCCCGACAGCGGGGATGCGCCGACAAGGGTGGCGGGGCTGCTGAGTTTCAAGAACGGCGCGGCGCGGTACGACCGCTTCCCGTACCCGGTGTACCAGATGAACGGTCTCGTGCGTTTCAGCGACGAGGAGATCAAGATCGAGTCGATCGTGGGGGTGAACCCGCGCTCCGGGGCGAAGGTGCACTGCGACGGGCTGATCCGTCCCCCCAACGAGGGCGCGGAGGTCGAACTGAACATCACCTTTGTCGATGTGCCGCTGACCGACGCGGAGTTCGAGGCGGCGATCCCCGAGGAGCGGCGTCCGGTGGTGGCGGCGCTGTTCAACCGCGAGGCGTACGAGGCGCTGGCGGCGGAGGGGCTGGTGCAGCCTCGCGCGGAGCGGGCGGCGGCGCAGGAATTGGCGGGCGCGCTCTCGGGGCGGTTGGCGCTGGCGAAGTCGGAGGGGCGGGCGGCGCTGGAGGCCGAGGCGGCGGAGGCCGCGGGGCGGGCGGCGATCCCGGGCTTTGAGATCGGCGGCACGGCGCTGGTTGATGTGCACGTGCAGCGTGAACTGGGGGATGCGTCGGTGTGGCGGACGCACGTGCGGGTCCGTTCGCCGGAGGTGGGCCTGCTGTCGCCGGTGTTCCCGTACCCGATGGTGGCGAAGAACTTCACCATCGAGATCGACGACCAGCAGGCGACGGCCGAGGCGCCGACGCTGTCCGGCCTGACGGGCGCCGACGGGCTGATGTCGGCGCGCGTCAGGCTGGTGGACGAGACCGGGCGGAAGGTGCTCGAGCCGAGGGTCATCGTGAGCGCGCGGGGGGCCCCGATCGATCGGTCCCTGCTTCGCGCGCTCCCGTCCGGGGCCGGGCTGCAGGGCGCATCCCCCCGGGGCCTGCTCGAGGCTCTGGATCTGCGCGGCACGCTGGCGTGCGTGGCGAATGTCGCGATGAGCCAGGGCGCCGGCGACACGGTGGCGTACGACGTGAACGTCGATCTGGCGGGGCTGACCGCCTTCCAGAGCGCCGCGTCGGCCGGAGAGACGCCGGCCCCGGCGCCTCTGCTCAGCGACATCACCGGGCACGTGCGGCTCGCCGACGGGCGCGTCGACATCGAGCAGCTGGTGGGGAAACTCAATCGCGAGAACGGGGACCCGGCGGGGGAGTTTGCGGTGACGGTGCGCGGCGGCGGTGCGGACGATGGGGCGGCGGGGCTGACCGCGACCATCGACGTCACAAACCTGGATCTTGCGGCGCCGATCGAGCGGCCGGCGCGAGCGTTCTCCCCGTCTGCGGCGGAGATCATGAAGGGGCTCCGCGAGCGGGCGTCCCCTGTGGGTGTGCTCGACGCGCGGATCGGCGTCAGCCAGGCCGGGAGCGGGCCCGCGTCGCTGAGCGCCGAGATCGGAGGGCTGCGCGACATCTCGTTCGATGTCGGCGCGGAGCGCGTGAGCCTCGCGGACGTCGAGGGATCGCTGGTGGTGACCACCGACCGCGTGTCGTTCCGCGAGTTCGGCGCGACGGCGCGGTCGGGGCTGCGCGACGAGGTGCGGCTTGGCCTGACCGGCGATCTGGCGTTCGACGCGGAGTCGCCGGCTGATCCGGCCTCGCTGAGCGCGACGGTGACGGGGCTTCGTCTGGACTCGGGACTGGTGCGCGACGCCGCGCGCCGCGCCGGCTGGGGCGCCGCCGGCGGGGCCCGCGCCATGCTTGCCCGCGGCGAGATCGGGGGCGTGGTCGACGCCAACCTCCGCGCCCGGCGGGGGGCGGACGGGTATGCGGTCAGCGGCGAAGCGATGCCCCGGTCGCTTGTGGTTCGGCGAGGGGGGCGCGAGGTGGCGTTCCCGCACGCCTCGGGGCGCGTGGTGTTCGACGCCGAGGGCGCCGGCGCGGTGGAGGGCCTGCGGCTCTGGGGCGGGCCGGTGCGGGCGGAGGCGGAGGGGATTTTTCGCGGCTCGCCTGGCGTGGCTCGGATCAAGGTGACGGGCGAGGCGGACTCCCTCAACGACGACGTGCTGGCGCTGATGCCGGAGGATGCGACGTCGCTGCTGAGGCGGCTCGACGTCTCGGTGGCCGGTCCGGTCCGATTGCGCCGGGGCGAGGTGATCGTCTCCGAGTCGTGGGCGACGGTCTCCGGCGCGCTCGCGTACGAGAACGCGGGTTTCAGCGCCGGCGTGCCCTTCGGCGGGGCGAGCGGCGAGATACGGCTGGACGTGCTCGCGGTCGAGGAGGCGGCGAGGTTCGTTGTCGACGTCCGCGCGGATGAGATGACGACAGCCGGGCTTCGCCTGGCCAACGCCCGGGCGCGGCTGCGCTCGGGCGAGACGCCCGGCGAGACGCTCATCGAGCATGTCGAAGCGGAGGCGTACGGCGGGCGGATCGCGGGAGGCGGCCGCGTGCAGGCCGGGGGCTCGGCGGATGGGGGCGCTCCGGGAGGCGAGGGCATTCGGGGCGGCGGGACGCTTGCGGGGCCGGATCGAGCGGAGCGTTTCGAGGCGATGCTGGTCGCCTCGGGGGTGCGCTTCGGCGAGGTGATGGCCGATCTGGGCTCGAGGTGGGGGGCGGAGCCTGAGGTGGCCAGGGGGACAGCGAGGCTGGACGCCTCGCTCTCGGTTGCCGGATCCCTGGCGGATTCGTCCATGCGGTTCGGGCGCGGACACCTGCGCGTGCATGGGGGCGAAGTGCTCCGGCTGCCGCTCTTGACGCGGCTGGTGGAGGCCTCGAACCTGCGTCTGCCGAGCGGCGACGCGTTGAACGCCGCCGAGGCGAGGTTCTTCCTGGACGGTGATCTGGTGCGATTCGAGGAGCTCTCGGTGGCGTCGGACAACATCCGCATCAGCGGCGAGGGCGCCATGCGCTACCCGTCGCTCGATCTCGACCTGACGTTCAACAGCAGGGGGACGACGCGGGTGCCTCTGTTCAGCGACCTGTTCGAGGCGCTGCGGAACGAGATGGCGACGCTGCGCGTGACCGGCCCGCTGAGCGCGCCCTCGGTCGGTGTCGAGCAGCTGGTGGGGACGAGGCGTATTCTCGGCGGGTTGTTCGAGGACGCCCAGCCGCGGGCGGTGCGCCCCGAGCGTCCCTCGCGCGCAGCGACGGAGCCGCCATGACACAGGGTTCCCCGACGCCGATCCCCCCGGACGACCAGGCTCAGCCCGACGCGGGGGCCGCCGGCGCCTTCCCCGAGGGCGCTGTGCTCGCGAGGCTCGACGAGCTGATCGCGCACGCGGGCGAGGACCCCGGGTCCTACGAGGGGCGGATGATCCGCGACCTAATGGCGACGTCGCTGAAGCTCATCCGGGACGGGCGCGACTCGGGCGAGATCAAGCTGATGACCGGGGCGCTGAAGGAGTTGCGTCACGCGTACCGGGTGTTCGCGCCGTATCGCGGGAGCCGGAAGATCTCGATCTTCGGCTCGGCGCGCACGCCGCCTACCCACCCCGACTATTCGGCGGCGGTGGAGTTCTCGCGCATGATGGCCTCGCTGGGGTGGCTGGTGATCACGGGGGCGGGCGGGGGGATCATGCAGGCGGGGCACGAGGGACCGGGGCGGGAGGCCTCGTTCGGGCTGGCCATCCACCTGCCCTTCGAGACCAGCGCCAACGTGGTGATCGCGGGGGACAGCAAGCTGATCAACTTCCGGTATTTCTTCACGCGGAAGGTGATGTTCATGGCCCAGGCGGACGCGGTCGCGGTGTTCCCGGGGGGCTACGGCACGATGGACGAGCTCTACGAGGCGCTCACGCTGGTCCAGACCGGCAAGGCGGCGATGAAGCCGATCGTGATGGTGGAGGGCGCGGGGGGCGACTACTGGCGGCACTGGGAGAACAGCGTGCGCCGCATGTTCGTCGAGCGGGGGCTGGTGAGCCCCGAGGACCGCGACCTGTTCTACATCGCCGACGACCCCGCCGACGCCGCCAAGCACGTGCAGCACTTCTACCGCAACTACCACTCGTCGCGGTACGTGAAGGACGACCTGGTGGTGAGGCTGAGGCAGGCGCTGCGGGAGGACGACATCGCGCGGCTGGAGCAGGAGTTCGGCACGCTGATCAAGAGCGGGCGGATGGCGATGCGCGGGCCGTACGAGGCGGAGGACGATTTCCTCGACCTGCCGCGGCTTGTGTTCACGCACGCGCGGGGGAGGTACGGGATGATCCGGCAGATGATCGACAGGATCAACGCCTTCGAGCCGGTCGCGGGGTGAACGGGCGGGCGCGCCGGGGAAAGAAAAAACGCGGCGCACGGGCGCCGCGTGAGTGGGGGTGACTTCGGGCTGTCGTGCCGGTTCAGCGGCGGCGGCGGCCAGCGGCGGCGGCCAGCGGGAGCAGAGCCAGGAAGGCGGACGGCGCCGGGACGGGCGTGCCGGAGATGGTGATGTTGTCGTAGAACTTGCCCGCGGCGATGAGGATGTAGGAGACGTTGGAGAACCCGCCGGTGGTCACGGTGAACCCGGGGACGGTCTGGTTGATCGGCGAGGAGCCGAGGAGGTTGTTGCCCGCGTCGTAGAACTGGACGGCGATGTCGGCGAAGCCGGGCAGCAGGCCGTTGAGGCCGAAGCGGGAGTTGTCGGCGACCAGGGAGAAGCCGTTCGCGTCGAGGTTGTAGGCGGTGCTGAAGGAGATGAGGACGGGCTGCCAGAGGGCGTCGAGAGCGTTGGAGCCCGAGGGGGCCGGGCCTCGATTGAAGAGGAGCGGATTGGACACGGTCACCGTGGGAGCGGTGATGTCGGGCCGCCAGTGGGTGGTGCCGGGGATGGGGTCGCCGGAGGGATCGAGATCGGGGAGCAGGGCGGCGTAGGAGAAGGAGACTCCGAGCGCGGCGGCCTGAGCGAAGGAGTTCGCCTGGGAGCCGGAGGGGAGTTCATCGAAGGTGAAGGTGGCGGCGGGTCGGGCGGACGCCGCGCCGGTGATCGCGAGGGCGGTTGCGCCGAGCGCGAGGGCGTGTTTCATGGTGTGTTTCCTTCTGTGGGTGTGTCGGCGGGATCAGCGGCCGGCCCAGCCGCCGAGGGCGGCCTGCATCATCTTGAAGTAGATGTCGGTGTTGTCCATCACGCCGGTGAACTGGGGCGAGCCGCGGCCGAAGGCGGAGCAGGGGATGTCGGACGCGGTGTGCGCGGCGATGGTGTCGGCGATCTGGCCGGTGACGAGGAAGTTGCCGGCGGTGTCGCGGTTGATCGGGAGGGCCGGGTAGGTGTTCAGCGGGGCGCTGCCGACGAGGGGCTGCTGGCTGTCCTGCAGGGGGAGCGGGTTGGTGCGCCAGTCTTCGTAGCGGTCGGCGTTGGCGGCGTAGCCGATGAGCATGCGGCGGTCGATGTCGGTGGTGGTGGGGTAGCCGTCGGCGGCGATGGTGTAGTTGGGGAATCCGGCGGCGTCGTAGGTGCCGACGACGCCGTTGCGGACCTGCGCCGCGCCCTGGCCGAGGGCGATGCGGGCCTGGAGGGCGGCGTCGGTGACGGTGGAGGCGCCGATGATGTTGATGCCCGCGCACTCGTGGTCGGCGGTGACGATCACGAGGGTGTCGGGGTTCGCCTGGGCGAACTGGTTGCAGACGGCGACGGCGTCGTCGAACTCGATGGTGTCGAGGATCCAGCGCTCGCTGTCCATGTTGTGGGCCTGCTTGTCGATCGAGGCGCCCTCGACCATGAGGAAGAAGCCGGCGGGGTTGCGGTTGAGGACGTTGATGGCGGCGGTCGTCATCTCGGACAGCATGGGCTGGTTGGGGAAGGTGTAGTCGTTGACCACGGTCGAGGTCCCGCGGCGGCCGTTGATCTTGTCGAGCGCCACGTTCATGTTCGAGTAGGTGAACAGGCCGAGGAGTTTGCTGGTGTTCGAGGGGATGCTGTTGAGCGCGGTGCGGTCGGCGGCGTAGGTCCATCCGCTCGACTGGAAGTCGCCGAGGAGGTTGCGGGCCGGGTCGATCGCGCCGGCGGGGACGCCCCAGGCCGAGGCGAGCTCGGCGGGGAGCACGTAGTCGGTCGAGGCGCCGCGCGCCGAGCCGAGGGTTCCGGAGGGCAGGAACCACTTGCGGCCGCCGCCGAGGATGACGGAGAGGCCGGTGCTCCCGGACTCGTCGAGGTAGGCGTCGCAGATGCCGGTGCCGTCGCCGCGCTTGGCGGTGTGGGAGGCGAAGGCGGCGGGGGTGGCGTCGAAGACGTCGGCGGTGGTGACGATGCCCGAGGTCTTGCCGAAGGTGCGGTAGAGATACTCGGTGACGAGCTCGACGCGGGGGTTGTCGAAGTCGTTGTTGGCGTTGGAGCCGCCGGTGGTATCGTCGGGGAAGACGCCGAGCTGGTTGTTGACGAACTTGTTGCCGGTGGAATAGCAGCAGGCGCCGGGGGCGGAGTCGGTGACGATGGAGTTGAGGGAGTGGGTGATGACGATGCCGGTGTAGGGCATGCGGTCCATCGCGAGCAGGCCCTTGGCCTTGCCCTGCGCGACGCCCTGCTTCATGATCCGGGCGGCGGTGCGGTGGGCGATGCCCATGCCGTCGCCGATGCAGACGATGATGTTCTTGGCGCGGCGGCCCTGCTGCACGATGGGCACGATCTCGAAGTTGCCGGTCGCGGTGACGGTCTGGCCGTCGGCTTGCTGCGCGGTGACCGAGAGGGTGTGGCGGCCGGGGATGCCGTTGGAGTAGGCGCGGAGGGTGCCGATCGTGGTGCCGGTGGGGTACGTGCCGCCGGCCGGAGACTTGGTGGTCACGGTCCCGGCGACGGGCGAGCCGTCGACGAGGAACTGGATCGAGCCCGGGACCAGCAGGGGCGACCCGGAGTCCGGCGAGATCGTGGCCTGGAGGTCGAACCGCTGTCCGGGCAGGAACCGGGCGATGATCGGGTCGGTGTTGCCGGTGGAGAACAGCTCGCTCGGGGGGATCAGGCGGGTGACGGTGGGGGCGGCGGAGGCCGCGGCCGAGGCCAGCACACCCGCGGCGAGCGCGAGTGCGTTACGAGCGTGAAGCACCATGTGACGTGTCCCTTCTGAGAAGAACGTGAGCAAGGACGGCGCAATCAAACAATCATTGCGCCGCAGGACGAAACTACGGTTGGCCTGGAGGAGCCGGAGCGTCCGCGGGGGCCGCGTCCGGCGTGGAATCGGGGGAGGGCTTCTCGGGCGGTTCGAGGAGCAGCCTGACGAATGACACCATGTTGTCCGGCTCTTCGCGATGGCCGAGCCTGAGCGTGCCGGTGAGGCGGAGTCGGGCCGGGGTGTAGACGACGGTCATCGCCAGGTTGTCGGGGAGGAAGCAGAAGATCGTCTGGGGAGGGAGATCGTCGCCGGGCCCCATTTCGTCTTCTTCCAGAATGACCGGGCGGGTGGTGAGCAGGAACCGCTTGCCGTACGGGAGCTCCTGCCGCACCATGTACCCTTCGACCACCACCCGCTTACCATCCAGCGACCTGGTTTTCTCGGAGAACTCCATGCCTTCCGGTCCGATCGGGTGCACGAAGAGGTCGAGCAGGTCGAGCGCGACGGGTCCCTGCAGGGGCTCCGGGCTCGGCTCGATGGGCTCGGCCTGCGCGGCCGGCGGCGCGACGGTCCCGGCGGCGGGCGAGGCGTCACCCGCGGTCGGGGGCTTTTCGCTTGTCGGGGATCCCGCGAGAGCGCTCGTCCCGATGACGATCGCGAGCGCCGCGGGGAGCCGCGGGACCATAATCCTTTGCGAACGAAAGCACCGGGTGAACATGGATGGTCGTCTCCGGGGACGGATCGAACCGGAACGAGGGAGGACCATAGAAAACGCCGCTGACGGCCGGCGCGCGCGCGGCGCGAAGATCGCGCCAAGACTCCCCGAGCAGCGAGGGTTTTCACGCGGGGGAGGCGGAACCCTCGCGCAGTCCCATCGCGCCTGCTCATCGAGGCGCTGGGTTGCCGGCGCGGCGCGATGGTTCGCCTTGAGTTGCGTTGCGGCGGCGGGGGGCTGCTCGGCGGCGCGGGAGAGCATCGCCGGCGCTGAAGTCGCCGGCCGCGCGTCGTCGCTCGCGGTTGTTTCGCCGGCGGTGCGCGGCGGCCAGGACGGGCTGGAGTTGGTGTGGTTCGTGGCTCGGGACGACGCGGCGAGCGCCGGATCGATCGACGCGGCCGGGCCGGGCGCCGGTCCCGGCGGCGATGGGGCGGTCGCGGAGGCTCTCGCGCCCTACGTGCATCAGAAGTTGCCGCTCGATGGCGAGACCCGCGCGGCGCTGGAGCGCAACGGGCTGCGTCTGGTGCGCGTGCCGCTCTCCGACCTCGGTTCGCTCGAGAGCGGGCTGACGCGCGTGGGCCCGCGCAACCGCGACTGGCTGGGCTGGGCGCTGGAGTGGCGCGAGGCATTCCGGGGCGCATCGATCGCCGAGGGCTCAGCGTTGATGGTGAACGGCGCGCGGACCAAGTCGTGGGGGGGCACGCTTCGGGTCGTGGCGCGGGCGTGGACCGCGCCGAAGGTGGCGGGCGAGGGTCTGCGGCGGGCGCTGCGCGTGGAGATGGCGGTGCAGCTCCAGGAGACGGGGCGATCGGAGGGCGTGGCGGCGTTCGCGGCGCCGGACCCGGTGATCGACGTGCGCAGGGAGGGCCGCGTGATGCCGGGCACGGTCATCGACGCGGAGCTTGAGCCGGGTTGGGCCTACGTGCTGACGGCGGAGCGGCCGGGGGTGTCCTGGGGATCTCGAAGCGTCGAGGAGAACCGGGGCGGGAAGGACGATCAGGGCCTGCGGTTTGCAAAGCCGGCGGAGGGCGACGCTCCCGAGGGGGCTCTGCTGGGGCCGGCCGCCGTGCCCCCGCCAAGCGTGGGAGAGGCGATGCTGACCAACGCCGCCCGGCTCGAGAGCGGCGGCCCGGTCAAAGCGGTGCTGATCTTCATCCCGCGCGCCTCCGCGACGCCCGAGGCTTCGTCGAGGTGAATCAATACTGTTGGGTGATCGCTGCGCCGGGGTAGAAGCGGCGCAGGATGGTCGCGCAGTCCTCGCCCTTGCGCGCGAAGCCTTCGGCGCAATACTGGCAGAGGCCGACGCCGTGGCCGAAGCCGCGGCCGGTGAACGTCGCGACCGGGCCCTTGATCTCGACTTCGAAGTCGCCGCTGTGGACGCGGGTCTGTCTGGTGACGGGGGCGAACTTCCCGCCGCCGAAGTTGCAGGCGTTGCGGAGCTGCTCGGCGGTGAGGGTCCAGTGCTTGCCGGCGGCGTCGGAAAGGCGGTACTTGTTGGGGCGCTGGGCCTCGTTGAGTTCGACGGGCTGGATGCGGGCGAGGCTGGTCATCTGGCGGACGGCGAGCTGCTCCTGCTCGCCCCAGGCGACGATGCGCCTCAGGAGATCCGCGGCGTCGCGCTCGACCTTCCAGCGGTAAAGAGGGCTGGATTCGCAGGCGAACTCGCGCGGCTTGCCCTGGATGGGAGGCATGAGGTTGAACTCCATGCCCTTGGTGGTCGGCCAGATGTCCTTCGCGGACGCCGGCCGCCCGCCGCAGGTCGAGGAGAAATAGGCGCGGAGCAGGACGCCGTTGAAGGTGACGGCCTTGCCCCGGGTGGCCCGCACGGCGGCAAGGAGTTTGGGGTTGGCGGTCATCCCGCCGTAGACCTGGTCGCGGTCGGTGGCCTCGACGTCGTAGACGGCGCCGGCGGCGAGGCGGCGCTGGCGCTCCTGCATCGCGTAGGTGCGTGCGGCGACGGCCTGGGCCTCGAACGCCGCGGGCGACCAGCCGGCGGGAAGCTCCTTGGCAAGCACGCCGGGGAGATACTGCTCGAGCGCGAGGTGCTCGACGATGTCGAAGACGCCGGCAGAGACATCGTCGCGGGCGTAGAGGCGGAACATGCCGGGGTACTCGGCGTTGCTGTAGCGGATGGAGGTCGCGCCGGCGGGGCGGAGGAAGAGAGGCTCGGCGCGGGGGAAGCCGCGGCTTGCGCCCGAGGCGTCGGTGATGACCCAGCCGGTCTCGCCGACGCGGACGCGCAGGGGCCCCTTCAGATTGGCGGCGCGGTCGACCGAGCGGCTGGTCCACACGGTGATGGCGGAGGCGGCGTCGAGCGTGGCCTCGTTCTGCTCCTTGCCGACGCGGACGCGCATCTCCGGCTCGCCCGGGGCGGCGCTGCCCATGACGTTGACGTCCGGCTTGGGGGCGCAGGACGCGACGGTTGCGGCGACGACGAGCAGGATCGTCAGCGCGAGCGGGGCGATGTCGCGGAACGATGCGCCGCCCCGGCTGCCGAGGAGGGGAGCGCGTCGCGGGGTACCCACAGGAGCGTCCGTGCGTGCGGGCATGCTGTTCACCGGTGTCCGGGCGTCGTGCCCCGAGGGGTGTGCTGGGATGTCAGCCGGCGCAGCCGTGCGCCGGCAAGCGTCGGGTCAGGACTGGATCTCGCGGAGCGACAGGCCGTGCTGAGTCAGGCGCTCGCGGACCTCGGTGAGCGAGGTGGCGCCGAAGTTCTTGACGCCCATGAGTTCGGCCTCCGTGCGTGCCGCGAGGTCGCCCATGGTCTGGATGCCGAGGAGCTGCAGGGCCTTGCGGACGCGGATGGAGAAGTCGATCTCGGAGACGGGGCGGGCGAGGGCGGCCTCGTTGCCGGAGCCGCGGAGCGACTCGAAGAGTTCGCGGCGCGACTGGCGGCGCTGCTCCTCGAGGCGCTGTCCGAGGCGGAGGCCCTTGGACTGGAGCATCTGCTTGATCTCGATGAGGGAGGCCTCGCCGAAGTTCTTGTAGCCCATCAGTTCGGCCTCGCTCACCCGGAGCAGGTCGCCGAGGGTGCGGATGTTCATCTTCTTGAGGCAGTTGCGCGAGCGGACGGAGAGGTCGAAGTCGGTGACCGGGGTGTCCAGCAGCGCGGTGCGCTTGGCGAGGTCGCGGTCGTGGTCGTCGTCGATCTTCATGTCGCGGGCGGCCAGCACGTCCTTCATGAACAGCCGGGCCCGGGCGTGGTTGGGGTTGGTGTCGAGGATCTGCTTGAGGCTCTTCTCGGCGCGGCTCAGGTCGCCCCGGTCCTCGTAGAGCACCGCGAGGTTGAGCAGCGCGTTCACCGGCGCTGGGGTGCGCTCGCAGCAGCGCTCGTAGAGGGCGATGGCCTCGTCCTCCTCGCCCACGAGGTCGAGGGCGTAGGCGAGCGCGAACAGGTTGTGGACATTCGACGGATCGGCGGCCGCGGCCTTGCGGAGGTGGGCGATCTCGTTCACCCGGTCGCCGGCGGCGCCCGCCTCGGAGGCGGCCTTGCGGTGGCGCTGGGCGGCCTGAGGGTCGCTGCGCTCGGCCTCGGATGCGCCGATCATGATGTCCATCGGGTTGTTCGCGCTCATGCCGTCTCCGTGCGGGCCAACCGCCTCCGGCGGGGACGCCGGGGCATTCGCCGCCGTTGGTTCTTCTGCGGTGGAGCAGGGTATCCGCGGCGGCGGGCGGCCTCAAGAACGCGGCGTGGGACCACGGGTCCGGGCGCCCTTCCAAAGGCCGAACTCAGTGCGGCGCCGAGGTCCGATCGATGAGCCTGATGGCGCGCCACCTCCCGGATGCGAAGCGCCAGTACATGACCACGGCGAAGATCGTGATGTACGCCGACGCCATGGCCCAGGGCCCCAGGCTGCGCCACTCGGGGAACAGGCGGAGCGCGGCATAGCCCCCTCCCATCAGCACAACCCAGGCGAGCGCGACCTGCATCAACCCGGGCCAGCGGGTGTCGCCGGCGCCCCTCAGCGCGCCCTGCATGCTGATGCCTATCGCGTCGAACACCTGGAAGACCGCGGCGCAGATCATGACCTGCTTGCCGACCTCGACCACGGGCCCGACCCGCTCCTCTCCCCACGTCTTGTCGATGAACACGCGGACCAGGGGCTCGCGGAAGACGACGAACGCCGCGGCGCACAGGCCCATGTACACCATCGCGATGCGCGTCCCGAGGGAGGCGCGGCGCTGGGCGGTGTCGGGGTCGTCGGCGCCGATGGAGCGGCCGACCACCGCCGAGATGGCGATCGAGACGCCGATGGCCGGGAGGAAGGAGAGGTGCATGTAGCGCAGGCCGATCCATCCGGCGGCGTTGTCGGCGACGGAGATGCCGCCGAGCATCCCGGCCATGAAGATCGCCCAGCAGATCATCTCGTTGCCGAAGGCCAGCCCCTGGGGCGCGCCGACCTTGATGATCTCGGCGATTCGGGCCCGCGACGGCCGCCACGCCGATCGCGTGCCGTAGCGCGCGTGGAACCGGGGCGAGAGGAACATCGACAGGGGGATCAGGAACTCGACCAGTTGCCCGATGACGGTGGAGACGGCGGAGCCTGTGACGCCCAGAGCCGGGAACCCCCAGTTGCCGTAGATGAGCAGCCAGTTGCCGCAGAAGTTGACGGCGTTCGCCGCGAGCGACGCCACGAGCACGATCGCCCCGCGCTGCGTGCCGAAGAAGAACTGGGCCATCGACCTGCTGCAGAGAGTGAAGACGGCGCCCAGGAGGAGCACGCGGGCGTACTCCTGCTGCATGCGCACGACCTCGGGGTCGGGCCCGGCGCCCCCGCTCGGGGCCGCGGCGGCGAGGGCGCCCGTGAACCAGGGCATGACGCCGGGCAGGACGAAGGCCAGCGGCACGAAGAACGCCAGCCACACGGCGACCGAGAACCACACGCCGTTCCAGGGATAGGCGGAGGCCCGGTGCTCCGACCCGGCGCCGATGTGCTGGCTGACGTAGGTGTTGATCGCCTGCACCACGCCCATGGCGATCGAGATGGGGATGAAGGCGACGATGCCGCCGTTGCCCAGCGCCGCGACCGCCGCGTCTCCGTTGGGCAGTCGCGCGACCATCACGCTGTCGACGAACTGGGAGATGCTGTACGACACCATCACCGCGGCGACGGGGAGGGCGATCGCGAGCATCTCGCGGAGCGGGGAGGCGCCCGGCGCGGGGTGGTTTCCCTGTTCGGTCTTCGCCGGCTTCATCGGCCGAGGATAGCGGCGGCAGCGCGGGCGCTCCGGAAACGCTTTGCCGACAGGCAGATGCGAGGGCGCGCCGGCACAACAAAAAAGAAATCGCCCGAAGGTGAGGGCAATCCATTGCCCCCTCTCTCTCTCTTTTGTATAAAGTACTCATGCGTGGTTCGGGCCACACGCTCGTCGAATGCCTCGCGGTGATCACAGTCGCAGCGGTGTTGCTCGCCATTGCCACATACGGTCTTCGTCAGGCGCGAGAGAAGGCTCGGACCGCGGATACGCTGGCGAGCCTCAGGAGCGCATCTTCCGAGTTTGAGCAATGGTCGGCAGATCATGACATGGATTGGTTGCACGCGAACACGCTGCGGCCTCCACACATCGAGCATTTCTATGCGCCTTCTGGAGCTTATCTCGGGAGCGCTTCTCACCTCGATGTGCGGACCGCTTGGCCGCTTGTCATCGATGCTTCGAACTTCGCCTCTTCGCGGGTCCGTCGAGCCCCTTCACGGCGTCCTATCGTCTACACGCAGGCGCTCCTCCTTGATCATCGGGCGTTCTCGGAGTGTCTGGGCGTGCTTGCACCCCAATGGCCGAGATTCTTCCGAGCGGTCAGCAGCGCGGCCGTCGCATTTCCCTCGTCGAAGGTGGCGTTGTTTGAGGAACCTCCGGCCTTGACCGTCCGGCCCAGCCGAGCGACACCAGAGCCCGCTACGAAGCTGACGGCGCTCGTGTCTCTCTGCGACGGGAGCGCACGCGAAGTGCGACGGACAGACGTTCGAGTATCGTCACAAAATTCGTGTGAAGCTGGCCTGTCGGATTGGCACGGATGGACGCCGTTCGAGTGGACCGTCGACGGCTATATGGGGCGTGATCTCTAGAATCTTTCTAGCAGAGTACCGTGAGAACAAGTCTGTTGTCGATCAGTGTCGTTGTGGCTGCGATGATGACCACTTCGAAGGCTCGGTCTGGGCAGTGCGGTGATTGCGGCCTTTCGAGCGGCTCGGTGACGCGGCTGCCGATCTGCGCTGGCGATCCCAACCAGTTGCCGGTGGAGACGTGCGAGCGGCTGCATTGCCGCACCTTCACCTCGCCGTGTTCAAGGCGATATATCCAGTCCTGTTGTGATGGCGAGGCGCAAGGCGTCGAGGGCTGGTACGGCTGCAAAGAGTTCAACGGGCTGTACAGCGTGAGCGCCATCTGTTGTGGTGAACAGCCGGCGTGGATCTACATCGAAGCATTGGATACGTTCCTGCTGACCTGCGGGAACGAGCCATGAAGGCGCAGCGGTTGTCACTGGTCGCCGTGTCGATCGTGTGCGTGATCGCCGTCGTGGTCGCGGTATCGGTGCGTCTCGACAGCGCAGGGCCCCAGAGTGACGCGATGGCCTCGTCGTCCGTGAGGAGCCCTGCGGCGGCGGGTGCGACGACACGCGACCTGTCAGACGCATGGAAGGTCCGATTGTCCGCTGTGGCGGTAGATGTCGCGGATGCCGAGCCGCTCCTGAAGACCGCTTCTCATCTGCTCGCTTGCGTCGAGGCCGGTGATTGGCGGGCCTTTCACGCCGAGGCAAGAGCGCGAGGCGGAGCAATGCCGCAGGTTTCGGACGAGATGGCCCGACAGTTCATCCTGGAGTATCCGCCTCACGTGCGTCAGGACATCGACGTGGCTACGGCGACCGCGGAAACAGCGTTCGCGCTGCAGTTCCGCGGGGTGAAACCTCTGCGAATCGCAGCGAACACAGTTCGTCTTATCGTGATCCCGCAAGGGTACGACGATTCCACGAAACCTCTGTTCGCCGATCCTGTCAGCCGGGAGCGAGCGAACGGACTGCCGGTCACCGAATATCTGGAAGCCGCGTGTCAGCCGGAGGTGCTGCGGCAACTCCCGCCGAATGCGCTGACTCGTGTCGGGATCGAGTTCTTTGTGCAGGGTCGCGAAGGCGGACAGTCGCTCATCCGCTACGTCCTTGCACGCCTGCCGGAGAAGGGGTGGTTTGTGACGGAAGCGCAGCAATGCGCGACCGCAGAAAGCCGCGTCCGGTTGATGCAATAGAAGCCGCACAGTGCCGTCGTGATCGAACTCGACTGCGGACTCGCCGAGTGCGATCGGCCTGGTCTTGTGCTCGCCAGGCTCGATGATGACATCCGCTGAGACTGTCTTTGGCCATCAGCGCCAAGTCCCTTGGCGGACTAGGCCGCCTTGCGCACGCGCGTGCCGCGCATCTCCCGTCTTGTATTGCGGGCCCTGGCCCGCGCCGACATCGCCAGCCGCTCGATGTCCGACTTGAGGATGGCCGGCACGTTCAGCCCTCTGGCCTGCGTCTGCGCCTCGACCGCCATCTCGACGAGCAGGCGCGTGCGGCCGACCCTTGGCGAGCGGTCGAACCGGGCCAGGTCGTGGCGCAGCATCTCGATCAGCGATTCGGCGACGCGGTAGTCCCGCAGCGAGCCCATGGCCTTCTCCCTCCGAGCGATCCGGGGCCTGACGCGGCTGGGCGGCCGCCATCCCCTGTTCCCATGCGTACGCGGCGATGGGCCGGGGGTTCCGTTATCGACGCGACGGGGGCGCGGCCTTGGGCCGGGGGGCGTTGCGCCGGTTGCGGGCGCCGCGCAGAGCGGTCACGCTGATAGGATTGTCGCATGGCCACGAAGGTCCCGGAATCTCCGCTCGCGGAGCCCAAGCCAGCCGGTGTTGCATCGGACGCGCCGCCCGCGGCTGAAGGGACGGCGGATGCGCTGCGCTGGTCGGGCGCCGCACTCGCGGGAGCCGTGGAGGCGGTGCTGCTCTCGATGGATCGGCCCGTGACCGGGGCGCGGCTCGCGGAGGCGCTTGTCCCGGAACACGGCGCGAAGGGCCAGTCGCGCGTGCGCGAGGCGATCGACACGCTCAACGGGGCGTACGCGGAGTCCGGTCGCTCGTTCCGAATCGAGCAGGTCGCCGGTGGGTGGCGGGTGATGACGCAGCCGGAGTTCTCCGCGGCGGTGCGGGCGTTCCACGCCGCGAGGGCGAGCGCCCGGCTGTCGCGCGCCGCGGTCGAGACGCTGGCCGTCATCGCGTACCGGCAGCCGATCACCCGCGCGGAGATCGAGGCGATCCGGGGCGTGGCCTGCGGCGAGGTGCTGCGCACGCTGCTCGAGAGGCGCCTTGCCGCCATCGTGGGGCGGGCGGAGGAACTGGGCCGCCCGATGCTCTACGGGACGAGCAGGCACTTCCTCGAGTTGTTCGGCCTCGCGAGCCTGAAGGACCTTCCCAGCGCCGGCGAACTGATCGCCCCGCTGGGCGAGCCCGCCGCGGAGCCGGCCAAGGAGCCCGAGGGCGCGGGGGCGGAGCGGTGACTCCGGCGCGAAGGGGCGCCGGCGCATCGGCGATCGCGGCGGTGTCGCTCGCGCTGGCCGCGTGCTCCCCGTACACGCTCCGCGGGAAGGTGATCGAGGGGGACACCGGGTACGTCGCGATCGTCGACGAGAGCGACGCGCGGCTCCGGGGCCGGGGGATCACGGGGGTCAACGTCGAGATCTGGAGCGACCCCGAGAAACTGAACCGCAAGCGGGTTGCCTCGCAGTTCAGCGACGCCGGGGGAGAGTTCGCCCTGCCCTTCGACGAGGCCGGCGCCGGCCTGCTGCAGTACGACGTGCGGATCGTGGCCGAGCGCGAGGGGTACACCGGGACGGAGCAGTCGATGACGCTGCCCTCCTCGTCGCGCCGGGTGCTGATCATCATGAAGCCGGGGGCCTCGCGGACCCCGAAGGAGAACGAGTCGCTTCTCGAGCAATACCGGCGGTACACCAGGTGAGCCGGGTGCAGCCGGGGCGGGCCGGGGCCGTACAGACTGCGGTGAGCATCGCGAGGAAGACCCACTTCAGCCTCGGCTCGGTCGGCTATGCCCTGCTCACCGTGATGCTGGGGCTGGGGGCCGTGAACAGCCAGAACAATCTGCTGTTCTGGACGTTCGGGATGGCGGTGGCGGTGATGGTCGTGTCCGGCGTGCTGAGCGGGTCGATGCTGATGGGGATCCGGGCGCGGCGGGTGAGCGTGGGCGCCTGGGCGGGAGTCGCGCAGGTCGGCGAGCCGCTGACGATCACGTACGAGATCGAGAACGAGCGTCGGGCGGTGCCGGCCTTCGCGCTGAGCATCGTCGAGGCGGCGCCGAGGGTCCCGCGGTCCCGGCGCCGGCGCGGGGCCCTGCCGTGGGAGGGGCGGATCGGCGGGGCGAGGGCGTTTCTCGCGCACGTGCGCCAGCGGTCCAGCGCCACCGCTGAGGCGCAAGCACTGCCGCGGCGACGCGGGGTGATCGAGCTCGGTGAACTGATCGTCGAGTCGTCCTTCCCCTTCGGCCTGCTGAGGAAGTCGCTGCATTTCGCGCTCGAAAGACCGGACCGCGTGCTCGTCCGGCCGGCGGTGCACCCGGTGCGGCCGGGCCTGCTGCGCGAGGCGGCGACGGTCGCCGGCGAGGGCGAATCGCTCGTCGACGCGCTCGGTCGGTCCGAGGAGTTCTTCGGCCTGCGCGAATACTCCCCCGGGGACAGCCTTCGCTCGATCGCGTGGAGGCCGACGGCGC
>CANJRL010000020.1 GCA_947476675.1 Phycisphaerales bacterium
CCCCCACCGCCATCCGCACCTTCATGAAGTGGGGCGAGGAACTGCCCAGGATGCACGACCTTGCCAGCCTGCGCATCCTCGGCTCGGTCGGCGAGCCCATCAACCCCGAGGCCTGGATGTGGTACCACGAGCACATCGGCGGCAAGCGATGCCCCATCGTCGACACCTACTGGCAAACCGAGACCGGGGGCCACGTCGTCACTCCGCTCCCGGGGGCCGTTCCCACCAAGCCGGGGTCGTGCACGCTCCCCATGCTCGGGATCGACGCCGCCATCGTGAACGAGCAGGGCCGGGAGATGCCGCCGGACAAGGGCGGGCTGTTCTGCATCAGGAAGCCGTGGCCGGGCATGCTTCGCGGGGTCTACGGCAACCGCGAGCGCTTCGTCAGCAATTACTGGGGGCGGCTCAAGGACCCCGCGACCGGCGAGCCCTGGTACTTCTCCGCCGACGGCGCCCGCCGCGACCCCGACGGCTACTTCTGGGTGCAGGGCCGCGTCGACGACGTGATCAAGGTCTCGGGGCACCTGCTGGGCACGATGGAGGTCGAGAGCGCGCTGGTCAGCCACCCGGCCGTGGCAGAAGCCGCCGTCGTCGGCTACCCCCACGAGATCAAGGGCAGCGCCATCTGCGCCTTCGTCACGCTGCGCACCAACTGGCTGGCGAAGAACCCCGACCGCCGGCCCGACGACGCGCTGCGGAAGGAACTGGCCGCGCACGTCGCCAAGGAGGTCGGAGCGCTGGCAAGGCCCGACCAGATCCGCTTCGCCGAGGGCCTGCCCAAGACGCGCTCGGGGAAGATCATGCGGCGCCTGCTGCGCGACGTCGCCGCGGGAGTCGAGAAGATCACCCAGGACACCACCACGCTCGAGGACCTCAGCGTCGTCGCCCGCCTGCGGCAGGACGAAGATTGAGAGACGCGGAGAACGTCGACGCCGCGGAACTGCCCAGGTTGCCGCGGCGCCGCCGGGTGTGTCGTCGCTGCGACGCCGCCGACGCTCCGCTCACCAGGTGAACTCGATGTCGAAGGTCACGCGGTCGCCGAAGATGTCGGCGCGGCGATTGGTGAAGGGGATCTCGTAGGTCGCGCCCACCGAGAAGTTCGGCGTCAGCTTCCACCGCGCGCCGAAGCCGCCCCACACCACCGTCGAGCCGCTCACGTCGGTCGAGCCGAGATTGGTGTAGTCGGCCCCTCCCACCGACAGCGGCGTGCGCGTGCCGTTGTCGAGGTAGTGCAGCCCGTGCACCTCGAAGATCGGCGCGAAGCCGGGCAGGTCCTGGGGCAGGATCTCGTAGTCGAAGTGCAGATCCCACTGGATGATGTTGTTGCCCTTGTCGCCGTCGACCGGGATGCGGGGGTTGAAGCCGGCGATGACGTGGAACTGGTCCCATCCCTTGGCGACCGAGAGCAAGGGGCTGAACTCGCCCACGCCGCCCTGCAGGATCCGCCTTGCCCCCACCTCGACGTTGTAGCGCAGGCCCACGGTCGCGACGAAGTCCTCCTTCTTGTCGACCCAGAAGGCGTACTTGAAGCCGAAGGCAAGGTCGTTGAAGCCCTCGGACTCGGGCAGGGCGCCGGCGTCGAGGAGGCTGTAGCCGTCCTTGGTCGCGATGAACGCGATGCGGTCGGTCAGGGCGACCCGGGCCTGCAGCGCGAAGACGTTCAGGTCGCCGCCGCGCAACTGGCTGTTCTTGTCGAAGGCGTGGCGCAGGTACAGGAAACGGGCGGAGGTGTTGATGAAGGGGGTCTCGAAGTAGAGGGGGTTGCCAACCGGGTTGTAGAAGTGCTCGAACCCGCGCATGCCGCTGAGAAAGCCATCCCAGAGCAGGGTCGGGTCGTCGTGGAAGCGGTCGTTGCTCAGGAGGAAGGTCGCCGAGGGCGAGAGCGACCCGCGGTCGACGGCTTGGACAGTGGGCGCCTCTCCCCCAGATGAAGGGGTAGAAGCCGCCGATGGATCCGACGCGCCACGCTGGGCGACAGGGCCGACGGCGAGCAGAACGGACGACGCGAGGAGGGGAAGCATCCGGGGTTTCTCCTTGGGTTCGGGTGATTCAGGACATCAGGATAAATTTATCTGCATTCAGCCGCTGGTGCAAGTCCCTGTCCCGCCGACAGCCCCGATCCGGCCTGCGCTCGGACTCTGCGGGCCGCAACCCCTCTTCCAGACATTCGCAGCATCTTTATCAATTCTTCACATGAAATGTCTTAGCGCATATCACACCCCATCTTGATACGCAGGGGCCGGTGCGTACGCTAGCCTCCCCCCGACAACGGACGGTGACACCACCCTTTGGCACGCACGGAGCAAGCGTCGATGATCAACCACAAGCGGCGTCGCGGTTTCACGCTGATCGAACTCCTCGTCGTCGTTTCAATCATCGCTCTGCTCATCGGCATCCTGCTCCCCTCCTTGGGCAAGGCCCGCGACGAGGCCCAGGCTGCCGCGTGCGCCGCCAACGCTCGGACCGTCGGCCAAGGCGTCGCCTTCGCGATCTCCTCCAGCAACTTCTACCCCCCCTCGTACGTCTACGGCGCCGCCACCACCGGCGGCGAGTGGAAGCGCGAGGACCAGCAGGGCACCAACCCGAACCCGATCAACGGCTACGTGCACTGGTCGTACGCTCTCTTTTCCGACGGCCAGAACACCCCGGAAGACGCGTTCAAGTGCCCCAAGGTCCCCAACGGCGGCGCGCCGCGCACCAACCCCGGCTCCAACGATATCGAGGAGTGGGAACCCGATCAGCTCAACGACCTCGGCCAGGGCCCCACCGACGGCTTCCCTCGCGACCGTCAGGCCAAGCGCATGTCGTACACCGGCAACGGCGCGATCTTTCCCCGCAACAAGTTCAGCGGGCAGGAGGTCCGCAAGAACCAGCTCGTGCGCGACGTGACGGTGTCCACACCGGCCCGCACGATCCTCGCGACCGAGTTCCTCGTCGGCAGCGCGTGGAAGACCATCCGCGACCCTGAGTTCAAGATCAAGAGCCACCGCCCGGTCACCCCGTTCGTCGGTGGATCCTCCGGCTCCAACGTGTACCTCGAGCCCATCGGATTCAGCGGCACCGCCCGGTTCTTCTACCCGGCCGACAGCAAGATCTACCCCCTCGAGGCGCTCAAGAACGCCCAGGACCTGCTCAACGACAACAACTCGACTCTCAACGCCGTCGGTCGCCACCACCCTGGGGGCGACAAAAAGGACGGCGGCACGGCGAACTTCGTCTACGCCGACGGGCACGTCGAGCGCCAGCAGATCCGCGAGACGGTCCGACAGAAGCTCTGGGGCGACCGCTTCTACAGCCTCTCGGGAGGCAGCAACGCCGTCAACATGGAAGTCACCAACTGACGCGACCACGGCGGGCCCTGCCGGCTTCCCGACCGCGTCATCGCAGCGACTTTGGAGAGAGACAATCCCGTCATGCGGCCGGCCCTCGCGGCCGCTGACCTTCAGAGCAGCGTCGGAGCCCGGGCCATCCCGGGCAAAGTCGGTTTCGCAGTCGGTTCCGTCGGTTCATTATCGCGTTTTCCGTGTTGTGAACTCCAGCACTTGTTCGGAGAGAGGTATCTCATGACGACCAAGAACTCGATCTCGTCCCTCCTGATGGCTTGCGGCGCCCTGGCGGCGTTCGCCGGCTCGGCCAGCGCTCAGCTGACCCCCACCCCGCCGTACCTGATCAACCTCAGCGGCGCCACCCTGCAGCAGTCGTTCTTCTCGGCCCCGGCCTCGACGAATGACTTTGTCGATGCCAACAACAACGGCATCAGCACCCCCACCATCGAGCAGCTCGCCGCCGCGGCCAGCTCCAACTCGGTTCTGCCCTCGACCCAGTGGATCGTGCAGTGCCGCTTCGTGGGCTCCCTGAACGGCGTGCGCGAACTGCTCCAGTTCGGCCGCACCTACGCGACCCTCGCGGGCGATATCTCCGTGGCCAACGCCTCTGACGGCGCCATCGTCAACCGCGCCAACTACATCGCCAGCGGCGCCGCCGGCAGCACCACCGGCATCGCCAAGGTCACCAACCCCGGCGCCGCTCCCTTCGCCTCGCTGACCGACGGCTCCTTCCGCGCCACCACCGGCGCGGGCGGCATCCTGATCGACGGCGCCCCGATCGACGTCGCCCTCCGCTGGACCCTCAAGGTCGCCGGCACGTCCGACCCGGTCGCTGCCCCGACCGCGGCCGGCTACGGCACCAACGCCCGCGTTGCCACCGACGCCGCCGGCAACAACACCTCCCTTGACAACCTGCTCGTCGACCTCGGCACCGCCAACATCGGCGCCCTCGCCAATCCCCCGGTTGCCGCCGACGCCAACACCCTCTTCGACAACACCACCGCCCAGGCCACCCTCGCCTTCATCACCAACTACGGCACCGGCCTCCGCCAAGCCACCGCCGCCGAACTCCGCACCCTCTTCGCGACCGGCCGCACCCTGAACGGCGAGAACCTGATCGCCGTGACCCGCGACGTCGGCTCCGGCAGCCGCAACGCCGCCATGAACGGCATCTGCCTCGATCCGTCCTTCGGCGTTGGCGAGAACATCGGCCCCCTGGCCAACGCCGGCAGCCAGGATCAGCTCGGCGCCAACTTCCGCCCGGGCAACAAGGGCGGCTCCGGCCGCATGGAAGGCACCGTCCAGAATCACCGCCTGGCCATCGGCTACGTCGGCGCCGAGCGCGGCGTCGCCGCCTCCCAGAACTGGCTGACCAACGGCCGCATGGACGTCCTCGCCGTCAAGAACGACGGCGGCACGCAGTTCCTCCGCCCCACCGCCTCCAACGTCGTCAACAACAGCACTGCCGACTCCTACCGCATCGCCGGCGTCGGCGGCGTGATCACCTTCGGCGATCCCCGCGCCGAGCCCGTCGGGTACCCCGGCTTCGGCGACAACAACGGCAACCCCCGCATGCGGAACATCTCCGCCGCGGCCTACCTGAACAACATCACCCGCTCGGTCGCCGCCTTCCGCAACCCGCTCCCCCCCTCCACCGACTTCTCCCCCGGCGAGTTCCTCGTCGCCAACCTGATCCTCTTCAACGCCGTTGATGCGCTCCCCAACTCCAACAACCACTGCGTGTACACCGCGCAGACCGCCGACGCGTTCCTCAAGTCCTACGTTCTCGCCAACTCGAACCTGGCCAACGCCCTCTACGCCAACTTCAACGTCAACAACAACGGCTTCACGCCCAACCGCACCACCGGCGTCGTGTACAGCGACGGCGTGGCCAACGGCGCCACCTACCTGACCGTGAACAACACCCCGGTCGCGATCAACAGCAACATGAATCCCACCTCCGCCCTCGCGGCGGTCGGCCTCCGCAACAAGATCGCCGGCGACTTCAACAACGACGGCGTCCGCGACGTCCGCGACGCGGCGGCCATGGTCACCGCGTTCGTCAACCGCGCCAGCCTCGCCGTTTCCGACTCCAACCTCGTGCCCGAGATCATCGGCGACTTCAACGGCGACGGCAACTTCGACCGCGCCGACATCCGCTGGTTCTGCGACGGCCTCGCCCTCGACAACAACAACGGCAACAAGCTCAACCGCATGATGGGCTACATGGCCGTCGACACCGCCTTCGGCGGCAACTTCTTCGGCACCACCATCGCCACCGGCAAGCCCTACGCCGCCGGTGACTCCGCCGGCGACGTCGCCGGCCCCGCGGGCAAGTGGACCCGCGGCTTCGCCCCGATCGGGCAGGACGGCGTCGTCGACGCCCTCGACATCAACTACGTCCGCGCCAACTTCGGCACTTGGTCCAACCTCGCCAACGCCGTCAACATGGACCTCTCCGCCGACATGAACGGCGACCTCGTCGTCAACTCCGCCGACGTCACCAAGCTCGTCACCGTCATCCTCGGCACCACCTACGGCGACCGCAACCTCGACGGCGTGGTCAACGCCGCCGACCTGGCCGGCGTCGTCCTCGGCGGGACCGGCTGGGCCTCCGGCGACATGAACGGCGACGGCGTGATCGATGCCGCCGACGTCAACTACATCAAGGGCCGCATCTGCCCGGGCGACACCAACGGCGACGGCCTCCGCAACTTCACCGACCTCAACACCGTCCTCTCCAACTTCGGCCAGTCCGGCCAGGCCGTCCCCGGCGACTTCAACGGCGACGGCGTCGTCAACTTCACCGACCTCAACACCATGCTCTCCGCCTTCGGCACCGCCTGCCCCTGAGTCGAGCAGCCTCTGACTTCCACAACTCGGACTGATTTCTCGCGGCGGGTCGCTTCACGGCGGCCCGCCGTTTTTCGTCTGTCCACACCGCTCGCGGCGCCGCTCGCCCCGGGGTAGATTCCCGTTCTCGTCCGAACCCCGACGGCGGCTCTCGCGAACGGAGACAGTCATGGCTCATGGTCGCCCGCACCCGTGTCACGCCCTGCTCGCCGCGATCGCCGGCGCACTCGCGTCCGCTGCCGCCGCCGCGCCCGACACCATGATGCGCCTTCCCACCGGCGAGGTGCTGAAGGTGCAGATCCTCGAGACCACAGAGACCCAGTACCGCGTGAAGCACCCCTGGCTGGGCGAACTGCTGCTCCCCCGCGAGGGCGTGCGGGTGCTGACGGAGGAGGAGGCGGCGATCGCCGACAAGGCGCAGAAGGAGGCCGCGCTCTCGGCGGGGAAGGCCGCACCGGGCGCCGCCGCCGCCCCCGCGCCCGCCGCGGCTCCGGGCACGCCCGCGCCGCCGCCGGCGCCGCCCGAGCCGGCGTGGAAGTTCAAACTGTTCGCCGGCGGCTCGCTGTCGCGCGGCAACACCTCCAACGCCAACGTCAGCAGCAAGTTCACCGCGAACTACGAGGACAAGGAGGTGCAGACCTCCTTTGACGCGGCGTACTTCTACGGCGAGTCCAGCGGCGCCAGCACCGACAACAAGTTCACCGCCGGGGGCCGCAACAACTGGCTCCTCCCCGAGTCGCCCCTCTTCTTCTTCGCCCAGGGCCGCTACGACTACGACCAGTTCCAGTCCTGGCGCCACCGGGTTTCGGGCCACGGCGGCGTCGGGTACCGGCTCTTCCTTCCCCCGCCGCTCAAGTTCAACCTCATCGCCGGTATCGGCGCCATCCGCGAGTTCGCCTCGGACAACGAGCGCATCCGGCCGGAAGGCATCTTCGGCTTCGAGGGCGAGTGGCAGATCAAGGAGAAGCACAAGTTCGTCTTCGACTGCAAGTTCTACCCCGACTTCCGCGACCTGGGCGAGTTCCGCAACGTCAACTCCGCCGGGTACTCGATTCTGATCGACGACAAGAACAACCTCTCCCTCACCGTCGGCTTCGCGCACGAGTACCAGTCGCAGGTCGCCGCCGGGCGCCAGCACAACGACTTCCGCCTCTTCGGAGGGCTCGAGTTCGGCTTCTGAGGCGGGGAGTCGTCATCGCCCCGACGTCGGCCGCGCCGGCGCCGACCAGACCGAGACCTGCGCGCGGTCATAGAAGTCCAGGTGCGGGCCTTTCGAGCCCACCCCGAGGAACGCGCGCTGAGCGCCGGCCTCGTCGGCCAGCCCGAGCCGCGCCGCGTTCTTGGTCACGCCGAACCACGCCCTGGTGTTCGACGCCTCGTCGGCGAAGGTCAGCCCCGGCCCGTCGCGGTGCAGCATCAGCTCGGCCCGCGCGGCGCCCGACTCGTCGAACAGCGCCAGCCGGGGGCCCTTCCGCGTCATCGCGAGCGATCCCCGCACCCGGCCCTCGCGGTCGACAAGCCGGAACTCCGCGGCCTCGACCACCCGGGCGCGCATCTCGGCCACCTCGCGCTCCAGCCGTTCCAGACGCTCTTCAACCTTGCTCGTCGGCACAGGCGCAGCCTCCATCGCGGCGCGGCGGCGCAACGGCGCCGGCCGGAGGCCGCCGGCGACATTGTGGCATGAACCGCCCTTGGGCGGCGCTCAGGGGCACGACGAGCCGAACCGGGAGAGGACCAGGTTCAGGTCCGTGAAGTCCGCCGCGCCGTCGCCGTCGGCGTCGCCCGTGAGAATCGAGCCCGGCGCCGCGGACGCGCCGAACTGGCTCAGGACGATGTTCAGGTCGGAGAAGCCGACCACCCCGTCGCCGTCGGCGTCTGCCAGGCACGAGAGCGTCAGCCGGAAGGTCCGCATCTGCTGCCTCGCAAACGCCGGCGAGATCAACCCCGAGGGCGAGGCCTGCGCCCCGGTGTTGGTCTCGATGTGCGTGGCGATCCGGGCGGCGCCGATGCGGAACGGCGCGGTGACCACGGCAGGCGTGGCCGGGGTCTCGCCCACGTTCCACAGCCGCGCCACCAGCCCCCCGCCTCCCAGAGACGCGGGGGCGTTGATCCCTTCCTCCGCCGGCTTCAGCGCCCAGAGGATGACCGAGGGGTCGCTCACGGCGAGCGCGGAGAAGCGAGCCGCAGGAAGGCGGGGAGTCTCGCCCGTCACGCGGCCGACGACCAGCGGGTTCTGGTGCTCGAGGGCGAAGCGCATCGCGGAAGCCTGGTCGTAGGCGGCGTGCGTGCGAAGCGCGAAGCGCTGGAGGAAGAACGAGTCGCCGTCCTGGTTCTGGATGCCCAGCCCGGCGCCGTCCACCTGGCCGCCCGCGAGCACGCGGAACGAGGGCGATGACGCGTCGAGCGCGGCGACCGAGCCCGCCCCCGGAGCGAAGAAGAAGCAGTCGGCGTTCGAGACCGTCACGCCGAATCCCGCGTTGGCGCCCGCGCCCGCCGTGACATCGACGAAGTGGTTCATCGTGAGCCAGTCGTAGCGCATTTGGCGCGCGGCGTAGGAGCCTCCGGCGCTCCGCAGCGCCGCGGTGGCGATGGCCCCGACCTCCTCGTGGCGCGTCGTCGTCCCCTGCAGATTGAAGCCGAAGCCCCACGTCCGCACGTCGGCGAAGTTGCCGAGAATCTCGTTGCGGATCTCCACGCGGTCGCTCCCCGCGAACAGCGTCACGCGGGCCGTCCTGGGCAGAGGTCCGGGAACAACCGCCTTGAGCGTCACGGACACCGGGCCGGCATTCTCCACGCCCAGCGCGCCGCCCGAGCCGGATCCGAAGTCGTTGATCGACCGCCCGTTCACCACCGCGGCGAACTGGCGGTCGCCCCGCGCCTTATCGACCAGCCCCCCGATGGCCCCCGCCGCGTTCATCGTGACCCGGGTCGCGGCGGACTCGATGACGCCCCCGGCGACCGACGCCGCCGGCGGGAATGCCTGCCCCGCGCCGGAGCGGACCTCGTACACGCGGTACCCCACCGAAGGGACGTCGGCCGCGAGGAACCGGATGGCCCTGGTCACAGCGCCGCCGGGCGTATTGCTGGGAAGTGTGACGACCTGCGAGGGGGCCTCGGCGCCGGTCGAGACATCGATGACCCGCACCGGCAAGGCGCCGGGCCAAGGCAGGTCCGCCGCGTCGGTGCGCGCCCACGACAATGGATTGAACACCAGATAGCGCCCGAGAGCGCCGGGGCCCTGGTTCCCCGGAGCGATCAGGCGTCCCAGCGCCGCCGTCGCGTCGGTTCCGAGCGCCGACACATAGGACGAGATCTCGCCCGCGATCTGGCGCTGCCAGTTGGCCCGCGTCTGCCGCGGCACCGGGCCGTCGCCGGTCCAGTCGTGCTCCCAGTACAGCCCGAGGTCCATGAACGCGAGGTCGCGCGCCGTCTCGCGGCCCGCCATGAACGCCGGCTCGAACAGGCTCACGATCGACGCCATCGCCTCCGCGGGGCGAAGCGCCTCGACCGCCCGCTTGACCGATGAGGAAACCTCGGCCATCGACGCGCAGTAGAGTTCCCACTCGTTGCCGTAGGAATAGTCAACGGTCGGAAGCCCCGCGCCGTGGGAGGCCTCGAAGTCGAGGAAGAAGTCGCGCTCGTTGCTCACGATCACGCGGCGAGAGGGATTCGACAGGGCGGGCGCCTGGACGACGAAGTCGTCCGTCAGCGTCTCGAGATCGTCCCACCCTCGCCCGAAGATGCTGATCACCGGGTAGGGCCAGAGGGCCTGGAACGCCGGGCTGGTGGTGACCAGGTTCACCGCGGCGGGGATGTTCCGCGCCTCCGCATAGCCGCCGATCGACTGGTTGTCGCCGGTGACCAGCGAGTTCCATTTCATCAGGACCCGCTGGCCGTCGGGGCCGGTGTACCAGTACGCGTCGTGCTCGCGGTCTCCGGGGTTCGGCACCCGGGTCACGCAGCCGCAGATCCCCTTCCATGAGTACCTCGCGCCCGAACCGGCCCAAAGGCTCGCCAGTCCCCAGGGAAGAGCCTGGTTCTCCATCGACACCGCGAGATCGAAGCGCAGGCCCTCGCGCCGCTCGAGGCGCCCGGCGTACGCCATCCCGCGCAGCACCGCCTCCGCGGGCGCCCCGCCCCACAGGATCACCAGCGGCGTCATCGGCGCGCTGATCGTCCCGTCGCGCAGCCGGCCCACCAACCGGCTCCACTGCGCCGGCGTGCGGCTGCGCTCGTACTCCCACAGCCACAGCGAGCCGTCGCACGCGAAGCGGCTCCGGAAGTCCGGCGCGTTCCCCGCCGTCTGATCCGCGAGGTCCAGGTAATAGTCCAGCATGCGCAGGAAGGAAGCCCGGTAGGCGTCGGCGTCCGCCGTCCAGATGTAGTCGGTGTGGTCATCGCACGCGATGTACACCCGCTGCTGCGCCCGGACCACGGCGCCGGCGGAGAGGAACACGCCCGAGGCAACGGCGAGGCAGACACGCTTCATCGGAGTTGTTCTCCCGCTCCAGACATCTCGCGCGAGGCGCACGCTCGCGTCGCGGCCCGAGTCCAGCGTAGCACCCGGACCGCCCGAACCCGGGGGCCCGGGCCCGAACACACGAAAACTTCGCGACTCGCTCGATCTCAACCCGCCGAGCGGAACACCCGCGCCCCGACAGCGAAACCGACGACGCCCACCGCGATGAGCACGCCGCAGGGAAGCAGCATCTGCGCCGGCGTGTACCCGCGCCAGACCGCCCCCTCCATGGCCAGGATGGCCCACTTCACCGGGCTCACGCTGCCGATCGACGACAGCCACGCCGGCATGAACATCAGCGGGATCATCCCCCCCCCGAGCATGGACATCACGATGAGCACGGCCCACCCCATCCCTCCGGCGGCTTGCTCGGTCCGCGCCGCGCTGGCCAGCATCATCATGATGCCCACGAAGCACACCCCGATGCTCGCGACAGCGAGCGCGAGAAGGGCCGGCGATTGCACCCTCAACCCGAACCCCGCGCTCGCCAGCGCGAGCAGCACCGCGACCACGCCCGCGACGGTCGTGAAGCACGCGATGGCCTTGCCCAGCAGCACCGCCGAGCCGGGGATCGGCGCGGCGCGAAGCCTCACCATCGTGCCCTTGGTGCGCTCCGACACCAGCGAGATCCCGAAGCCGGCCGTCGCGCCGATGACGCCCCAGATCGCAGCCTGCGGGAACGTGACGGCGAAGCCGTTGGCCGGCCGGTCGCCCGCGCCCTCCGCCGCGACCGTCCGCACACGCTCGACGACCAGCGGCCTGAAGAAGCCCGCAACAGCGCTCTCGGCCTCTCCGCCGCCGGCAAGGTCGGCGGCGCGCTTCTCGTAGGTGTCCGCGAGAGCGCTCACCCTGTCGAGCAGCGGCTCGAGGTCCTTGCGGATCTCCGCGGGAACATCGCCGCTCCGCACGCGCGCGACGCCGTCTCTGGCCTGACGCCGCAGCGCAGCCGGGTCGGTGAACTTCTTCCCCAGGCGCTCGCCCGCCTGCCGGAGCAGGATCCCCTCGAGCATCCCCCCCTCGGCCTTGCGGCTCGGGTCGACGGCGAGATCGACCTTCGGGGCCTCGCCCCCGAACATCGCCGCGTCACGCTCCCCGAAGCCCTTCGGGATGACGACCGCCGCGGGCGCCTTGCCGGCGCGAACCGCGCCGACCGCGGCTTCTCGCGTCGCCGCCGGGGAGACCCGGAGATCCTCCGACTCGGCCAGGCTCTCGACGAAGGCCCGCGAGCCGTCGGTCCCGTCCTCGTCCGCCACCAACACCGCGATCCGCGTCGCCTTCTCGTCGCCGGAGAAGACCGTGCCGAAGAACAGCGCAAACAGGATGGGGAAGAAGAAGACGAAGAACAGCCCGCCCTTGTCGCGCAGGAGCAGGAGCAGGTCCTTTCTGGCGATGGCGAGCACCGCGCCCATCAGTCGCGCAGGCTCCTTCCGGTGAGGGAGAGAAACACGGTCTCGAGATTCGGCCTGTCGATCCGCACGCCGCGCACCCCGCCCCGCGCCAGCGCCGAGGCCACGTCGCGCGCCGGGTCCTTGGTCTTCATGGACTCCTGCCCCCGATCGCCATCGATGGTCAGCGTGCTGTCCCCGCCGTAACGGTCGATGAGCGCGTCGGGGGTGTCGACCGCGAGCAGCCTCCCGCGGTCGATGATGCCCACGCGGTTGCACAGGCGCTGGGCCTCCTCCATGTAATGGGTGGTGTAGAGCACCGTGAGCCCCCGTGCTCGCATGGACTCGATCTGGTCGAAGATCGCGTTTCGCGACTGGGGGTCGACGCCCACGGTCGGCTCATCGAGCATCAGCATGCGCGGGTTGTGGAGCAGCGCGGACGCGATGTTCAGGCGGCGCTTCATGCCGCCCGAGTACCCCGACACGCGATCGCCCCGCCGGTCGCTCAGCCCGCTCAACTCGAGCATCTCCTCGACGCGGCCCTCCAGAGCCTTCCCGCCGAGCCCGTACAGCCGGCCGAAGAACCGCAGGTTCTCTTCACCGCTCAGCTCGTCGTACACCGCCAGGCTCTGCGGAGCGACCCCCAGCGCACGCCGCGCGGGGCCTCCAGTCGGAGGCCCCATGTCCCCCAGCACAACCGTCCCCGAGTCCGGCATGGTGAGGCCGACGGCGATGCCGATGGTGGTGGACTTGCCGGCCCCATTGGGCCCGAGCAGACCGAACACCTCGCCCTCACGGACTTCGAGCGTCAGCCCGTCCACCGCGACGAGGGCCCCCCGCTTGTATGACTTGCTGATGTTGGCGAGGTGGAGCACAGGGATGATTCGGGAGAGCCGGGCCGGCGATTCCGCGCCGGAGTGTCTCCGATCCTCATGAACGCCGCTGGCAGCCCGACCGGCCCCGAGACCGAACAAAAACCTTGCAAAATCCACCGCCCCAAACACGGAATCCTGTTGGTGCCTACTTTACTTCGGCGACCATCGGTATCATTGTGTGAGACGCGGCCGCCGGGAAAGGCGGTCGCGGTCGGCTGCCCCGGCGCGGATGTTGGCCCGGGACGCCGATGGCCGGCCTGCCGGATTCCTTCGGCGGCACGCTCCGCCGGCGTGGAAAGTCAGACGCAAACCAAGTGACCGTCACGATCCCAGTCCCGAGCACCGTCCGAGTTCCCGTCGATGACGCGGCGGAGCCGGCGAGCAGCGCCGCGCACAGCGAATCGACCCCCGTCCTCGTCGAGGAGATCGGCCCGCGCACCGGCCTGCCCATCTGCTTCCTCAACGGCCTGCTCGGGGTCAACGAACACTGGTACGACGTCTCGCGAACCCTCGCGGCGCGCACCACAGGTTCGGGCGCAGCCCGATGCCTGATCTTCGGCGTGCCGCTGGTGGAACTGCGCAGCAAGGACCTCTCCGTCGACGGGGTGACCCGCCTGGTCTCGCGGGTAATCGAGGAGGTCGTCGGCGGCCCCGCCATCATCGCCGGCAATTCGCTCGGAGGCCACGTCGCGCAGCGCATCGCGATGGAGCGCCCCGAACTCTGCAAGGCCCTTATCCTCGCGGGCTCCTCCGGCCTCTTCGAGCGGACGCTCGAACGGGGCGTGGAGCACCGGCCGTCCTTCGAGTGGACCGAGAAGAAGATCAAGGGCCTGTTCTTCGAGGAGGCCTCGATCCCGCCGGGCACCATCGAGCGGGCCTACGAGGAGCTCTCCAAGCGATACGCCGCACGCGCGATCGTGAAACTCGGACGCAGCGCCAAGGCCGATCACATGGGCGACCGGATCATTCATATCCGCAAGCCCACGCTGCTCATCTGGGGCCGTCAGGACAACGTGACGCCGCCCCAGGTCGCCGAAGAGTTCCACGAACTGATCCCCGACAACCGCCTGGTCTGGGTGGACCGCTGCGGCCACGCGCCGATGATCGAGCGACCCCAGGAGTTCGCCGAGGCGACCCTCGCGTTCCTCGATGAACTCGAGGGGGTGGGGCCCGGGCCGAGCAACGCGGAGCGGTCCTCCTCGCCGCCCGGGTTGGGCGACGAGGAACTCTGACGTGAGCGGCGGATCGTGGACCGGGGCCATCGGCGCCGGCCTGGGCGTCTACCTCTCGCGCCGCGCTCGACTGCTCGGCGATCGCCGCCGCTGGGCCTCCAACGCCGCGGCGATCCAGGCCCGGCAACTGCGATCCCTGCTCGCCCGCGCCGCCCCCACCGCCTTCGGCCGCGAGCACGGCTTCGCCCGCATCGCCTCGATCCGCGACGATCGCGCCATGATCGCGGCATACCGGGCCGCGGCGCCGGTGAGCGACTACGTGTCCTTTCGCGGCTGGCTCCAGCGCATGCGCGACGGGGGCGAGCCCGACGTCACCTGGCCGGGCCTGGTGATGGACTGGGCCCAGACCTCCGGCACCACCGCGGGCGACAAGTTCATCCCCGTCTCCAAAGACATGATGCGGAGCAACTTCCGCTCCTCCCTCGACATCTTCGCGCACGCGATGAACGCCGGCGTGAGCATGCCCGCCCTCTTCGCCGGGAGGCTCCTCTTCATGGGAGGGTCGACCGACCTCGCGGTCAACCGGCACGGCATGCGCACCGGCGACCTCTCCGGCATCGTCACGCCGCTGATCCGCTGGCCGATCTCCGAGGTCTACCTCCCGGGGCCCGACATCGCGCTCATGAGCGACTGGACTCGAAAGATCGAGGCGATGGCCTCCCTCTGCCTCGATCGGGACGTCCGCGGGATAAGCGGCATGGCCTCCTGGGCGCTGGTCCTGTTCAACCGCGTCATCGAGATGGCCCGCGAGCGGGGGCGCGGCGCCGCCACGCTCCGCGACGTGTGGCCGAACTTCAGCCTCTTCATCCACGGCGGCGTGCGCTACGCGCCGTTCGACCCGCGGGTGCGCGCGGCGTGGTCGGGCAGCCCCTCGGGGCCCGACCTGCCCAACCGCGTCGAGGTCTACCCGGCGTCCGAGGGATTCGTCGCCATCCAGGATTCGAGGGGAGACCCGGGCCTGCGACTCAATCTCGACCACGGCATCTTCTTCGACTTCGTACCGCTCGACGAATACGCGGAGGGAGCGCCGCCCTCGCACCACGCGGGCGACGTCGAGCCCGGCGTGCGCTACGTCGTCGTCCTCAGCACCTGCGCCGGCCTCTGGCGGTACACCCTCGGCGATGTCGTGGAGTTCGACACGGTCCCGCCCGATGGCCCGCCGCGCCTCCGCATCGTCGGCCGCCACAGGCATTTCATCAACGCCTTCGGCGAGAACCTCATCGTCGAGAACATCGAGGACGGCGTGGCCAGGGCCGCCGCGGAGGTCGGCGTGACCGTGGGGGAGTTCACCGCGGCGCCCGTGTATCCGGACGCCGCCCGCGGCGTGCGAGCCGGCCTCGAGCTCGCAGTCGAACTCGATCCCCGCGCCGCCGCCCCCGACGCGGTCCGCCGGTTCGCAGAGGCGTTCGACCGGGCGCTGAAGAACGTCGGGGTGGACTACGGCATCAAACGCAAGGACGACCTGGGCATGGGGCCCCCGACCGTCACCGCGCTTCAACCGGGATCGTTCCACCGATGGATGGCCTCTCGCGGGAAACTCGGCGGACAGCACAAGTGCCCGCGCTGCGCCAACAACCGGGACATTCTGGACGCCGTTGTGGCGCTCTCGCGCACCCCGGCGGAGCCCGCGCACCCCTGAGTCTCGAACAGCCTCCATTCCCTCCCCTCGCCGCGCGGCTACCCTGTCATATGCCAGACGGCGCTCCCCCGAGGACACGCAGCACCATGACACTCGCCGCCTCCAGCGGGTCGACAGTCCGGATCGAAGCGCCCCTCGGGATGCATCCGGCGGCCGCCGCCACCGACGCGGTGCTCGCCGCCACCGCCGAGTTCCTCGAGGCCGCCGGCGACGCCGCCTACACGCAACCCTGCGCCGCGTTCCACTCGGGCACCATCGGCCAGCACGTGCGGCACCTGCTCGATCACGTCGCCGCGGCGTTGGCGGGGGTCGGCGGCGCCGAGATCGATTACGACCACCGCCGGCGCGACACGCCGATCGAGACGTCGCGCTCGGCGGCGCTGCGCGAGATCCAATCCCGTCGCGCCGAGGCCCGCGAAGTCACGGCCCACGTCGCCGATCGTCCGGCCGCCGTACGGGTTATGCTGACCGCCGACGGCGCCGAGGCGGTTCTCGGCTCGACCATCGGCCGGGAACTGGCCTTCGCCGCCCACCACGCGATCCACCACCACGCGATGATCAGCGCTATCGCGGGAGAACTCGGGATGACCCCGCCTCCCGGTTTCGGCAGGGCGCCGGCGACCCTGCATCATGAGCGTCACTCGCACCCAAGCCCCATGCGCCGTTGAAGCACGCCGGTCTCCTCCCCCACGATGTGCACCCTGACGATCATCCCCACCCCCGCCGGCTTCCGGCTTGCCACAAGCCGCGATGAGCAGCGCTCCCGACCCGCGGCGACGCCCCCGGTCTCGCGCGTCATCGCAGGCCGCCCGGTGCTCGCGCCGACCGATGCGCTTGCCGGCGGCACCTGGGTCGGGGTGTCCGACACCGGGCTCGTGATGTCGCTGCTCAACGCCAACCCCACCCCGGCGCCCGCCATGCCTCCCGCGGCGTCCCTGCGGTCTCGGGGGCTGATCATCCCCCACCTCTTCGCCGCAGTCACCGCCCGCGCCGCGGTTGCGCTCCTGCAGCGGATGGACCTCGGGGTCTACGCCCCGTTCCGCCTGGTGGCCGCCGATGACGCGGGGGTCATCGACGCCCGGTGGGACCGCGCCTCGCTGGTCATCACCGACGGCGGTTCCGGGCCTGCGTGCTTCGTATCCTCCGGCCTGGGCGACGACGCCGTGGCGCCGCGGCTGGACCTCTTCGAGTCGTTCCTCCGCGAGTTCGGGGCGACCCCCGCGATGCAGGACCGCTTCCACCGTCACGCCTGGAGCGATCGTCCCGAGATCAGCGTCGCGATGTCGAGGCACGACGCCCGCACCGTCTCGGTGACAGTCGTCGAGGTGCCCGGCGTCACCTCGCCGGCCGTCATGACCTACCGCGACGACAGCGGGGTGGTGCGGGCCGAACTGCCGCGCGTCGACGCCCGCCGCGCTGCGACCCGCGCCCCGGCCGCCTCCCGTGCGGGCGGCGCGTGACCGGGCCGGCAAGCCCGGATGTGTGCTGAACCATGACGAGCGCCGCGCCGGGAACGCCCCCCACCCCCGCGATGGAGCCCACGCCCCGCGCGCGCCCGCGGCGCGGGCGCATCGCGCTCCTCGTCTGGGCGGCCTTGCTCGTCCTCTCCAACCTCTTCCCAATCCTGCGCACCGGCGCTGGCCCCCCGGGCGCGACGATCACCGCTGCGCCCGGAGTGCGCGACCGCCTCACCCTGCCCGAGATGATCGGCGCCGGCCCACGCGCGGACGGGCGCACCATGACGCTCTCGCTCCTCCGGTGGTCGCCGCCCCCGTCGGCCCCGCCCCGGCCGCCGATCATCCTGCTCCACGGATGCCCCGGCGAAGCCGAGGATTTCGCCGCGTTCGCCGCGCGGCTCGCGAGCGCCGGCCACGAGGTCATCGCGCCCGACCTCCCGGGCTTCGGCGAGACGTCTCACTGGGTCGGCGATTATTCGATCCTCGCCACGGCCCATCTCACGGTCGCCATGATGGACGCACTCCACATCCCTCGCGCCCACCTGCTCGGGTGGTCGCTCGGAGGGGGCACGGCGCAGCACGTCGTCAACCTGGCGCCCGAGCGCATCGCGTCGCTCACCCTGATGGCCGCCATCGGCGCGCAGGAGGCCGAGGGCTCCGGCAACTACTACTTCGAACACTTCAAGTACGGGCTCGGGATGGCGGTGGGCCTGGGACTGCCTGAACTGATCCCGCACTTCGGCCTGCTGGGCGAGCGGTCCTTCCGCCACGCGGCCCTCCGCTCGTTCTGGGACACCGACCAGCGACCCCTCCGCGACATCCTCTCGCGCATCCGAACGCCCACCCTCATCCTCCACGGGCGCAACGACTTCCTCGTCCCCGCCTGGGGGGCGGAACTGCACCATCGCCTGATCCCCACCAGCCGGCTCGTGATGCTCGACGCCAGCCACTTCCTGCCTCTCGAAGGCACGATGAACGGCAAGCCCTTCGGCCAGGCGGCGCAGTCGGCCGAGATCGTCGATCGCTTTCTCCAGCGGCACGACGCGCCGGGCGCGCCGCCCGTCGTCGGAGTCGCCGACTTCGCGCCGCGCGAGGAGAAGGACAAGTCCGAGGTCGGGCCCTTCGAGATCTCCCGGGGCACGGCGTGGTGGATCATCATCCTGCTGATCATCGCCGCGACCTTCATCACCGAGGACGGAACGGTGATCGCCGTCGGCCTCGCCATCGCGCACAACCAGATCGACTGGGGAGTCGGCTTCATCGGGTGCCTCGTGGGCATCGCCGCGGGCGACGGCATCCTCTACCTCACCGGGCGCCTCTTCGGCCGCAGGGCCCTGCGGTGGCCGGTGTTCCGGGGGATGGTCTCGGAGCGCTCGCTGGACCGGTGGGGGCGGTGGTTCGACCGCCACACCATCCAGGCCGTCTTCCTCGCCCGCGCCATCCCCGGGACAAGATTCCCGACCTATCTCGCCGCCGGGCTGCTCTCGCAGAAGACGCACGGCTTCCTGATCTGGGCCGGCATCGCCGCGTTCGTGTGGACGCCCTTCGTCCTGATCCTCGTCGGGCTGCTCGGCCCCGGCCTCTTCGAGGCGCTGCACTCGGTGTTCTCCGGGCCGGTGGCGGTGATCGTCGCGATCATCGTCCTCTTCCTCGGCCTGCGCTCCCTGGGGTATCTCACCACGTGGGAGGGCCGGCGCCGCCTGCGCCGCGACCTGGCGTTGCTCGTGCAATCGGAGTTCTGGCCCATGTGGGTGTTCTACCCGCCGCTGGCGCCGATGCTCCTCCCCACCGCGCTGAAGCACCGCGGCGTCATGCTGTGGACCTGCATCAACCCCGGCATCCCCCACGGGGGCGGCGTGGTCGGCGAGAGCAAGAGCCTGATCCTCCGCAAGATCGGCGCCCAGGAGTGGATCATCCCCACCGCCTTCCTCCCGTCCGGACCGTCCGCCTCCGAGCGCGCCGACGCAGCCGACCGCATCCTTGGGGGCGATCCGCTCTTCGGCGGCTACCCTGCCGTGCTCAAGCCGGATGAGGGCCAGAGGGGCCACGGCGTGAAGATCGTCCGCTCGCGCGAGGACGCGCTCGCCTACTTCGACTCCATGACCCGCGACGCCATCCTGCAGCGCTTCCACCCCGGCCCCCACGAGGTCGGCGTCACCTGGATGCGCACCCCCGGCGAGCGCGCCGGCAGGATCTTCTCCATCACCCGCAAGGACTTCCAGCGCCTCACCGGCGACGGCGTGCACACCATCGAGCGGCTCATCTGGATGCACCCCCGCTTCCGCATGCAGGCCGCCGTCTTCCTCAAGCGCTTCGACGCCATCCGCGACCGCGTACTGCCCAAGGACGAGACGCTCCGCCTCGCGCAGGCCGGCAACCACTGCCAGGGCACCCTCTTCCGCGACGGCGCCGACCTGATCACCCCGGAACTGGAGGCCCGCATCGCCGAGATCGCCCTCTCTTTCGAGCGCGAAGGGTTCGATTTCGGCCGCTTCGACCTGCGCTTCGCCGACGAGGCCGACCTCCGCGCCGGCGCCGGATTCTCGATCATCGAGCTCAATGGCACGATGGGCGAATCGACCAACATCTACGACCCCTCGTGGTCTCTCGCCCGCCGCTACCGGGTGCTGGTCAAGCAGTGGCAGGGGATCTTCGCCCTCGGAGCCTGGCGCAAGCAGACCGGCGCCCGGACCATGCCCCTGCGCGACGTGCTGGCGGCGCTCCGCGCCCACACGCGCGGGCGGCAGGGCTCGCCCATCTCGGACTGAGCCGCCCCTTCGGGGCGCGGGATTGACTCGCGGCGACCCGGCACAGACGATCAGGCGACGCGGGGTCGCTCCGTCCCCCGCGCGGAGGCCCGAGCGATGGCCGTGCAGATGGAACTCGCGCGCATCCTGATCCGCGAACTCAACGACTATCAGCTGATCGAGCTCCGGGAGATCGAGGGCGAGCGCGCCTTCCCCATCGTGATCGGCCTGCCCGAGGCCCAGGCCATCGAGCGCCGACTCAAGGGCATCGACATCAAGAGGCCGCAGACCCACGAACTGCTCTCGAACATCATCGAGAGGCTCGGCGGGGAGATCGAATCGATCGGCATCACCGATCTCTCCGAGCACACGTTCTTCGCCGTCCTCCGCATCCGCCGCGGATCCGAACTCATCGAGATCGACTGCCGCCCCAGCGACGCCATCGCCCTCGGCGTGGCCCACAGCGTGCCCATCGACGTCGCCGAGCACGTCCTCAATGCCGCCAACGCCGAGCCGCCCCAGCCCGACTCGGAGGATGAAGCGGACGACGAGCCCGAGTCCGCATGACCGGCAACCGCGCCGGATGGCCCGGGATGGGCTCGCGATGCGTCACCGCCGACATCCCGGGGATCGGCGGCGTGCTCCGCGCCAGACCCGAGGACTTCCTCGTCGAGGAGCAGCCCCTCTACCAACCCCGGGGCGAGGGCGAGCACATCTACCTGATGGTGCAGAAGGCCGGGATGTCGACGGCGCAGGCCGCCGCCGCGCTCGCGAGGCACTTCCGCGTCCCCGGCCACGCCGTCGGATACGCCGGGCTCAAGGACAAGCACGCCATCACCCGCCAGGTCTTCTCGATCCATGTCCCGGGCAAGAAGCCGGAAGACTTCCCCGAACTCCGCCACGAGCGCATGGCCGTGCTCTGGGCCGACCTGCACGCCAACAAGCTGCGGCCCGGGCGCCTCGCGGGCAACCGCTTCTCCATCAAGGTCCGCGGCGTCGACATGACCGCCGCCCTCCACGCCGAGCGCGCCCTCCGCATCCTCGCCGCCCGCGGCGTGCCCAACCTCGCCGGCGAGCAGAGGTTCGGCTTCCGCAACAACAACCACGACCTGGGCCGGCTCGACATCCTCGGCGACGCCCAGGGACTGCTCGATGAGCTGCTCGGGCCGGATGAGGCCTTCCCCGGCCTCAACGCCGACGCCCGCGCCGCGTACGCCCGGCGCGATTTCGCGGCGGCGCTGGACCGGATGCCGCGCGACGCGCGGGTGGAGTGCGCGGCGCTCCGCGCCCTGGCGAGCGGCGGGACGCCCGAGAGGGCCGTCGGCGCGATCGACTCGACCCAGCGCCGATTCTGGATCACCGCGTTCCAATCCGCCGTCTTCAACCGCGTGCTCGGCGACCGCCTCGAGGCAGGGGACGACGCACGCCTCATCGAGGGCGACCTCGCGTGGAAGCACCGCAACGGCGCGGTCTTCGCCGTCGCCGCGGACACGCTCGCCGATCCCGAGACCGCCGGGCGCCTCGCGCGGCTCGAGATCAGCCCCTCCGGCCCGCTCTGGGGCGCATCGATGATGCGCGCCTCCGGAGCGGTCGACGCGGCCGAGACCGCCGCCCTCGCAGACTCGGGCGTGAGCCCGGAATCGCTCGCCGCCTACGCCGCGCGATCCCGCCAGCCCATCACCGGCGCCCGCCGCCCCCTGCGCGTCCCGGTCATCGACCCCGAGGTCGAGGGAGGCATCGACGAGCACGGACACTACGTCCGCTGCGCCTTCGAACTGCCCGCCGGCGCATTCGCGACCATCGTCATGCGCGAGGTCATGAAGCCCGCCGCTGGCGCCTCGCCCGGGGTAGAGGGCGGGCCCGGCCCCGATTCCCCGGCCGAGGATCCCGGCGACCTCACTGGATCATGATGCTCTTGTTAAGCCGGCCCGAGCCGGCGACGTCGACCAGCCCGACGCGGATGCGCTTGCCCAGCAGCCGCTGCGCTCCCCCCGCGAACACGAAGCGGCGCACCGCGGTCTGCCCCGCGCCCAGCGCCCCGACCGGCGCCTGCTCGCGCGGGAAGCCGGGCGCCAGCGCGAACGCCTGCAGGCTCACGGGGTCGCTCCCGGTGTTGGTGATCTGCAGGGTCACGCTCACGTCGCGCGGGGTCCCCGCGGGATCCGGGATGATCGAGTAACTGGCGGAGAGCTGCGTCGTGATCAGGCCGACCTCCACGGTCGCCGCCATCTTGACCTTCCCGTAGGCCCGGTCCGCCGTGACGTCGGCCTCGGCCCGCACGCGCTTGGGACCCGCCTCTTCCCCGACGCCGAACACGATGTCCACCGGGAAACGCGCGGTCTTGCCGGCCGGGATGTCGAACGGGATGACCCGCGGCTCGATCTTCCAACTCGCCGGGTCGGTCAGCCGCAGCACCCCGGCGATCGGCGTCGGCCAGTGGTTCGAGAGCTCGATCTCCGCCGTGTGCACCGCGGCCTCGGCCGGGATAAACCCGGGGTCGACCCTGAACCCCGCGCGGAACCGCGCCAGCGGTATGTCGGCCCCCTCGATGAACACCGGGGCATCGGTCAGCGGGATCACGTGGTCCGCGTCTTCCTTCCGCGGCGCCGAGGCGTTGCCGAAAGGATCGAAGAGCGTGATCTCCCCCTCGCCGAGGTGCATGCGAATCACCGCCTCGCTCTCCGACGCGGTCTCGTTCCACGCCAAGAGCGCGCCGCCCGCATCCTGCCCCTCCAGGATCAGGCACCGCACGCCTCTCGCCACCGGCATCTCGCCGACGACGCGCCGACCCCCAAGATGCTCCGACAGCGTCCGCCACGCGGCCAGGGCGGCGTGCGGCGCGACGCCTTCACGGCCCTCCCAATCCCAGGGCTGCGCCAGCGCCAGCGAGGGCGCCTCCACGCTCCACGCCGCCGCCGCACGCTTGATCAGCGCGTTCACGGACGCCCGCGCCCCGAAAAGGTCCTGAGGAGGGGGCTCGATGACGATCGTCGGCTCGGCGACGCCCTTGAGCCCGCGCACCACGGCCTCGATCGAGGCCTCCTGCACGCCGTAGGGCAGCGTCACCGCGATCGCGCGGCGGGTCCCCAGCCGGGCGTCCGGCTTCTGCTCCGCTCCCCAGGGAACCACCAGCGTCGGCCGCGGCACGAGCCGCCCGAAGGCGGCGTCCACCTTGTCCAGTTCCGCGCCCAGCGCCGACCGATAGAACGCGCTGGTGTCCCCGGTGCGACCGATCTGCCACCGCCGCACGCGCTGGCCGAACTTGTTCAGCGCCTCCCGCAGGTAGGGCGTCCACGCCTGCTCCGGCTCGGCCGCGATGTCCCCGCCGATCAACGCCAGCGCGCTGTCGGGATCCGTTTGCAGCGCAAGGCTCAGTTCCTCGGGAATCCTCCCGACCGCGAGCGTCACCGCCACGTTCCCCGCGACCAGGCGTTCCACCACCTCGTCCATCGCCTCCACGAAGTCGCGCACCCCCCCCCTCTGGAGCGACGCGGACCAGGCCGAGAGCGTCACGGCGCCAACGCCGGCAGCCCGCGCGATATCCGGCAGCGCTCTCACCTGCGCCGGAAGCGATTCATCCGCGGTCAGACCGAACTTCGCCGCCTCAAGAAACACGCGGGAGGCCCGCCCCTTCCGGAGGCTCTTGGGCCGGTCTCGCCCGTCGATCGGCGGCAGCCACACAAACGAGGTCGACGCCTTGCCCACCGCGCCCTCGTCGTTGAGCACCTCGAGGGTCGCGCGACGCCAGCCGAGGGACGCCACCTTCGGCGACCATTCCATCGGCGCATCCCCGGCGGGCAGCGCCCGCTCTTCCCGGCTCTCCACCCTGCCGTCCATGTCCGTCACCGTCAGCCGCGTGCGCAATCGCTCGCCCGTCAGGTCGCGCACCGACCCCCGCAGCGTCGGCGGCGTGGGCGCCACGAAGACACCGCCGGGAGCGGCCGCCGCCAGTTCCACCCGCGGCAACTGCGAAACCAGCACGTCGTCGAACCACGCGGCGCCGGCGTAGTCCTCCTCCCACGTCCGTTGCTTCGCCAGCGCGTCGCGGGGCGGCGCGCCCCTCCTCCCATCCTCCACGTCGATGGGCTGGAGCAGTTCGAGATCGATCTGGATCCACGCCGCCTCGGCGTACGCCCCGGGCAACTCGAGCGATACCGTCTCCCAGCCTTCCCCCGCGGTGCGCACAAGCGCACTCCGGGATTCGGACTCGCGGATCGCAAGCCGCCGCTCGTTCAGGAATCTCGCGCTCAGGCGTCCGGCGGCGTGCTTCAGGCCCTCGGTCCGAATCGACGCCGACACCGCGTAATCAGCCCCGGGGATGGCGGGAAGGACGCCGCTGGACAGCCGGAGGCTCGTGCTGCCTCCCCGCGTCGGCAGGCGGACCGACCACGACCCGCTCACGTGCCGCGAACTGTCGAACTCCGCCTTGTTCCACGACGGGAAGCCCGGCCGGATTCGCCCCGGCGGGTCGTTCTGGGCGCGGAACCAATGCCTCGGCACCGCCTCCTGGTTCAGCGGCCTCTCCTCGAAGTCGAACAGTCTCAGCACGCGGCGCGCCGCGGCTGGGCGCTCGACGTCCGCGCGCGCCGCCTGCCCGCACCCAAGGCAGGCCATCGCGGCGAGCGCGACGCTCGTCAAGACCCGCGGCAATCCCATACGCTCATATCGTGCCGCCGCCCGACCCGGCTGCATTTCGAGGGCCGCTCCGGGCGGCTCAATCCTCGGCAATCCCCCGCGAGCGGAAAATCGCCGCCGACGCCGTCTGCCCGTGGATGAACGCCTCGTCCCCGATCGGGCCGATCTCCCCGGCCGCGAAGAACCCCGCCAGAGGCGGGCGAACCCCGGACTCCTCCGCCAACGCGTCGCAGATCAGCGAGGCGTCGTGGTGCTTGCCTTCGAACAGCCTGGTCCCCCGCCCGTTGCAGGTGCAGAGCAGCACGCCCAGCGCCGGGTCGCGCAGCCGCTGGGCCGCGAGCAGCAGCCGCAGATCCTCGTCCGCCGTGACCGCGTCGCGAAGGTGGAACCGCACCGTCTGGCCGACGCGGAGCATGTCGGCGACCGCCAGAGCGCTCCGCGACTGATCGACCCCCACCACGTTGCGGATCAGGTAATCCCCCCGGCCGAAGCGATCCTTGTACTCGTTGACCACGCGGCCGAGGAAAACGCCCCGCTCCAGCAGGCGCCGATCCTCCGGCGCCAACGCCTCGATCGCCTCGTGCAGCGCCTGCAGCGCCGGCTGCCCGCTCAGGCTGAAGACCACGTTGTGCCTCGCGCCGGTGACGACCAGCGGCGGGCCGAATGGCTTGCACCCCTGGCTCACCAGAGTGTCGACCGCGATATCCCCGCGGAGCGTCACCCCGATGGCCCCGGTGCGCGACAGCCGCTTGTTGATCACCAGCCCGTTCGAGCCCGGGGCCGACCCCGCGCTGGCCATCCCCCCGATGATCGGCGCACGCCGCACGCCCAGCAGGCGGCACATCCGCGACATCGCCGGAAGCAGCCTCACCAGCGGGACGCTGAACGGATCGGCGAACAGGAGCACCGCCCGCAGGTCGCCCCCCACGTTGAGCGCCGTCGCGATCTTCTCCGCCGCCGCCTCCTCGCCCTCGCCCGCCGGCAGGTCCTCGGATGTGAACGGCCGCACCGCGACGCCCGGCATCCGCAGCGCCAGCATCGACACCCCCGGCGCGCCCTCGAGCTCGATGCTCCCCCCCACCACCGCCTCGGCGCTCACCGCGAGCATCACGCCGGGCGAAAGCCTCCGGTGCGCCACATCGCCGATCGCGCCCATCAAGTCCGCGTGCTGGAACGACACGAACAGGATCACCAGGTCGGGGTCCGGACCATCACCCAGCGACGCGAGCACCGCGTCGCAGGCGCGCTCGGCAGCGGTGACCGCGTCCGCGTGCTCCGCCAACCCCGCGCCGACCTTCAGCGTTCCGGGCCCTGCCTGCGACATGCACAGCGAGTATAAGCGTCGCCCGCGCCGGTCGACCCGGCCTCCCCAGGTCCGTCGGGCCGCTCAGCGCAGCTCCACCGACCAGTACGCGTTGTCGAGGAAGGCCCTCCACGTCGCGTACTTCTCCTGCCCGAGGCGCAGGGCGATGAGCGGGTTCCGCTTCGGCCTCGCCGGGCGGGTGATCAGCGCCATCCCCGCCTGGTCGGGCGTGCGCCCCCCCTTGCGGGCGTTGCATCGCACGCACGCGCACACCAGATTTTCCCACGTGTCCCCGCCCCCCTGGGCCCGCGGGGTCACGTGGTCGATCGACAGTTCGCTGGTCGGGAACGCGTGCCCGCAGTACTGGCAGCGGTTGCGGTCGCGCGCAAAAAGGTTGCGGCGGTTCAGCTTCACGTGCTGCTGAGGCAGGCGGTCGTACCCCAGCAGGCGCACGATCTTGGGCACCGCGATCTCGTAGCGCACCGTCCGCACCCAGTCATGACGCTCAGCAAGGAAGGCGCCCCGCGCCAGGCTCACCTCCGCCCAGGAATCAAAGTCGTACGAGAGGTACTCCCCGTCCTGGACGTGGATGACCTCGGCCTGGTCGCGCACCAGCAGGCTGAACGCCCGCCGCGCCGACACCACCCGCAGCGCCAGATACATCCGGTTCAGCAGCAGCACCTTGGCGTCGAGCCCGACGCCGGCCCCGGAGCCGACGCCCGGCAGCGAAACCCCGATCGGCTCCCCCGCCAACGCATCGTCGAAGCGTTCCTCCGCCGCCGCCGCCCGCCCCTGCCGCGCCGGGTCGCAGACCGACGCCCCGGGCTCCGCCGTGACGATCCGGTTCGGTGTGTGACGGTGGCCCGATGTCATCGTTCCTCCCGGCCGCCCGATCCATCCCTGGAGAGTCGCGGCCGCGGGAGACAGTACGGCCCGCGTTCAGGCCGGGCAAGGGGGTTTTCGGCCTTTGCCAATCCCTTGCAATCCGCCCCCTCTACACTCGGCCCATGCCCGTCGACTTCCACCAGGCCACGCTCGCCAACGGCCTCACCGTGCTCGCGGAGACCAACCCCGACGCCCACACCGCCGCCGCCGGCTTCTTTGTCCGCACCGGCGCCCGCGACGAAGACCCGGCCCTCATGGGCGTCTCGCATTTCCTCGAGCACATGATGTTCAAGGGAACCGAGAAGCGGTCCGCCGACGATGTCAACCGCGACTTCGACTCGATCGGCGCCAAGTTCAACGCCTACACCACCGCCGAGGTCACCTGCTTCCACGCCCACGTCCTGCCCGAGCGCCTCGGCGAGGCCACCGACATCCTCGCCGACATCCTCCGCCCCGCCCTCCGCGACGACGACTTCGCCACCGAGAAGAGCGTCATCCTCGAAGAGATCGCCATGTACCAGGACAGCCCCTTCTGGGTGCTGTTCGAGGAAACGCTCGACCGCCACTACCGGGGGCACCCGCTCGGCCATCGCGTGCTCGGCACAGCCGAGACCGTCGCCGCCCTCCCCCGCGAGCGCATGCTCCAGTACTTCCGCGACCGCTACTCGGGCGACAATACCGTCGTCGCCCTCGCCGGGCGCATCGACTTCGACGCCGCCGTGCGCGACATCGAGGCCCGCTGCGGCGCCTGGCAGTCGACCCGCCCGGCCCGCGACAGCCGCACCCCGGCCCCCCGCCCCGCCTCGGAGTTCACCATCGAGAGCGAGCGCGTCAACCGCGCCTACTGCCTCTCTCTGTGCCCCGCGCCCCCCCTCCAGGACGAGCGCCGCTACGCCGCCATGATGCTCGCCCTCGTTCTCGGGGGCCCGGACAGCAGCCGCCTGCACTGGGCTCTCATCGAGCCGGGCATCGCCGAAGAGGCCCAGTGCGCCTACGAGCCGCACGACGGCGCGGGCCACTACGCCCTGTTCTTCTCCTCCGCCCCGGAATCCGCCCAGCAGGCCGCCGCCATTCTCGACGCCGAGATCGCGCGGCTCATCGACTCGCTGACCACCCGCGACCTCGACAGCATGCGCACCAAGGTCGCCACAAGCGTCACCCTCGCCGGCGAGCGGCCCTCCGGGCGCATGCAGCGCGTCGGACGCATCTGGACCTACCTTCGCTCCTACCTCACACTCGAAGAGGAACTCGAGCGCATCAACGCCGTCACCCTCGACGACCTGCGGGCCGTCCACCAGGCGTTCCCCTTCGCCCCGCGCACGACCGGGATGCTCAGGCCCAAGGCCTGATCGAAAGACCCGGGAACCGCGCGTCCCACCGCCGCGAACAGTGACGCGGCTCGGCGCGCGCCCGGCCGACACTCACGGGGATTCTCGAGGGGATTGCGCATGCGATGGTGGAGTTTGGTCTCCGTTCTGGCTGCCGAGCTCCTTGTCCCCTCCGCCCCTGCGCTGGCGCAGCGGGCCATGCGCGACGCCCCGATGGCGTGCTTCCCGCCGGGCGCCGCCGACCCCGCCGTCACGTCGACGCGGCTCAACCTTCGCCCGCCCGGCCTCCTCGCGTCAGGCCTTGGCGGCCAAACCGACTATTCCATCGCCGCACAGGCATGGCTCCCCAACGGCCAGGTCGGCCTTGGAGGCAACGCGACCCCCGTCGCCCTTCAATTCTCCTTTGTGCCCGACGGGACGACCTGGGGGTCCGGCGTCTACGGCGTCGGGCCGAGCGAACTCATCTTCCTCCTCCGCGCACAATTCGGCGCCGACAACGCCGACCTCGGCCTCGAACTCCTCCGCTCCTCGCTCGCGTCGTGGCGCACCGTCTCCGGCGTGCGCTTCACCGAAACCACCGACGACGGCGCACCCTGGAACAGCAACGCCCCCGGCATCCGCGGCGCCATCCGCATCGGAGGCGTGCCCTACGGCTTCGGAGCATTCCTCGGCTACGCCTTCCCGCCCTCCAACGGAGGCGACGTGACCATCAACACCTCCTACTTCCTCAACAACTTCAACATCCCCGACAACAACTACCGCTACCTCCGCAACATGTTCACCCACGAGGTCGGCCACAGCCTCGGATTCAACCACGTCACGCCCTGCTCGGCCACGAAACTCATGGAGCCCACCCTCAACCTCGGCTTCGACGGGCCGGCCATCGACGACATCCGCGGCGTCCAGCGAAACTACGGCGACCGCTTCGCCGGCAACCACACCTACGACACCGCCGCCAACCTCGGCCTCTTCTCCAACGCCCGCCCCCGCACCGTCGCTCTGCGCAGCCTCTCCACCAACGGCAAGATCGACTACCTCAACCCGCCGGGCGAGGACTGGTTCCGCTTCACCCCGCTCGACTCCGACGTGCTGATGAAGATCACCGTGACGCCGATCGGCGGCTCGTACCAGGCCGGACAGCAGTCGACCGGGTGCGAGCCGCGCGACCCGCCGCTCATCAACGCCGGCGCCGCCGGCCGCCTCGCGCTGCAACTCGTCGACATCTACCGCAACGTCTTCGCCGATATCCCCGCGCCGACGATCCCCGGAGCGCCCACCGTGCTCAACCTGCCCGTCGGCCGCGCCCCTCAGTGGATCCGCGTCTACGACGTCGGCCCCAACCGCGGCGACGATCAGTTCGTCCAGGCCTACGACCTCACCGTCTCCGGA
>CANJRL010000021.1 GCA_947476675.1 Phycisphaerales bacterium
CATCACAGCCTCCCAGCGAAGCGACCGGCCGCAACCACGACTCGCGCAAGCCTCCCAAACAACCTACACCGGAACATGGAAGAGGCAAACGGCAACGCCCAACAAGGCCCTGTTGACGCGGAGCACACCCCCGGGATGGCGAGGGCTTGGTCCCGGTCGGCTTCGCTCGTATGCGTCCGCTGGAAGACGCCCGCGACGACGCACGGGCCCGGTCGCCTCCGCCAGGCCGGTCGACGAATTCCTCCGTGATGGTCGCTCCTTGGGCGGGCCCGAGGCCGGGAGAACTCACCTCGGGCAAGGTTGGCCGTACGCGCTGAGCACGGCGTTGAGGTCGAAGAAGTCGACCGAGCCGTTGCCGTCAAAGTCACCCGGGCACGGCCGCGCGCCGGCGAACTCGCGGGCGCCCATGTCGATCACCGGGCCGACACCCACGCCGGCCCCGGGCGTCGGCGCGCCGGGGGGGCTGAGGAACCTGGCCACGCCGGCGACATCTCCAGCGAGCCCGAGCGGGGCGGCGGCGGTGAGGAACGGGGTGTTCGATCCGGCGTTGATTGCCGGCGACCCCGCGCCCAGCGAGTAATCGCGATTGGCAGGGTCGCGGAAGAGCGGGTCGGCGCTGATGTTGCCGGGGCCCGCCGCGCCGCCCTGCACGTCGCTGTATGAGACGACCGCCGAGGGCGACGCGACGATCTGGTTGCCCGAGTTGTTCCAGAACACGCAGTTGGTGACCGCCGGGGCGCCGACGCTCAGGAGGAGCACGCCTCCCGCCCACCCCGGCGCCGCGGCGTTGTCGGCGATGGTGCAGTTGATCATCGAGGCGGCGCCGTTGTTGATCTCGCCGGCGCCGGCGGTGGAGGTGGCCTGGCCGGAGGCGGCGTTCGCGACGATCTCGCAGTTGATCATCGTGACGTCGAAGACATCGATGAAGAACGCGCCGGCGAAGATGAACGCGGTGTTGTCCCGGAAGACGCAGCTGACCAGGCTCATGGGGACGCGGGAGGCGGAGTTGGTCGAGTAGAGGGCGCCGGCGTAGGAATCGGTGGCGCGGTTGCCGGTGAAGGAGCAGCCGCGGAAGCGCGGGGCGCCGTTGGCGGCGATGGTCAGCGTCGTGTAGACCCCGCCGGCGCGGAACGCGGAGTTGTCCCTGAACGTGCAGGAGACGAACTGCGCCGAGCAGGAGAGCCCGATGACGCCGCCGCCGATGAGTTCGGTCGGCCCGTCCGCGTTGCCGCCGCGGATCGTGACGCCGTCGACCAGCATGGCGGACGATCGGTTGTTGAGCGTCAGGACGTGATAGACGTTGTCGGCGCGGTTGGTGAAGCCCGGACCGTCGTCGTTGTTGAGGTCGCCGCTGAGAATGGTGCGATAGACGGCGGGGTCGCGCGTGTCGGGCGTCGGCCCAAGCCCCGTGCCGCCGACGTACCCGCCCCGGAGGGCGATGTTGGCGATGGGGGCGAAGGTCGAGGATCGAGGCCCGCCCGGCGCCGCCGGCGTGTACTGCCCGGCGGCGATGCGCACCTCGCCCGACGTCGCCACGGCGAGCGCATCCTGAAGCCGGGCGTGCGCCGTCGCCCACGACGCGCCGTCGCCCCCCGGGGGCGCCGAGGCGTCCACGTATCGCACCTGCGCTGTCGCGGTGGAGGTGGCGAGCAGCAGGGCGGCGAGACAGAGCGGCGAACGAAGACTGGCGGGCATGATCATTCTCCGTGAAGTGCGCAGACAACCTAGCCCGCGCGGGCGCCGCATACAACGAGAATCCGGGGAGAACGCGGAATTCTCACAACTCCGCCAGCCGCCGCGCCGTCTCCTCGGCCTGCAGCGCCTCGGCAAGGTCGTCGCACCCCCCGGCCAGCACGTCGCCCAGGTTGAAGGCCTTGTTCAGCCGGTGGTCGACGGCCTGGCCTTCCTTGTAGCGGTAGGTGCGGATGCGCTCGGCGCGGTCGCCGACGCCGATCTGGGCGTTGCGGGCCTTGGCGCGCTCGGCGGCGCGCTTCTGCAGTTCGAGTTCGTAGAGGCGGGCGCGGAGCAGGCGCCAGGCCTTCTCGCGGTTCTGCCGCTGGCTCTTGCTCTCCTGCATGCGCACCTCGACGCCGGTGGGCTTGTGGATGAGGTGCACCGCGGTGGCGACCTTGTTCACGTTCTGCCCGCCCGGGCCCTGCGCCGTGGTGATGTCCTCCATGACGTCGTTGGGATCGATCCTGAGGTCGATCTCCTCGGGCTCGGGCAGCGCCGCGACGGTCGCGGTGCTGGTGTGGATGCGGCCCTGGGTCTCGGTCGCCGGCACGCGCTTGACGCAGTGCGTCCCCGCCTCGTGGAGCAGTTCGGCCCAGACGCCCGGGCCCGCGATGTTGACCACGGCGGACTTCACCCCCCCGGACGCCGCGGCGCCCGCGCCGCCCTCGCTGAGTTCCAGCGGCTCGAAGGACCATCCCTTGTGCGCTGCCCGCTTCTGGTACATGGCGAGCAGGTCGCCGGCCCAGAGGGCGGCCTCATCGCCCCCGACGCCGGCGCGAATCTCGAGCATCACCGAGCCGACGGCCTGGTCGTCGGCGTTCACCAGCCGCCCGATCGCGGACCTGCCCAGGCGCTCGATCTCGGCCTCGACGCGGGGCAGGTCCTCGCGGGCCATCTCGGCGAGGTCGCGGTCGCCCCCGGGCTTGCCGGCTTGCGTGATCGCCGCGCGGAGGTCGTCGGCCTCGCGCATCGCGGCGAGCATGCGGCGGTAGTCGGCGACCACCTGCTCGATCGCGGCGCGCCTGATCGAGACGTCGCGGGCCCTGCGGAAATCGGCGGCGACCGCGGGGTCGTCGAGGTCGCGGGTGAGGCCGTCGAAGCGCGCGGCGAGTTCGTCGAGTTTGGCGAGCACGGCGGGCGCGAGCGGCGCGTCGGAGGGCATCGGGCAAGGGTAGCGGCGGCCAAACAAAAACCGCGGCGCTGGGGCCGCGGCCGATCGTCAGGCTCAGCGCCGCGCTTACTTCTTCTTCCCGCCCGCGAAGTAGTTGCCGCCGAACTTGCGCTGGAACTTTTCCACGCGGCCCGCTGCGTCCACGAAGGTCTGCTTGCCGGTGAAGAACGGGTGCGAGCCCGACCACACGTCCACGTGCATCTCGGGCACCGTCGCGCCGGTCGTGAAGACCACCTCGCCGTTGTAGTAGACCTTGCAGTTCGGGTAGTACTTGGGGTGGATCTTGTCCTTCATGGCGACGCTCCGGCTGGCCGATTCGGCGGGGATACTCTTTCGGGGGCGGGATGATACCGCCCGCCGCCGGGCTGTCCACGGCGTTCGGGCTCCGATCGGATGGCGGGCCGTCCGCCCCAAGATACAATAGCGGAGATTCTTGTCCGCTTTCTGGAAGGCACTTCGATGACGACCCATGCCGCGGCTCCCACGGCGGTGCACGCCCAGGCGTCCCGCTTCGTCTCCAGACTCGAGATGCAGCACCGGCTGTTCGCGGAACTCTCGCGCATGTTCGGGCGCGAGGCGCCGCTCTACGACAAGTCCCTCGCCGTCAACCGCGAGTGCAACACGGTCGTCTGCCGCGCGCTGGCGCGGATGCACGTCGGATTCTCGATCACCGGAGAGGAACTCGAGAAGGCCAGCGGCGAGCGGCACGGGGCGATCCGCATCGGCACCCCCGACGAGTACCGGTGGATGGGCCGGTTCTTCGCCCAGTTCGGCATGGAGCCGCACAACTACTACGACATGAGCAACGTCGGGGCCAAGAGCCAGCCCATCATCGCCACCGCCTTCCGATCCCCGCTGAACCCCGACCACCGCGTCTTCACCTCGCTCCTGCAGACCGACTATTTCGACCCCGACACGAAGGCCAGGATCGAGTCCCTGCTCGCGACCCGCCGCGTCTTCGGCGACAGCGCCCGGGCGCTGATCGAGAAGGCCGAGCGCCAGGGGGGCCTCGACAGCGCCGACGCCGACGGCCTGATCCGCGAGGGGACCGAGCGCATCTTCAAGTGGACCGGCCAGGCCCGCGACCACGCGCTCTACAAGCACCTCTGCGATTCCGGCTTCAAGATCGCCGCCGACATCGCCTGCTTCGAGCGCCACCACCTCAACCACCTCACGCCCAACACCATGTGCATGGACCTGTACACCGCGGCGATGAAGTTCTGCATGGGCGAGATGCCCGAGGACCGCTTCCGCCACCGCGCCGCCCGCGCCCTCGAGCACCTCGCCCGCGACGCCGACCTCGACTGGATGCGCCTGCACTTCAAGCACTTCTCCCCCGACCAGTTCGACGCCTGGACGCCCGGCCCCAAACCCGACGCGGCGTTCATCGCCTCGCTCGTCGACGCCCTCACCGCCCGCGTCACCCGCGACGACCTCGCCCTGCACCGCATGAAGCACTCCGGCTTCAAGGACTTCACCGAGGGCCCCAGCGAGGATACCCCCATCCTCCTCCGCCAGGACGCCTACAAGGCGCTCACCGAGCCCGTGACCTTCCGCAACGCCGACGGCACAACCATCGACACCGTCCACACCGCCCGCTTTGGCGAGATCGAGCAGCGCTTCTACGCGACCACGCCCAAGGGCCGCGCGCTCTACGACGCATGCCTCGCCCAGGCCGACGCGGCACGCGAGAAGGACCCGGCGCTCCCCGCGCGCGATTTCGACGCCTACGAGGCGATGTACGCGAGGCCCTTCGCCGCCTTCCCCAAGCGCCTCCACGAGTTGCTCGCCCAGGGCCTGGTCTACGGCAAGTACCGGGCCACGCCCTCCGGACGCGCGGCACGCGCCTCGATCGCGACCACCGACATCCACGAACTCGTCAGCCGGGGCCACGCCGCCGTCGACGGCCTGCGCTACGAGGACTTCCTCCCCGTCAGCGCCGCGGGCATCTTCGCGTCCAACCTGAACCAGTACGGCACCAAGTCCACCGCGGCGCAGAGGCCGGTCTACACCCAGGCGATGCTCGAGAACATCCTGGGCAGGAAGATCATCGACGCCGACGCGGTGTACCGCGGCGTGGAGGCCGAGAGCCTGCTGGAGACCTACGGGGCGCTGGGCCTGCTGGACCGCCTGCCGCCGGGCAGGAAGAAGGAACTGGAGGGCTGGGCGGAGGAGAAGCGGCGGGTGGAGGGGTGAGGCGCAATGACGAGGTGATATCGCTGTGATATCATAGAGTCATGGCCCGATCCACTCCCTCACGAGGCCGAAAGGCCGCGAATCGCTCCGCCCCGGCGAGCAGGCGCGCGCAAGACAAAGCCGGCAGCGGCACGACCAGCCTTCTTCTGCGCGACATCCCCCCTGATGTGCTCGCCGTGCTCAGGGCGAGGGCCGAGCGGTCGGGCGCCTCGGTCCAGCAAGAACTGCGGGCTTCGCTCCGACGCGACACGCGGCTGAACTTCGAAGAAGCGCTCGCCCTCTCGCGGGCATGGCGGGAGCGGCTGCAAGGCCTCCGCCTGCCCCCCACCATCGACCTGCTGCGCGAGGGGCGCGATCGGTGAAGGTCGTGGTGGTTGACGCGAGCGTCGCGGTGAAGTGGTTCATCCCGGAAGACGGGGCCGCCGAGGCGGACGCGTTGCTCGCGCAGCGAACGCCGCTCATCGCCCCGGCTCTTCTCTGGATTGAGGTCGCCTCGGTGCTCTGGAAACTCGCGCGGCGCGGGGCCTTGCCGCCGGAGGCGGCCGAGGGCGTGCTCGCGGCGTCGCAGCGCTACCCGGTCGAGATCGTCGACACGGCGCCGCTGCTCGGCGAGGCGTTGCGCCTCGCGCTCGCGACGGGCGCGACGGTCTACGACGCGCTGTATCTCGCCGCCGCAATCGCGCACGACGGAACGCTCGTGACCGCGGATCAGAGGCTGGCCGACGTCATCAAGGCCGAGCACCGCGGCCGCGTGCGCCTCCTGCCGCCGGCGTGAAGATCACCGCCGACGGAGAGGGGCGAGCACGCCCCCGGTCGTCGCTCGGAGCCTCGATTCCGGAGAGAGTGCAAGTGCATGGACGGGGGATTCCGTTCCGGGCGGCTCTGGCCCCTCGGGCTGCGTGTCGCGGGATGCGACGGTAGGACGAGCCCGGCACCGATCAGGTCGGCGAGGGCCACGCGGCGACATGTTCGACGCCCGCGGCGTCTTCGCCGCGGCGCTGGCGCTTCCGTGCATCGGCGCTCCTTGCCCCGCCTGTCAACGAGCGGCTTGGCGCGGACTACATCTGCGCGAGCAGCCCATAGTGTCGCATGATCGCGTACTGACGAAATGAGTGGGAAAGAAGGGCTGGATTCCGGCTTGGCACCGAGTCAGTGACGCCGCTCACTGCGGCGCACCTCTTCGATGTATCGCTGCTTTACAGCCTTAATCTCCGCAAGCAGAGACTCCATGAGCGACATCAAGTTCTCAGCAGCGACACCGCGACGGATCGCCGCCTCTACTTTGGCGGCAAGCTCCCCATCCGACGCCTTCGAGTGGTAGTCGCTCGAAAGCGACCCAAGCGTGAAGTTCATGCTCTCAAACGGGATCTCGGTGTGCTGTCCTCGGCTCTTGGTGGCAGCCAATCGCACGAGTTGATCGGGCGACAGTATGTACCAACACCGCTGTCGCGGCGCCTGCACTACACAGGTGATGAACTTGATCGCACGGACCTGATTGATGGTCCCACCGCTTCCGGCGGGTGCGTGGCATTCTTTGACTTCAACATAGTGCTGTGTGCCGTCAACCGAAACGATCACGTCACCCAGCCGAGCGTTGTCACTTGCGCGCGAATTCGGCACGAGCCGTAGGAACTCAGATTCGGCGCCTTGCCCCTCTAGCCGGATTGTTTGACGTTTCGTCATGAGCGGGCTCTCTGCCGGTGGACTGCTTGGGGTTTGACAGGGCGGCGCAGGCACATACTCGCCTGAACGAACTTCGATCAAGCGAACAGGCCGACATCGGCCGTCGTTTCAGTCTCGACGGCTTCTGGTTGGTACCCGCGAAAGGTCGGCTTGGCGAACGCGAGCCGGCTCGCCATGACCCGCATCGCTTCGGGGTTGCTGTCGACGAGGACCGCATGCCGATTGAGCCGGACTGCGGACTCACCGATAGTCCCGCTCCCCGCGAAGAAATCGAGCACCCGGTCTCTCGGGTTGGAATGGACCCTGATGATCCTGTTGATGATCGCGAGCGGCTTCTGCGTCGGATACCCCGTCTTCTCCTTGCCGTTCGGACTGACGATTGTGTTCCACCATGTGTCCGTAGGCGTCTTGCCGCGCTCTGCTTTCTCCGGACCGACAAGTCCCGGGGCCATGTAGGGGATTCGGTCGATATCGTCGTACCGATAGGTGTAGTTCTCCGGATCCTTGGCATACCACAGGATGTTGTCGTGCTTTGGTGACCATCGCTTAGTGGCACGGGCGCCGTAGTCGTACGCCCAGATGATCTCGTTGATAAACGAATCCCGCCCGAAGATGGCATCAAGGAGCACCTTGCAGTAGTGAACCTCTCGGAAATCGATGTGGAAGAAGAACGAACCGTGTGGCTTGAGCAGGCGGCGTGCCTCCTCTAGCCGTGGTTCGAGAAACGCGAGGTAGTCCGTGAACGAGTCGGCATATGCCTTGGTGCCAATGCGGACTGTCCGATACCGCTGGCCCTTGAAGCCGATCCGGTCGCCATCTTCGTCACGCACTGTCTGGATCTGAGTGCGGGCTTGGGTCTTGCCCGTGTTGAAGGGGGGGTCGATGTAGATCAGGTCGAAAGTCGCATCCGGAAAGGTCCGGATGACCTCGAGATTGTCGCCAAAGTGAACGTCGAGACTGGGACTGGAATCGTTCATGGTGGACGAGTTTACGGGCTCGGCGCCGCTCGCGCGCCGTCGGTGCGGAGCGCAAGCGTGGGAGCGGTATCGAAGCATTGTTCCAATCCGGCCCCGATCGCCGACACCTGCTCACTGAGAGTCTGAGAGCGCGAGAGTTTGGGCGCGTCTGGCGCCTAGACGGCCCGTTTCGATCGGGCCCCTCCGCTCTCGCCCCAAAGGCGAGAGCGCCGAACCCCCGCCACGGGTCGCCAGCGCGGCCGATCGGCGCGCCCCCGCCGTCAACGACACGGCCCGCCCCCCCACGGGACGGGCCGTCGAACAACTCCCCGACTAGGACTCGAACCTAGAACCTAGCGGTTAACAGCCGCTCGCTCTACCATTGAGCTATCGGGGAAACTGGCTGGCAATCGCGGGGGGTCGGGCCCGTGTCCGGGCGCTGCCGCGGGGCGTGGTTTGCCCTTGGGGAGGGCGTTTTCGGCCCGTGCGGGGCCGTCCGCCGCCGGGGCGGGGAGGGAAATCTAGTCGTTTTCCGTGGGGGGTCAAGTGCCGCGGGGCGCCTTCGGGCGGCTCAGCGGGCCGGGTTGACGCGCGCAGGGGTTGGAGGGCCCATGCCGCCGGCTCCGGAGGAGGGGCGGGCGGCCGGCGGCGCCATCGGGGAGCGGACCAGCGTCCCGGCGGTGACGATCAGCCCGACCACGATCGACAGCCCCGAGAACCCGGCGGCGGGCCACGTCCAGTCCATCGCGGCCATGCCGTCGTCCGTGAACTTGTTGGTGGGGAACGAGAGCCGGGGCGTGACCGAGAGGGCCGCGGCGTATTGCCAGGTGCGCTCGTAGGAGGGCAGGGCGCTGAAGTTCACGCGCCAGCGCGCGAAGGCGGGGGTGAGGGTGAACTCGCTGGTCGGGGGCGCGCCGGTGCGGACGGCACGGGCGTCGGGCGCCGGCGCCGGGAGCGCCTCGGGGGTCGGCGTCGCCGCCTCGAACCCGGCCTTGCGAAACTCGACGATGTCGTAGACCCAGGCGCGGCGGTTGAGGTACTTCGCATCGCTCTCGCCAGGGGCGGGCTGGCGGGCGACGAGCACCAGGCGGGCCGGGGCGCCTTCTTCGTGGCCCTTGCGCGCGTGGGCGCGGCCGCGGGTCTGCTCCATCTCGAAGATCTGGAGCCAGTCGCTGTAGCGGAGCATGCCCGGGAGGCGGTCCTGGTTCCGCCCCCCCACCGGGATGCTGATGCTCTCGCCGCGGTAGGTGACGGTGACGGCGGGGTCGCCGGTCTCGGTCTTGCCGTCGGCGATGCTGATGGGCTCGCCGGCGTAGGTGATCTCGGGCGCGGTGAGGGCGTCGGCGAATTTCCAGCGCGGGAAATCGGCCTCGCGGTTGTGGCGGCCGAGGCGGTCGGCCATGGCGGCGAGGGAGAGCGACAAGCCGAGGGCGCCGAGGATCATGAGTCCGACGCCGACTGTCCTGGGGCTGGCTTTCATGCCGCGGATTCCTGGGCGGGCCGCGAGGGCGGGATCGTCAGTGAGCGGGCGCGGCCTCGCCGTGGGCGCCGCCGGCGCTGTGGCCGTCGGCCTGGCCGAGCGCGGCGCGGATGAAGGCGACGATCTTGAGCGACTGCTCATCGGTCAGCGCCGGGTTGCCTCCCTTGGCCGGGTGCGAGACGCCCCAGACGCTGGCGGGGTCGGTCTTCTCGCGGCCCTCGGTGATGAACTTGGCGAGGACGGCGTCGGGGCTGGAGCGCACGAACGCGCTGCGCAGGAGCGAGGGGCCGAGGCGGGGGCTGCTGTCGCCGTAGAACGCGTCGGGGTCCGGGACGCCCTCGGCGCGCGAGCCGTGGCACGACGCGCAGTTGGCGAGGAAGAGCGTGCGGCCCTCGCGGCCGATGGCGTCGTAGCGGGCCAGGGCGACCTTGTCCTCGGGCACCGGGAGCAGCAACTGGTTGCGGATCGGGTCGATGGCCGAGCGAGTGTTGAGGTCCTTCATCGTGCCGAAGAGGAACAGCACGACGGCGAGCACGCACGAGAGCAGTGCGACGGTGTAGAAGTGGTTGTCGTAGCGGAGGTGCATGAAGTACATCGCGACCAGCGTGCACTTGACGGTGGCGATGGCGATGGCCAGAGAGGCGTTGCCGATGAGGCCCAGGTGCCACTCCTTGGCGGTGTAGACCGTGAGCCCGGTGAAGGCGAGCAGCACCACCAGGATCGCGAAGAGCGAGCCGGCGGACATGACGTGGTGCCCGTGGGGCTGGCCGTCGTGGCCGAGTTCCTCGTGCGCTTCCTGGTGCGCCGCGCCGGGGGTGTGGTGGTCGTGGGCCATGGGTGGTCTCGCGAGGGGTGGGGCGGCGGGCTCAGATGAGGTACAGCAGGGGGAACAGGAAGATCCAGATCAGGTCGACCAGGTGCCAGTAGAGCCCGACGTTCTCGAGCGCGAGGTAGGACCTGGGGCCGAAGTGCAGTTTGGTCGAGCGCCAGAGCAGCCAGGAGAGCAGGAGGACGCCGATGAGCACGTGCAGGCCGTGCGTCGCGGTGGCGACCCAGTAGATCGAGAGGAACAGCGGCTCCTGGTCGAACTCGCCGTGGACATAGGAATACAGACCCATGGGTAGCTCGCCCTTCTGGATCTTGGGGATGTACTCCCAGCCGATCTTGACGATGAGGAAGAACAGGCCGCAGAGGATGGTGATCAGGAGGTAGAGTCGGATGCGGACCTGCTGGTTCAGTTGCGCCGAGCGGATGGCCATGGCCACCGTCCAGGACGAGAGCAGGAGGACGACGGTGTTGGCGAAGCCGATCTTCCACGAGAGGTAGTGGTGGCTGGCGTTGTGGAACGCCGCCGGGTAGAGCATGCGGAACACCGCGTAGGAGCAGAAGAAGCCGGCGAAGAGCAGGACCTCGGTGGTGAGGAACAGCCACATGCCGAGCTTGCCGGCGTCGTTCTGATCCTCGAGGGAGCGGAAGTGCGACGCGACCTTGGGGTGCTCGTGAGGGAGGCCCTCGAAGGAGCGCTGCCGCCCGCCGTGCCCCGGAGACCCGTGGCCGTGACCGCCTTGTCCGATCTGGATGCTGCTCATGCTCGGTTGGTCCTCGGGTGGGGTCGGGTTCGGGAGGCGAACAGGATCAGTGCGCCTTGGCGCCGGCGGGGAGGGGCGGGGGCAGCGGCCACTCGCCCTCGCGGGTCCGCGGCGGGATGGTGTCGTCGTAGTCGTACGCGCCGTGCGTCCACACCGGCTCGTGGTGGAAGTTGTGCTCGATCGGGGGCGTCTCGGTGTCCCACTCCATGGTGAGGCTGCCCCACGGATTGTCCGGCGCCTTGCGGCCTCCGAAGAGCGACGCCAGGAACGTGAACATGTGCGTGAACAGCCCGGCGGCCAGGATCCACGAGCCGACCGTCGAGATCTGGTGGCCCGTCTGGAACTCGGGGACGTACGTCGCGTAGCGCCGCGGCATGCCGTGGAGACCCAGGTAGAACTGGGTGAAGAACGTCACGTTGAATCCGATGAACACCAGCAGGCACCCGAGGCGTGCGGCGTTCTCGTTGTACATGCGGCCGAACATCTTGGGCCACCAGTGGTGGAGCCCGGCGAGCAGGGCCATGACCGTCCCCCCCATCATCACGTAGTGGAAGTGGGCGACCACGAAGTAGGTGTCGTGCAGGTGGAGGTCGGCGGAGAGCACCGCCAGCGGCGGGCCGGTGAGCCCGCCGATGGTGAAGGTGAAGAGGAAGACCAGGGCGTAGAGCATCGGCGTGTTCCACGCGATCGAGCCCTTGTAGAGCGTCGCGACCCACGCGAAGACCTTGATCGCGGTGGGGATCGCCACCAGGAAGGTGATCGCGGAGAAGATCACGCTGGCCACCTCCCCCTGCGAGGTGAACATGTGGTGGCCCCACACCAGGAACGAGATGGCGGCGATCGCGATCGAGGAGAACGCCACGCCCTTGTAGCCGAAGATCTTCTTCCGGGCGTGCGTGGCGATGACCTCGCTGATGATGCCCATGCCCGGGAGGATCATGATGTACACCGCCGGGTGGCTGTAGAACCAGAAGAAGTGCTGGAACAGCACCGGGTCGCCCCCCAGCGCCGGGTCGAAGATCCCGATGTGGAACACCCGCTCGATCGCCAGCAGGAGCACCGTGATGCCGATCACAGGCGTCGCCAGCACCTGGATGATCGCGGTCGCGTAGGTGGCCCACACGAACAGCGGCATGTCGAACCAGCCCATCCCCGGCATGCGGAGCTTGTGCACGGTCACGACGAAGTTGATCCCGGTGAAGATCGAGGAGAAGCCCAGCACGAACACGCTCAGGATCATCAGCGTCGTGGCGCCGTAACTCGTCGTGCTGCTGTAGGGCGTGTAGAACGTCCAGCCGGTCTCGACGCCCCCCATCACGATCGAGGCCACCGCCATCACGCCGCCGGCCACGTACACGTACCAGGACAGGAGGTTCAGCCGGGGGAACGCGACGTCCTTGGCGCCCAGCATCAGCGGGAGGAAGAAGTTGCCCAGCGCCGCGGGGATCGCGGGGATGATGAACAGGAACACCATGATCGCGCCGTGGAGCGTGTACAGGCGGTTGTAGATGTTGTTGCCGGTGATGGTCGTCGACGAGCCGTCGGCGCGGGTCAGCGTCAGGTCGCCGAAGAGCTGGCCGGTCATCTTGCCGTTGACGAGGATGTTGGGCTCGAGGAGCTCGAGCCGCAGCGCCAGAGCCGCCAGCCCCCCGAGCAGGAAGGCGAACAGCGTCGCGACCATGTACATGACGCCGATCTTCTTGTGGTCGATCGTCCACACCCACGACATCACCGTCTTGGCGAGCGACTCCTTGGGGGCGAGGAACGACCCCTCGTCGTGGTGGCCGTGGCCCGCGTGAATCTCCGGGGCGTGCCCCCGGTGACCCGCGATCGGCTTGTTCGGGATGCTGCTCATGGCTCGTCCTTCGTCATGCCCGGGCCGGGGCCCCGGGCGGGGTGTGATCCGTGCGTTCAGCGGGCCGCGACGGGCGCCGCGGGAGCGTCCTGCGGCGCCGCGGCGTTGGGCTTGCCCTTGCTCTTCATGCGCTCCTCGCGCTCGGCGTCGTCCTGCTTCACGGCGCGGTCGACCTCGTCCTTGCCGTTGTCGCTCAGCGACTTGATGTAGGTAATCAGGGCGCCCAGCTCGCGGTCCTTGAGCTGCCCCTGGAACGAGGGCATCTGGTTGGCGAAGCCCTTCACGATGTGGGCGGCGGGCACCAGGATCGATTCGCGGATGTAGTTCTCATCGGCCGTCAGCCGGGCGCCGTCGGTCATCTCGTGCTCCTTCATGTAGATGCCCTTCCACGAAGGGCCCGTGCCGGCGGAGCCGTCGACGCTGTGGCACGCGTTGCACCCCTTGGTGATGTAGAGCTTCTTGCCCAGATCGAGCAGGCTGAAGCGGTCGGTGTTCACCAGTTCGGCGAGCCAGGCCTGGTACTCGGCCTCGGGCTTGACCTGGATCAGCGCCATCATCTGCGAGTGCTGGTCGCCGCAGTACTCGGCGCAGAACAGGTTGTAGTCGCCCGGCTCGGTCGCGTTGAACCAGTACGTCGTGTACCGGTTGGGCATCACGTCGATCTTCTTGCGGAACGCCGGGATGTACAGCGAGTGGATGACGTCCTGGCTGTGCATCAGGAGCTTGATCGGCCTGCCCTGCGGGACGACGTAGACCGGCGACTCCTTGTCCGCCAGCCTCACCGTCTCGGTCGAGGAGCCGCCGTTGCCGTACTCCCACGTCCACGCCCATTTCTTCGCGGTCACGTTCACCACCTCGGCCTTGGCCGGGGTGACGTGCATGTGCATGTAGATCTTGAAGCCCCACCAGAACATCACGCAGCACAGGATCAGCGGGATGCCCGACCAGAGCAGCTCCAGCGCCAGGCTGTGCGACGGGCTCCGCTGCTGCGGCACGCCGGGCCTGCGGCGGTAGCGCACCGCCCAGTACGCCATCAGGCCCATCAGCAGCACGAAGAAGAACAGGCTCACCCAGAAGACGAAGAGCATCACGTCGTCGTTGTCGGAGGCGTACGTCGCGGCCGACTTGGGGAAGAGCAGGCGAGAGACCGGCCCCTGGTCGGCGCAGGCCCCGGACGAGGCGAGCGCTGCCGCCGCCGCGCCGAGGAGACGCGCCGGGGCGCCGGGAAGGTTCCGCGTCGGGTTGGGAGTCGTTGCCATACGGGTCACCATGCTCGTTCGAGGCTCCACGCCAACTCAGGACGCAGGCACGGCGCGGGGCGGGGCCGAAGCCGCCACCGAGCCGCCCGACAAGGCCGACAGACGCCGCCGGCGCATCACCAGCGACGCGCCCACCAAGCCGCACACTCCGAGCACCGACGCCGCGCCGCCGATGCGCATCACGGTCATCGCCTGCATCGTCCACGTGCCCCGGGCCGGGTCGTAGTGGTAGCAGGCCCACAGGATCTTGTCGAAGACCGTCCCCACCTTCCCGCGAGACGCGTCCATGATCGCCAGGCGGAGGTCCTTCTCGCCGTAGGTCGAGCCGAACCGCCCGTACAGATAGTTCGAGACGGCGCCGGAGGGCGTGAGCACCATCAGCGCCGTGGGATGGGCGTACTCGCCGGTCTCGGGGATGAATCGGTACGCGAACCCGACCGAATCGGAGACGAGCCTCGCGTTCTGCTCCGTCGCGAGCAGGAACGGCCACACGTCGTCCCCGGGAGACGGGGGCCTCCTGTGCTCGATCGCCATGGGCACGGCGTCGTTCACGTAGATGTCGCGCTTCGCCGCCGCGTCCGACACGCTGTTGCGGTGGTCGAACGAGACCACCACGACGCGGTAGTCCTTGCCCAGTTCCAGGTTCAGCCCCCGCACCGCCTTCTGCAGGTCCGCCAAAGCCAGCCCGCACAGCATCGGGCAGGTGTAGTACGCCATCAGGAGCACCACCGGCCGCTTGCCGTCGAAGTAGTCGCCCAGCCGCACGGCGGCGCCGGTGTGGTCCATCAGCGGGGTGTCGAGGGGGATCTGGGCGCCCCGCTTCTCGGCGATGTCGATGCCCGCGAGGTCCCTGGGCGGCTGATCCATGATGATCTGCGCCCGCGCACCGGCCGCCGCCAGCGCGAGCGCGGCCGCCGCGATGGGGCGCCCGCCGATTCCGCGGGTGCGCCGCGTCGGAGACTTCCGCGGAGATGTGGCCGAGAACAGGGGCATGGGAGTGCGGGTTACTTGCCTCGGGGCTGCTGATTCTTCTGCACCTCGGCGTACCAGGCCGCGGTGTCCTTGATGGCCACGTCGATGGGCACCCGGGCCTGGGTGAACGTCTCGTTGGCCCAGGCCACGCTCTCGAGTTCGCGCTTGCTCTGGGCGTAGGCCTGCACATAGTCCGAGCCGGTGTCGACCTCGAGCTTCTCCGCGACCTCGTGGTCCTTGACCACGTTGAAGAGCCATTCCGCCGAGAACGCCACCGCCGCGATGAGCAGGAAGCTCAGGAGCATGATCACGATCACCGTCTTGGGTGACGCGTCCTTCCCGTGGGCCTGCATCGGCACGGCCTCGCCGACCATCCCGTGGCGATGCCACTCGTCGGACTGGTGGGCGAAGTCGGGCGTGTTCGGATTCGGTCGGTAGCCTTCCATGGGTTTCTCGTGGGGCCGGAAGAATTCGCGAGCGGGAAGACTCTAGATGCTGTTCCGGTGGGTCAGCGACTGCGGGAGGCGGGGATCCTGCAGCGGGACCAGCGGCACGGACGCGATCCGCCACAGGAAAGCCCCCAGCATGACGCACAGGGGCGACAGAATGCCGGCGATAACCACCGGGGTCAGGGAAGGCCCCGGCGCATCCGGGCCCTTGGTCAGTTCGGGCTGCACCACCCAGAACAGGTCGAGCAGGTGCATCCCGAGAATCCAGACGCAGACCAGGGGCAGCACCGCCATGCTGCGGCGGTTGGGCCTGGGGAGCAGCGCCAGGAACGGGATCACGAACTTGCCCACCACCAGCGCGCTCGAGAGGCTCAGCCACCCGTGCTCGCGGCGGGCCATCATGAACGATGTCTCTTCCGGGATGTTGGCGTACCAGATCAGGAAGTATTGGCTGAACGAGATGTACGCCCAGAAGATCGTGAACCCGAAGAGCAGCTTGCCCAGGTCGTGGAAGTGCTCGTCTCGGACCAGGCCCTCGAGCCGCCCGGCGGACCGCAGGACGATCAGGGTCAGCGTGCCCAGGGCAAGGGTCGCGAGCATGGACTGGGCGAAGAAGTAGACGCCCCACATGGTCGAGAAGAAGTGGAAGTCGAGGGCCATGCCCCAGTCGAACCCGGCGAACGCCGTCGCGAGCGCGAAGAGCAGCAGCCCCGGCGCGGAGATCTTCCGCATGGTGCGCGTTTTCCAGCGGTCGCCGTCCGCATCCTGGCGGAGCGAGAGCGAGCGCAGCGCGAACGCGAAGCCGGCCCAGACCGCGAAGAACGCCAGGGCCCGGACGGTGAAGAACGGCAGATTGAGGAACGCCTGCTTCTTCTGGAAGATCACGTCCCCCGCGACGTGCGCCGGATCCATCCACTTCCAGAGCAGGCCGGGCTTGGTGTAGCACAGGACCAGGGTGGGGAGGAAGAGCAGCGCCCCCACGGGCGCCAGGCTCATGAGGTTCTCGAACTGGCGGCGGATCACCGCAGACCACCCGGCCGCGGTCTGGTGCAGGATCATCACGAACCCGAGCGCCCCGATGAAGAACGCGATGCTCGCCAGGAATCCCGTGTGGTACGACAGCATCGCCACGCGCATCGCGGGCTTGTCGGCCCCGGCGGACTGGAGGTAGACAAACCCGCCCAGCGCCAGCCCCGCGATGATCAGGGCCAGGGACAAGCCGCGGGCCGCGCCGCCAGCGCGGACGTTCGGCTCCGCGAACAGCGCCGGGTCGGGCTCGAAATGGTGCTCGTGGGCGTGACCGGTGGCGTGGCTCACGGCGTTGCCTCCTTGGCGGCGGCGATGGTCGGGGGCGAGCCGGGCGCAGACGCCGCCGGCTTCGCGGGCTGCGCCCCCTTCATCCGCTCGAGTTCGGGCCTGAGTTCCTGCGGCACGCGCTCCAGGGGCATCGAGGCGCCGCGCTGCAGCGCCCGCACGTACGACACGATCGCCCACGCGTCGCGCTCGGTGACCTGGTTGCGATACGCCGGCATCTTCAGCGCCGGCTGCACGCCCGGGGCGTTCGGCACGCCGTTGCGGATCGTGTGGAAGATGTACCCGTCGAGGCTCTTCTCCGGGTCGCCCTTCGGGCCCTGGATGTACTTCTCGTCGTGGAAGTTGGGCAGCGCGTACGACCACTGCGACCCCACGAGACCCATCCCGTTGCCGGTGTAGGAGTGGCACGGCGTGCAGTAGATGTTGAACCGCTCCTGGCCCCGCCTGAGCATGCGCTCGGTCACCGGGACCGGGATGTACCGCACGTACTTGCCATCCGGACCGATGCCGCGGAACAGCGCATCGTCCTCGGCGAGCAGCTGCGAGCGGTCCTCCGCGACCCACGCGGCGGAGGCGGACTTCTCGACGTCCGAGCCTCCCCACGACATCTCGGGGGTGCGCCCGAAGGCCACGGTCCCGCTGACCGGCGGCCTCATCGTCCGCCCGTCCTTGAAGAACCTGCTCTGCGCCTGAGCCTTGTACTTCGGCTGGTCCTCGCCGCCGTTGAAGAACGTGCGGGGCGGGCCGTCCTCGCGCTCGCCGCGGCACGCGGGCAGGGCCGCGGCGAGGGCGGCGAGCGCCGCGACGGGGAGCACTCTCGGGATGGGCCTGTTCGCGGTCACCGGCTTCACTCCTCCACCACGTCGATGTTGGTCGCGCCCGCCTGCTTGAGCAGCCGCGTGGCGCCCTCGAGGCTCCAGTTCCGGTCCCGCGCCTCCAAAGCGACCATGAACCGGTCGTCGCTCACCTTGAGGAAGCGCTCCTTCTTGAACAGCGGGTGGTGCCACCGGGGCAGCACGTTCAGCGTCAGCATCCCCAGGATCGCCCCGAAGGACGCGAGCAGCACGCCCAGCTCGAAGGTCACCGGGGTGAACGGCTCCCACGCGCCGAAGGGCTTGCCCTGGACCACCATGGGGTACGCGACGGCGCTGGTCCAGTACTGCAGCGCGAACCCGCCCCCGGCGCCGCACATCGCGCCAAGGAGCACGATCATCGACACCCGGCTGGGCTTGAGGCCCATGGCCAGTTCCAGACCGTGCACGGGGAACGGCGAATACGCGTCCCACTTCCGCCACCCCGCCTCGCGGACGGCGAGGCAGCCGTGGAGCAGCTCGGTCGGGCCGGCGAACTCGCCCATCACGCCCCACACCCTGGCGGGGCCGGCCGGCTTGGTTGCGTCCGTTGCTGCGCTCATCTCAGTGCCCCTCCCCGGCGCGGTTGCCGTGGTGACCGTCCGCGTGCCGCGAGGGCTTCTCGCCCCGCGCCAGCGCGATGAGGTCGGCGTGCGGGTGCGCCGCCGGCATCACGTTCTTGATCTCGCTGATCGCCATCATGGGCAGGAATCGCAGGAACAGGCAGAACAGCGACAGGAAGATCCCGAACGAGCCCACGAAGGTCAGGATCTCCACCCATGTCGGCGAGTACATCCCCCACGAGGAGGGCAGGAAGTCGCGGTGCAGGCTGGTCACGATGATCACGAACCGCTCGAACCACATCCCGATGTTCACGAAGATCGTGATGATGAAGATGAACCAGGGCGTCGTCCGCGCCCACTTGAACCAGAACACTTGCGGCGAGATCACGTTGCACGACACCATGATCCAGTAGGCCCACCAGTAGGGCCCGAACGCACGGTTCAGGAACACCTTCAGCTCGTAGGGGTTCCCGCCGTACCACGCGATGAAGAACTCCATCGCGTACGCAAACCCGACCATCGACCCCGTCACGGTGATGATCTTGCACATGTTCTCGATGTGCTTGAGCGTCAGGAAGTCCTTCATCCCGGGGTACAGCTCCCGCATCGGGATCATCAGCGTCAGCACCATCGCGAAGCCAGAGAAGATGGCGCCCGCGACGAAATAGGGCGGGAAGATCGTGGTGTGCCACCCAGGGATCACCGCGACCGCGAAGTCGAAGGACACGATCGAGTGCACCGAGAGCACCAGGGGGGTGCTCATCCCGGCGAGCAGGATGTACGCCTTCTCGTAGTTCCACCAGCCCCTCATGCTGAAGCGCCAGCCCAGGGACAGGAACCCGTAGAAGTACGCCGCGATCTTCCCGATCGGGATGCGGATCAGCCCCACGAAACTCGCCGTGCGGTTGATGTTCATCACCGCCCGGTCGCGCAGCGTCGCCAGGTCGGGGATCATCCCCATGTACCAGAACAGCAGCGACACGGTGAAATAGGTCCCGACCGCGAACACGTCCCAGAGCAGGGGCGAGCGGAAGTTCGGCCAGATCCAGTACGAGTTCGGGATCGGGAACAGGAACCACGCGAACCACACCCGACCGACGTGGATGCCGGGGAACGTGCCGGCGCAGATGACCGCGAAGATCGTCATCGCCTCCGCCGCCCGGTTGATGCTCGTGCGCCACTTCTGCTTGAAGATGCACAGGATCGCGGAGATCAGCGTCCCGGCGTGGCCGATGCCCACCCAGAACACGAAGTTGGTGATGTCGAAGCCCCACCCCACCGGCGTGTTCAGCCCCCACACGCCGACGCCGGTGATGATCAGGTACACGATCATCACCGCGCACATCGTCGCCACCCCGCCGGCGGTCAGGAACAAGGGCAGCCACACCCCGGGCTGGGGCTTCTCCACCCACCCGCAGATGGTGCTGGTCACCGACGCGAACGTGTGGTTGCCCAGAACCAGCGGGATCTCTGCCGCCGGGTCCTCGATCAGCGTGCCGTCGCCCGTCACCGGGTCGAGCCGGCGCTTCTGGGGGCCCAGCCCCGCCAGCCGCTCCGCCGTCACTCTGTCTGGAGGGATCGCGCTCACGAGAGGACTCCGGAGATGACCGACGCCAACGCCCGGCGCCGGGATGGATCAGCGGGAGGGGAGGCCAGCACGGGCAGGCTCAGCAGCGAATCCCCGCGGCCCGGGGCGAGCGAGGCGTGGCCCCCGGCCGGGGCGCCGTGCTCCGAGCCGCGCCCCTCCTCGTCGTGCCCGCCCTCGTGGTGGAAGGGCTGCTCCCAGCGCCGCTTCCGCTCCTCGGCGACGAGGCGCGGGTTGGGGTTGCGGATCCGCGCCATGTGCGTCGTCCGGGGCCGGGTGTTGAGGTAATAGAGCAGCATGTACGAGCGGCCGTGCTCGCGCAGCGCCGACACCCGGCTGGTCTTGTCCGTGATGTCGCCGAACACGATCGACTCGGTCGGGCACGCCTGCTGGCACGCCACCTCGAAGAACCCGTCCGGGATGTGCTTGAGGTCCTGGAGCTTCGTCTCCACCCGGGCGCGGTTGATCCGCTGGATGCAGTACGTGCACTTCTCCATCACGCCGCGGTACCGGACCGTCACGTTCGGGTTGTACTGCATGGAGCGCAGCTCCGAGACCTTCGCGCGGAGCCGCGGCGGGACGAAGTTCTCGTTCCGCGGCATCAGGTCGTTCGGGATGCCCTCGCCGAGCTGCCCGAACCCGCCGCGGAACTGCTTGCTCGCGTAGTCGAACCAGTTGAACCGCCGCACCTTGTACGGGCAGTTGTTGCTGCAGTACCGCGTCCCGATGCAGCGGTTGTACGCCATCTCGTTCAGGCCCTCGGTCCCGTGGATGGTCGCGTTCACCGGGCACACCGTCTCGCACGGTGCGTTCTCGCAGTGCACGCACGCCACCGGCTGGACCGAGAGCTCCGGGTTCTCCTCGTCGCCGGAGAAGTACCGGTCGACGCGGATCCAGTGCATCTCGCGGCCCTTCCACACCTCGGCCTTGCCCACGATCGGGATGTTGTTCTCCGCCTGGCACGCAGTCACGCAGGCCCCGCAGCCCGTGCAGGTCGTCAGGTCGATCGCCATGCCCCACTGCTGCGCATTCTCGGGGGGCCGGGCGGAATCCGGATCGCGCCCCTTGCCCTTGGTCTCGGGGTCGGTCTCGTAGCCGTGCGACTGCTCGGGCAGGTACACGTCGCGGTTGGCCGGCAGGTGCGTCTCGTCGCCCAGCCGCTCCGCGAAGTTCAGCACGCGCACGTTACCGTAGGCATCGGTGTCCTTCGCGATCTCGTCCCCGAACCGCTGCCAGGCGGCCAGGTCGACGTCGCGGAGGATCGGGCGCCCGTCCAGCGAGTGGTGGTCCTGCGTGCACGCCAGCAGCGTGTGGTACGAGGCCTCCTTCTCGTCATCGAACAGCCGCCGCGGCGCTTGGGCGCCGGTCGCCGTCCACATCGCCGTGCTCTCGCGCAGCGCGTAGGTGTTCTGGCCCGTGCCCTCGGCGATGCGCCCGCCCTTGCGCCGCCCGCCGCCGAGCGTCAGCACGATCGTGTCGTCGGCGACGCCGGGGCTGATCCACGCGACCGTCTCCAGACGCCGCCCGTTCAGCAGGACCGCGATCGGCCTCGCCCTGCCGTCGCCCATCTCCAGCGGGAGGCCCAGTTTCCGCGCCGTCGAGGGGCTGACCAGCACCGGGTTGTCCCAGGTGACCTTGGAGATCGGGTGCGGCAGTTCCTGCAGCCATCCGTTGTTCGCGTGCCTCCCGTCGTGCGTCCGGGGGTCCGGCGCGAACACGACCTCGAGCGTCCCCGACGCGCCCCGCGCCGCCGGCTCCCACTTGCCCACCAGCGACGCCACCGCCGCGCTGTTGATCTTCGCCGCCAGCGGCTTGCTCGCCGAATCCGCCAGCACGCCGTCGTGCAGCGCCCGCCGCCACGCCCGGTCGAACGCCGGGATGTCGGTCACGCCCAGACGATCGCGCCAGGTGCGCCGCACGATGGTGTACCCGCTGGCGTCCGGCTCGCCGGCGAGCACCGAGAGGAACTCGATGTCGCTCCTCCCGTCGAAGATCGGCGCGATCATCGGCTGGACCGCCGAGATCGTCCCGTCGCCCGAGGCCACGTCGCCCCACGACTCGAGGTAGTGAGCACGGTTGACGTGCCACGTCGAGGCGGCGCCGGTCTCGTCTTCCCACACGCCGAGATGGATCGTGGTCTTCGCCTTGGCGAACTTCGCGGCGAAATCAAGGTCCGCCGGGGCGTTGAACACCGGGTTGGCGCCGACGACCACCAGCGTGTCCACCTGCCCGCGCTCCAGCACGCGCGCCAGCCCGCGGATCGAATCCAGCGAGGATGCGCCCTCGTCCACGCCCATCGGCAGGTACACCACCGTGTTGTTGGTCGCGCCCAGGGCGTCGTTGAGCGCCGCCACCGCCGCGTGCACCGCCGCGGGCTGCGTCCGCCCCGCCGTCACCAGCGCCTCGCCCTTGGCCCCGGCCAGGTCCTCGGCGACCGCCTCGATCCACTTCGCGAACTCCCCGCTGGCCTTGCCCTTGGCGCCCGCCGCGGCGGCCACCTCGCCCCCGCCCCCCAGCCTGGCCATCGTCGCCGCCACGATCGCCATCGCGATCGTCGGAATCTCCGACGGACGGGCCTTGAGACGGTGATCGGCCGCGCCGCCGGTGATCGTGTACGCCGACTCCACCGCGTACAGCCGGTTCATCCGCGACTTCGACGCCTCGCGGTCCCACACGCGGCGCCCGGCGGCAAACTGCCTCGCCTCGGCGAGCGCCCCGGGCTCGCCCAGGAAGTCGTTGTCCAGGCTCAGGATCACCTTCGCCTTGGCGAGATTCGGCCGCACCCGCGCCGGGCCTCCCAGCGCCGCCTCGACGCCCGCAAGGCCCCCCTCGTTGTCCACGGCCTCGTAGGGCATCCACCGCGACTTCGGCCACTTGCGCAGCACGCGGTCGCGCACCGCGTCACGCGAGGGGCTGGTCGTCTTCTCCACCAGGAAGACCAGGCCCTCGCCCTCGGTCGCGTCAAACCGCTTGAAATGCTGCGCGGCGAACTCGGCGAACGCGCCCCAATCGCTCACCGCGCCGGCGTGCCGCACCGACGTCGATCGGTCCGGGTCGTACAGGTCGAGCACCGAGGCCTGCGCCACCGCGTCGCTCTTGCCCTGGTTGTTGGGGTGGAGCGGGTTGCCCTCGACCTTGATCGGCCGCCCGGTCACGGTCTTGGCGAGCAGGCCCTGGGCGCCCCCGCCCGGCATCGGCATCGCCGTCGCGTAGTACAGGAAGTTGCCCGGGATGATGTTCTCGGGGTCGCGGTTGTAGGCGAAGATCTTGTGGTCCGTGCGGCGGCAGGCGGGCATCGCCACCACCCCGGCCAGCGCCAGCGACGCCGCCATCAACTTCAGGAAGTCGCGACGCGTCTCCTCCGAGATCTCCGACGCCATCGCCGGGAACTCGCGCTCCAGCCGCTCGCGGAACTCCGGGGTGTCCGCGAGGTCGTCGAGGCTGCGCCAGTACGCCTTGCCGGAGGCGGCGTTGACCTCCGCCGCCGCGCGCGCGGGGCTGACCGGCTTGCCTTCCTTCTTGCTCGACGGGCACTGATCGTGCTGGCTCATGGTCGTGGTTCGCTCGGCGTGGTCTTCGGTCCGTCGGTTCGACGCTCGATCGGGGGGAGCCGCGGGCGGCATCAGTAGTGGCAGGCGCCGCAGTGCTGAGGCGGGAGCAGCCCGGCCTTCTCCTTGAGCGCCTTGCCCGACTCGATCTGCGTCGGGCTCTTGAGCTGCTGCTCCACCACGCGCAGGTCGGTCACGCGGATCTGCGACGTGTCGATGAGGTGCTTCTCGGGCTGGCGATGGCAATCAAGGCACCACCCCATGCCCAGGCCCTTGGCGTGGTACACCACCGGCATCTCGTCGATGCGCGAGTGGCAGGAATAGCAGGAGATCCCGGCCTTCAGGTGCGCCGAGTGCGGGAAGTGGACGTAATCCGGCGCCTTGTGGATCCGCCGCCACTCGATCGGCCTGCCCCCGTCGTACGACTCGCGCACCAGGGCCAGGTCCTTGCTCACCCAGTGCGCCGAGGGGCTCGCGCCGTCCGCGCTGACCGCCTTCTTCAGGTACCCGGTGGTCTGGTTCACCACCGTATGGCAGTTCATGCACGTGCTCGTCGCCGGAACGTTGGCGTGGTACGACTCCTCGACGTGGGTGTGGCAATAGCGGCAGTCCATGCCCAGTTGCCCGGCGTGGATCTGGTGCGAGAACGCCACCGGCTGCTTGGGTTGGTACCCGACCCGCCAGAAGTCCGGCGTCAGGTAGTACCACCCCGCAACCGAAACGAACGTCAGCCCCCCCACCGCCGCCAGCGCGCCCGCCGTCGGCAGGTGATTCATCCATTTTGGGAACAGATGTGACACGTCCGAGAGTCCTTCCTCGCCGCCGGTCGGCCCCTCACCCGCTCGCGAGCATGAGGGAAACCGGTTAGGATGTGCGAACGAAGTCGGTTGACGGGGACCAGATCGTCGCCTTTGCTGCCAGCCTGTAATCGTTACGATCTCACCCGAACTCGTCAAGGCCCTGTGCGGGCATCACACAAACTGAGACCGCCTCTCACGGATGTTTGAATCCGAAATGCGGCGGCCTCGTTCACCGGACTCCACATGACTCACGCCGCCTCCCGCCCGCGCGTGCTGGCGCCCGCTCTGGTCCACGGCTTCGGAGCCGCCGTCGCAATGTGGACTTTCGGCTTCATCGCCCGGTTTCCAGGAATCGAGGCGCCGCCCATCGCGGTCGCGGTTGTCATGGGCCTCACCCAGGTTGCCGCAGGATGGGCCGTTGGGCAGTCGGTCCGCGGTTCCGCCGTCCGCGTCGGGCTCCTCGCGGGACTTATCACCGGCCTGGTCAACCTCCTCATCCTCGGCTCGCTGCTCAGCAATCCGGAGGAGCGCAATTCCTTGCGCCAGGAATGGTTGCTCGCGCTGGGAGCGTGGCTTCTCGCCTTCCCGGCGCTGGCCGCGGCGGGCGCCGCCATGGGAAGGCGAGGTGCGCAACCCCCGGCGGCAGAGCCCGACTGGCTGAGCCGCTTCGCCGTTGTCGCCGCAGCCTCGGTGCTGCCCCTGCTCACCATCGGGGGTCTGGTCACCAGCAAGCAGGCCGGTCTGGCCGTGCCCGATTGGCCCAACTCCTTTGGCTACAACATGTTCCTGCTGCCGCTCCGCCACATGGAAGGCGGCGTGTACTTTGAGCACGGACACCGGCTCTTCGGCACCCTCGTCGGCCTCACGACACTGGTCCTCACCGGGTTCACGCTCGCCACCGACCACCGGCGCGGGGCCAAAGCACTCGCGGTCGTCGCCCTGGTCGCCGTCATCGCCCAGGGAATCCTCGGGGCACTCCGCGTCACGGGCACATTCACGCTGAGCCAGACCGGCACCACGCCCCTGCTCAGCCTGGCCTTCGTTCACGGCATCACGGGGCAGATCTACTTCGCCTTCATGTGCGTGCTCGCGTGCATCCTGAGCCCCCGCTGGACGCGCCCCGGCGGCCCGGTTCCGGCGCTGCCGGCGGTCCGCCCCGGCGCGCCCCGCACCATCAGCGCGGCGCTCGTCGGGCTGTTGCTGGTCCAACTCTGCCTCGGGGCCGCGGCCAGACACTTTGACAAGTCGGCGGGGTACCTCCACATCGTCTCGACGCACGCGGTCAACGCCTTCATCGTCCTCACCCTCGCGATCGCCACGGCGGTGCGCGCCGCGAGGGCTCTGGAGGATGAGCCCGCGCTCGCCAAAACCGGCAAGGCGATCATGCACACCGCGGGCCTGCAGATCCTTCTCGGGGGCGCCGCCCTCGGCGCCGTGCTGATGTACCGCCATCGCGACACCCCGCACTCCCTCGACGTGCTGTTCACCACCGCGCACCAGGCAACCGGAGCCCTGCTCCTCGCGCTGGCCGCAATGACCGCGGCCTGGGCGCGGCGGCTGGTGGCGCCGGCCGGCGCCTAGTGTCGCTCGCTGAACCCCCCGGGCGTAGTATCCGATGACGGTGAACCGCCATGACCGCTCCGCGCCGCCTCCGCTCGATGCCGATGCTCGCCCTGATGGCGTCTTCGACCGCCGCGCAGATCTCGTCGGCGCGGAATGACCCCTTTCAGCCCGCTCGCGGCATCGGGGCCCGGAGCAACCTCAGGCTGATCGATCAGGGCGTTGCCGACCTCGGGCCGCAGAACTCCAGTCTCCGCTCCGTGGGTTCACGAGTGGAACTGCGGCAGGACACCGGCTGGGAGCGGCTGTATCGCGACGACAAGACCGGCGCCTACTACCGCTTCAACGGCGCGGTTGGCGCATCGTTCCCGCGGTCGTCCTATGTGCAGAACCGCGACGGCACGTTCCCCGAGATCCCCCCGGGAACGGTGTTCCACGTCGGGGGCGATCACCTCTCGGCAGCCCGCGGTGGGGCCCGCGGCCCCGTGGGCGTGATGGCGGAAGCGCCCGAGGAAGGCCGGCTGTCGTCGCGGGTGTCGAACTACGTCGCCGCGGAAGCCGCCGAGGGCGAGCCGATTCTCCGAGGGAGTCTGCCGGCCAGGGGCGCGCTGGCGCGCGAGGAGGCGGTGGAGGAGCGCTCGCGCAGCGCCGACCGGGCGCGCGCCGTCGAAACCCCGACGATGGCGACCAACGAGGCGTACCGCCGCAAGCGGATGGCGGAACTGCTCCGGGACGCTGCGCGGGCCGACAGGCGGTGACCGCCGGGGCCCGTCTCCGGCGCGGGGAACCTCAGCCCGCGCTGCCGCCGAGTTGAGGCCCGCGGCCGTCGGCGGCGTTCCCGCCGGCGATCGAGGCCCGCATGTCGGTGTCGCTCTGGATGTTGCGCATGCGGAAGTAGTCCATCGCGCCCATGTTCCCGGTGCGGAGCGATTCGGCGATGGCCTTGGGCACCTCGGCCTCGGCGAGCACGACCAGAGCGCGGTTTTCCTGCACTTTGGCCTTGTTCTCCTGCTCGAGGGCCATGGCCAGGGCGCGGCGCTTCTCGGCCTCGGCCTGGAAGCGCTTCTTATCCGCCTCCGCCTGATCGGCCTGGATGATCGCGCCGATGTTCTGGCCGACGTCGACGTCGGCGATGTCGATCGAGAGGATCTCGAACGCGGTTCCCGCGTCGAGGCCCTTGTTGAGCACGGTCTTGGAGATGAGATCGGGGTTCTCGAGCACCCGCTTGTGGCTGACCGAGGAGCCGATGGTGGTGACGATGCCCTCGCCGACGCGGGCGACGATGGTCTCCTCCGTGGCGCCGCCGATCAGCCGGGCGATGTTGGCCCGCACCGTGACGCGGGCCTTGACCTTGAGCTGGATCCCGTCCTGGGCGACGCCGTCGATGGTGGCGCGGCCGGCGTTCTGGTTGGGCACGTCGATGACCTTGGGGTTCACCGAGGTTTGCACGGCCTCGAGGATGTCGCGTCCCGCGAGGTCGATGGCGCAGGCGGTGTCGTACGCGAGATTGATCTTGGCCCGATCGGCGGCGATCATCGCGTTGATGACGCTCGGCACGCGGCCTCCGGCGAGGTAGTGGGTCTCGAGTTGCTTGGTCGAGATGTCGAGGTTCGACTTCACGGCACGGATGCGGCCGTAGACGATCGTCCGCGCGTCGACCTTGCGCAGGCGCATGCCGATCAGGTCGAACAGCCGCACGGGCGCCCCGCTGAACAGCGCCTGGATGTACAGGTTCAGGAACTGCAGGACGACGAAACCGAAGACCAGCGCGATGATCGCGACGACGGCGATCACGGCGTACAGAAATGCGTTGGATGTGCCCATGCTGCGCGGGGACTCCTTGCCGCCCGGCCCGCGTTGGCGCCGGGGGGCCGGTCATTATGCCCGGCCCGGCCCCGACGCGACGGAAGGGGCTCGGAGCGTGGCCGGGCGGTCGGCCGGTCAATCGGGCGGCAGGGTGTCGGTGTCGATATCGCCGTCCTTGAGCCGCACGACCCGCTGGCAGCGCTGGGCGACCGAATCGTCGTGGGTGACCATGATGATGGTCATGCCGGCATGGTGGAGGTCGTCGAAGAGGCCGAGGATGGCCTTGCCGGTGGTGGAATCGAGGTTGCCGGTCGGCTCGTCGGCCATGAGCACAACGGGCTCGGTGACCAGAGCGCGGGCGATGGCAACCCGCTGCTGCTGACCCCCCGAGAGTTCGCTGGGGCGGTGGCCGAGGCGCTCGCCGAGGCCGACCAGGCCGAGTTTCTCGATGGCGCGGCGCCTCCTCTCGGCCTTGCCGACCCCCTGGTAGAACAGCGGGGTTTCGACGTTCTCCTCGGTGGTGTTCGTGCTGATGAGGTTGAAGGCCTGAAAGATGAAGCCGATCTTCCTTCCCCGATAGTGGCTCAGCGTCTCATCGTCCATGTTCGACACGTCGAGCCCGTCGAGCAGGTACGCGCCGTGGGTGGGGCGGTCGAGGCACCCCAGGATGTTCATGAGGGTGGACTTGCCGGACCCGGAGGCGCCCATGATGGCGATGTACTGGCCGCGGGGGACGCGAAGATTCACGCCCCGGAGAGCCTCGACCAGGATCGAGCCGTCGGGCTTGAAGTAGTGCTTCTTGACGCCCCGGAGTTCGGCGACAAAGAGGGCGTCATCGCCGGTTGCGCCGATGCTGCCGCCAACCAGGGGATTCGAGGCAAGCACGGACATCGTGCCGCAGTCTACCGGTGAGGCCACCCCGGGGTGGCCGGATCCACCGTGCTCGTTCGGACGCCGGGAATGAACGACGCCGCGCGAGGGATGCGCGCGCGGCGTCGTGGGAGCCATCGGTGTGTGCGGCGGCGGCGTCAGCGGCGGCGGCGGCGAAGCCCGGCGACGCCTGCGAGAGCCAGGAGGCCCGCGGCGCCGGGCGCGGGGACGATCTGCCCGCGGATCTCGCCGCCCGGGAAGTTGGAGGTGTGGACGTTGAAGTAGAGGCCCTCGTTGAGCAGCGCGGCGGCCTGCGAGGCGGTGAACGAGCCGCTGCCGCTGACGGTGAACTCGTTGGCGCCGATCGGGGTGTAGACCGACGCGTTGCCGATGTTGAAGATCACCGGGCCGTTGGTCCCGGCGGGGGCCTGGTGGATGTGCGAGGCGAGAATGGAGGCCGTGAGGTCGTGCACGGAGAGATTGAAGGTGAAGGTGAGGGCGACGGTGTCGAACGCGAGGTCGCCGTGGCCGAAGGCCGGGGAGGTGTTCGGCGGGACTTCCTGCAGGGGGCTCAGGCTGGCGGTGAAGTTGACGATGGCGGCCTGGGCCGAGGCGCCGAGAGCGGCGGCGGCGATGAGGGCGAGCGTGCGCATGGGCAGAGTTCTCCAGTCTCCTCGCGGGCAGGTGGCCGCGCCGCGCCGACC